>NZ_JBIAVO010000010.1:0-187653 GCF_042894345.1 Kitasatospora sp. NPDC001540
CTCACCGTCACCGGCGCCCAGCCCGACTTCACCGTCAACGGCAACTCCAAGGTCCTGTGCGGCAACGTCCAGACCGCCAACGCCACCGTCTACATTGTCGACACCGTCCTGATGCCCACCTCCTGACCCGCCGCCGCACGACCGCAGGCCCCTCCCGGTGACTTCCGGGAGGGGCCGTCGCGCGCGGGTCCCGCTCAGGTCCGGACCAGGACGGGCGCGCCGGTCGCGGCCAGGACCTCCCCGGTGGTGACGCCCGGCGCGGTCTCGACCAGGGCCAGACCCTCGGGGGTGACGTCCAGCACGGCGAGGTCGGTGACGATCCGGTGGACGCAGGCCCGGCCGGTGAGCGGCAGGGTGCAGGTGTCGACGATCTTGGGGGTGCCGTCCTTGGCGGTGTGCTCGGTCAGGGCGATGACGCGGCGGGCGCCGTGGACGAGGTCCATCGCGCCGCCCATGCCCTTGACCACCGCGCCGGGGATCATCCAGTTGGCGAGGTCGCCGCGCGCGGAGACCTGCATCGCGCCGAGCACGGCGGTGTCAATGTGGCCGCCGCGGATCATGCCGAAGGAGAGCGCGGAGTCGAAGAACGACGCGCCCGCGAGGACGGTGACGGTCTCCTTCCCGGCGTTGATCAAGTCCGGGTCGACGTCCTGCTCGGCCGGGTAGGGCCCGGTGCCGAGGATGCCGTTCTCGGACTGCAGGACGACGTCGACGCCGGGCGGCAGGTGGTCGGGGATCAGGGTGGGCAGGCCGATGCCGAGGTTGACGTAGCTGCCGGGGGTGAGTTCGCGGGCGGCGCGGGCGGCCATCTGCGGGCGGGTCCAGGGCATCAGGGACGCACCGTCCTCTTCTCGATCGCCTTGTCGGCGGCCTGGGCGGGGGTGAGCGCGACGACGCGTCGGACGAACACGCCGGGCAGGTGGACCTGGTCCGGGTCAAGCTCACCCGGCTCGACGAGTTCCTCCACCTCGGCGACCGTGATCCGGCCCGCCATCGCGGCCAGCGGGTTGAAGTTGCGGGCGGCGCGGTGGAAGACCAGGTTGCCGTGCCGGTCGCCTCGGGCGGCCCGGACCAGGGCGTAGTCGGTGGTGATGCCGCGCTCGAGGACGAACTCCCTTCCGTCGAAGGCGCGTTGCTCCTTGGGCGGCGAGGCCAGCGCGACCGAGCCGTCCGCCGCGTAGCGCCAGGGCAGGCCGCCGTCGGCGACCTGGGTGCCGACCCCGGCCGGGGTGTAGAAGGCGGGGATGCCGCAGCCGCCCGCCCGCAGCCGCTCGGCGAGGGTGCCCTGCGGCACCAGCTCCACCTCCAGCTCCCCGCCGAGGTACTGCCGGGCGAACTCCTTGTTCTCGCCGACGTACGAGCCGGTGACGCGGGCGATGCGTCCGGCGGACAGCAGCAGGCCCAGGCCCGCGCCGTCGACGCCGCAGTTGTTGGAGACCACCCGCAGCCCGCTCGCGCCCTGCTCGTGCAGGGCGCGGATCAGGGTGGAGGGGATGCCGCTGAGTCCGAAGCCGCCGACGGCCACTGACGCCCCGTCGGGGAGGTCGGCGACCGCCGCGGCCGCGGTGGGAGTGACTTTGTCCATGCGCACCTTCCTTGATAGAAGCGTGAGTTCAGGCTCGGATCGCGTCGGAGACCGACTTGGCTCCGCCGTGCGCGGTGTAGCCGCCGTCGACGGGGATCTCGGCGCCGGTGATGAAGGAGGCCTCGTCGGAGAGCAGGAAGACCACCAGCCCGGTGACCTCCTCGACGGTGCCGGTGCGGCCCAGCGGGGTCTCGCGCAGGTTGGCCTCGCGGAACGCGGGCGGGGCGGTGGCGGTCATCTCGGTCTCGATGAAGCCGGGGTGGATCGTGTTGACCCGGATCCCGAGCGGCCCGAGTTCGAGGCAGGCGGCCTTGGCGAGGCCGCGCAGCGCCCACTTGCTGGCGGTGTAGGCGACCGGGTAGTGCGCGGTGAGGGCGGCCGCGGATCCGACGTTGACGATCGAGGCGCCGGGCGGCATCAGCGGGGCGAGGTGCTGCGTGCCCAGCAGCGGGCCGGTGGCGTTGACGGCGTGGACGCGGGCGAAGTCGGCGGCGGTGACCTCGCCGAGCCGGGCCCGCCAGGTGACGCCCGCGTTGTTGACCAGTCCGTGCACGGCGCCGTGTTCGGCGCGCAGGTCGGCGGCGAGTGCGGCCCAGGCGTCCGGGTCGGTGACGTCGAGGACCCGGCAGCCGGGGGCGGGCCGGGCGTCGGTGGCGACCACGACGGCGCCCTCCGCGGCCAGCGTCCGGGCCTCGGCCGCGCCCTGGCCCTGGGCGGCGCCGGTGATGACGACGACCTTCCCGGCCAGTCGTCCTTCCCCGGTCACGGGCGGGTCCGGGGGCGCGGGCGGGCGGCGGGGACCGGCCGCGGTGCGGCACCGGGGACGACCGTGTTGGCGGTCGATCCGATGCCTTCGACGGTGAGGGTGACGGTGTCGCCGGCCTTCAGCGGCGCGGGCTGCTGGGCGCCGTTGAGGCCCCAGAGTTCGGCGAGGCAGCCGCCGTTGCCCATGGTGCCGGAGCCGAGCACGTCGCCGGGGCGGACGACGGTGCCGCGGGAGGCGTAGGCGACCAGGTCCTCGAAGGTCCAGCCCATGTTGGAGAGCAGGTCGGTGCCCACCACCATGCCGTTGACGCTAGCGGTGAGCGCCAGGTGCAGGAAGCCGTCCTCGTCCCGGTGGGGTTCGAGTTCGTCGGCGGTGACCAGCCAGGGGCCGAGGGTGGTGGCGGTGTCCTTGCCCTTGCAGGGGCCCAGGCCGACCTGCATCTCGGCGGACTGCAGGTCGCGGGCCGACCAGTCGTTGAAGATCGTGTAGCCGATGATGTGGTCGCGGGCCTGCTTCGGCGTCAGGTCGCTGCCCTCGCGGCCGATGACGGCGGCGACCTCCAGTTCGAAGTCGAGGGCCTGCGAGCCGGGCGGCACGGGCACGTCGTCGTGGGCGCCGATCACCGCGTAGGGGTTGCCGAAGTAGAACGTCGGTGCGGCGTACCACTGTTCGGGGACGCCGGCGACGCCGTTGACGCTCTTGCGGACGCCTTCGACGTGCTCCTCGAAGGCGACGAAGTCGCGGACGGTGGGCGGCTGGAGGGGCGGTAGCAGCCGCACCTCGTCGAGGGCCGGGCCGGGCGGACCGGCCAGGGCGGTGCGGCCGGCGGCGTGCAGGGCCTCGGCGCCGGAACGGATCAGGTCGAGCAGCTCGGTGCCGTCCGGCAGCGGGTGCAGGCGGTCGTCGGCGAGCGCGCCGCAGTGGCGGCGGCCCCGGTGCTCGTAGGTGGCGAAGCGCATGGGGGGTACCTCCTCGGATCAGACCGGCGGGGCGACGAAGACGCCGCGGTCGACGTCGTTGAAGGACTCCCTGGCGACGATCTCGCTCATCGGGTTGGCGGTGCCCCACTGGTCGGTGACCTCGGGCTGCGAGAAGTCGTAGACGTGCGGGTGCCAGGTGTCCTCGTCCAGGGACTCCAGCTCGGTGGTGTACTCCACCGTGTTGCCGTGCGGGTCGAGGAAGTAGGAGAAGGTGTTGTTGCCCGCCAGGTGCCGGCCGGGGCCCCAGATCTTGCGGACGCCCGCCCGCAGCACCCGCCCGGTGCCGTACATGTACTCGTCCAGGCCGCGCAGTTCGAACGAGATGTGGTGCAGCGAGGTGTGCGGGCCCTTGGCGAGGGCCATCGAGTGGTGCTGGTTGCTGATCCGCATGAAGTGCATGACCTCGCCCATGTGCGGGGAGGACAGCGTGTCGGAGAGCCGGAAGCCGAGGTGCTGCTCGTACCAGGCACGGGTGCGGTCCAGGTCGGGCGAGTTGAGGACGACGTGGGAGAGCCGGACGGGGATCGACTCCTGGGCCTCGATCCGGCGGTGCTGCCGGGCGGCGACGTCGGCGGAGACCTCGATGGTGCGGCCGTCGCAGTCGAAGAAGCGGAAGCCGTAGCCGCCGCCGGGGGTGTCGACGGCGCCCGGCCTGGTGATCAGCTCCACTCCCCCGGCGAGGAGTTGTTCGGCGAGGGTGTCGACGTCGGCGGGGGTGGCGGCGCCGTAGGAGACCAGGTCGAGGCGCTTCTCCTCGGCTCGGCGCAGGCGCACCACGTACTGCTCGGGGGAGCCCTCGGCGGCCAGGAAGGAGATCCCGTTGTCGGAGGCGGTCTCGGTCAGGCCCCAGACGCCGGAGTAGAAGTCGAGCTGCTTCTCGAAGTCGGGCACGGCGAGGTCGACGTGCCGCAGGTGGGTGAGCAGGCGGTTCATGGGAGTTCTCCTCGGTCAAATGCCCAGTAGGGCAATGGCGTTGGCGCCGCGGACGGCGGCGTGGTCGGCGGGCGGCAGACCGGCCTCGGCGAGTGAGGCGAGCGGGTCCTCGGTGCCCATGTCGAACGGGAAGTCGGAGCCGAGCAGCACCCGGTCGGCGCCCGCCGCTCGGACCAACTCCCTTAGCACGTGAGGGTCGTGGACGAGGGAGTCGAAGTACAGCCGCCGCAGGTAGGAGCTGGGTTCGTGCGCGCAGCCGCGGGCGTCGGGGCGGGCGCGCCAGGCATGGTCGGAGCGGCCGATGTGGGTGGGCAGGTAGCCGCCGCCGTGCGCGGCGATCAGCTTCAGGCCGGGGTGGCGGTCGAGGACGCCGGAGAAGATCAGGTGGGAGAGGGCGACGGCGTTCTCGGTGGGCTGGCCGACGGTGTTGGACAGGTACCAGCGGTCGAGGCGCTCGTCGAGGGTGCATCCGAAGGGGTGCAGGAACAGCACCGCGCCGGTCTCGGCGGCCCGGGCCCAGAAGGCCTCCAGGGACGGGTCGGAGAGCTCCACCCCCGGTGCGTGGCTGGAGAGTTCGACGCCGAGCAGTCCGGCGGCGAGGGCGTGGTCGAGTGCTTCGACGGCCAGGTGCGGATGCTGGAGCGGGATCAGGCCCAGGCCGCGCAGCCGGTCGGGGGCCGCGGCGCAGTGCGCGGCGGTGGCGGTGTTCGCCGCCTCCCAGACCTTGCGCGCCGTCTGCTCGTCGGCCCAGTAGTGGTAGTGCGAGGGCGACGGGGAGACCAGCTGCACGTCGATCCCCTGGGCGTCCATGGCGGCGAGCCGGGCGGCCGGGTCGGTGAGCAGCGGAAGGCGGGCGGCGACCATCGGGCCGTTGACGGACAGCGCCTTGGGACCGTTGCGGCGGGCGTCCAGGGCCTTGGCGTGGGCGAGGCCGACCTGCCCGGCGACGAGGGCTTCGACCTCGGGCAGCAGCAGGTGGGCGTGGACGTCGACGGCGGGGCCGGTGGTCACGGAGTCTCCTTGAGGACGGCGGTGGTGCGGGCCATCAGGCCGGGCACGTCGGCGTCGCGGACGCCGTCCATCAACCACCGGCCCAGCTGGCAGGAGTTCTCCACCACCATCCGCACCCGCGGCAGCCGGCGGGCCTGGTAGTCGAGCAGCACCTGCTCGCTGAACTCCTGTTCCCCGGTGAGGAGTTCAGCCAGCACCAGGACGTCCTCCAGGGACATCGCGGCGCCCTGGGCCAGGGTCGGCGGGCAGGCGTGCGCGGCATCACCCACCAGCACCACCCGGTCCCGGTGCCACGGGCCCTCGACCAGGTGCCGGTCGAACCAGGTGTAGTTGACCTGCCCGGGGTCGGTGATCGAGGCGGCTATCTGCTCCCAGTGGCCGCCGTACCCGGCCGCCAGCCGCCGCATCTCCTCGGCGTAGGTGGCGGGGTCGATGGCGGCACGGTCCCGCTTCGGCTCGACCAGGTACGCGTAGACCGTGTCCGGCCCGGTCGGGCAGTACCCGGCGATGTACGCGGGCCCGCCGTAGGCCAGATCGGTGCGCTCCACCCCCGCCGGACGCGGAGCGGGAGCCCGCCAGATCGCCATGCCGGTCGGTTCGGGGCGCTCGGTGATCCCGATCATCGCGCGGGTCGCGGAGGAGATGCCGTCCGCACCGACCACCAGGTCGTAGCGGCCCGTCGTACCGTCGGAGAACTCGACGTCCACCCCGTCGTCGTCGCTTCGCAGCGCGGTGACGGTGGTGCCGAGGCGGACGTTCGCACCGGACGCCTTCACCGCGTCGATCAGGACGCGCTGCAACCACGGACGCTGCATGCCCACCGTCGCGGGCAGGTCCTCACCGCCGGTGCGCGCGTCGCGGGCGACGTGCAGCACGGTGCCGTCAGGGGCGGTGAGGCCGACCTCGTCGAACGCGAAGCCCGACTCCCGGACCCGCTCCCACACGCCGATCTCGCGCAGAGCGCGAAGTGCGTTGCCCTGCAAGGTGATTCCGGAACCGGAGACGTTCCAGTCGGGCTTGGCCTCGATCAGGTCGACGGCGATCTTGGCCCGGCGCAGCAGCACCGTCAGGCCGTTGCCCGCGGTACCACCGCCGATCACCAGAACGGATCGAACACTGGTGGATGTCATGGGGGTTGCTCCCTGGCGGGTGGGCCGCGCCTCGTCGCGCGGCGGACAGGAGGAGACAGGCGCGGGCCGAACGGGCCTCGCGCCGGGGCTACTTGACGGCGATCGGGTTGACCGGGGAGCCGACCGCGCCGGTGATCGGCAGCGGGGCGGCGGTCAGCCAGAACTCGTAGGTGCCGTCGGCGGCGCAGTGCGCGGCGAGGGCGTCCGGGTCCCACATCTCGCCGATCAGCAGGCCGATGTGGGGGATGGCGACCTGGTGCAGCGGCTGGAAGGCGTGGTCGAACTCGTTGGGGCGGACTTCGAAGCCCCAGGTGTCGGTGGCGATCGCGGCGATCTCGCTGCCGTGCAGCCATCCGGCGGTGGTGAAGGACAGGCCGGGGGCCGGTCCGCCCGCGTACTCGCCCCAGCCCTCGCGCCGCACCCGGCTGAGCTGCCCGGTGCGGACCACGACGATGTCGCCGCGGCCGACGGCCGAACTCGGGCCCTGGGCCTCGATGGTGGCGGCGAGGTGTTCCTCGGTGACCGCGAAGCCGTCGGGCAGTTCGCCGTCGGCGCCGATCGCCCGTCCGACGTCCAGCAGGACGCCGCGGCCGGCGATCTGGTGGGCCATGTGCTCGATGCCGGTGACGAGGTCGCCCTCGGAGGTGACGGTGGTGGCGGCGTCGCGGCCGTTCCACGCCTTGCCGTGGTCGAAGATGTGGCCGAGGCCGTCCCACTGGGTGGAGCACTGCAACGGCATCGCGATCACGTCGTCGGCGCCGCCGATGCCGTGCGGGAAGCCCTGCAGCCCGGCGGCGGCGTCGGTGCCGGTGTCGAGCATGGTGTGCACGGGGTTGGTGCGCCGCCGCCAGCCCTTCTGGGGGCCGTTCATGTCGAAGCGCTGGGCGAGCGAGAAGCTGACGCCCTGCCGGATCAGCCCGGCGGCCTGCCGCCGCTTGTCCCCGTCCAGGAAATTGAGCGTCCCGAGCCGGTCGTCGGCGCCCCAGCGGCCCCAGTTGGAGTACGCCTTCGCGGCGGCGGCTATCGCGCCCTCGGGGTCGGTGCGGTCCGGGGCGCTCACGCGGACTCCCGGACGCAGCGGGTGCGTTGGGCGCCGAGGCCGGTGATCGTGCCGTCCATGACGTCGCCGTCGGCGAGGAAGCGGCCCCAGTGCATGCCGTTCCCGGCGGGGCTGCCGGTGAGGACCAGGTCGCCGGGCAGCAGCCGGGTGGTCTGCGAGGCGTAGGAGACCATCCGCGCCACGTCGAAGAGCATGTCGGCGGTGGACTCGTCCTGCATGGTCTCGCCGTTCAGCTTCAGCGTGACCCGCAGGTCGGCGGGGTCCGCGACGAACCCGGCGGGCACCAGGTAGGGGCCGAGCGGGGTGAAGCCGGGGGCGTTCTTGCAGCGCAGCCAGTCGGTGCCGATCTCCGGCATGTCCCGGCGGAAGACCAGCTCGCGGGCGGTCAGGTCGTTGGCGATGGTGTACGCCGCGACGTGCCCGAGCGCCTGCTCGGGGGTGACCCGGTACGCGGGGGCGCCGATGACGGCGGCGAGCTCCAACTCCCAGTCCGGCTTGGTGCACCAGTGCGGGAGGACCACGTCGTCGTACGGGCCGGTGATCGAGGACGGCAGGCCGATGAACACGTACGGCTGGTCCTCGGCGGCCCGGCGGTCCATCATCGCGCCGATCTCGGCGCGGGCCTGCTCGACGGGGCGGGCGTCGTCGGCGGGGCGGTGCGCGATCGCCAGGTCGATCACGTGCTGCCGGTAGTTGGCGCCGGACTGCAGCAGTTGCCGGGGCTCGACCGGGGCGAGGGTGCGCAGTCCCTCGACGGGGCGCCAGGCGCCGTCCGTCCGGGCCGCCAGGTCGTGCAGGACGGGCAGCGCCTGCTCCCAGCGCTCCAGCAGGTCGCGGGTGGTGGCGGGGCTGCCGAGCGCGGGGCGGCCGCGGAGGTCCAGGACCCGGCCGTCGACCACCAGGCCGGGGAACGGCGCGCCGTCGCCGTCGGCGAAGGTGCCGAGGGCGAAGGGGCCGGAGGGTTGCGCGTGTGTTGCCACGAGGTTTCCTCTCGATGCGTTGCGACTAATGTGGCCCCGCTGCGGCAATCATGGAAATCGATTCTGTTGATACCGACCATCCACCGGACAGATATGCGGGTGCCCCGATGAACCTCGCGACCCTCGACCTCAACCTGGTCCCGGCGCTGCGCGCCCTGCTGGAGGAGCGCAACGTCACCCGGGCGGGGCAGCGGGTCGGGCTCAGCCAGCCCGCCATGAGCGCCGCCCTCGCCCGGCTGCGCAAGCACTTCGACGACGACCTGCTCTCCCGCGCGGGCAACAGCTACACCCTCACCCCGCTCGGCACCGCGCTGCTCGCCATGACCGGACCGGCCTGCGACCTGCTGGAGCGGGTCTTCACCTGCCAGGCCTCCTTCGACCCGGCCACCGCGGAGCGCGAGTTCACCCTGCTCTCCTCCGACTACGGCTCCGCCGTCTTCGGCGCCCCGCTCGCCCGGGCCGTGCACGCCGAGGCTCCCGGCGTCCGGCTGCGCTTCCGACAGGTCGGCCCGACCCTGGTCGACTCGATCGGCGACTTCCTCGGCACCGCCGACGGCCTGCTGCTGCCGCACGGCGTCATCAGCGGCTTCCCCTCCCTCGACCTGTACACCGACCGCTGGGTCTGCCTGCTCGCCGACGACCACCCGGAGGTCGGCGACGCCCTCACCCTGGCCGACCTGGCCCGCCTCCCCTGGGCCGTCTACCAGCGCACCCACGACGCCCCGGCGGCCCGCCAGCTCGCGCTGCTCGGCGTCGAACCGCGCGTCGAGGTCTCCGTGGAGACCTTCCAGCTGCTGCCCGCGATGGTCGCGGGCACCCGCCGGGTCGCCCTGATCCAGGAACGCCTCGCCGACCGGATCGGCCCGCACGGCGGCGTCCGCACGCTGCCCTGCCCCTTCGACCCCGTCCCGCTGGTGGAAGCCCTCTGGTGGCACCCCGTCCACACCCAGGACGCCGCCCACCAGTGGCTGCGCGAGACCGCGGCGCGCGTCGGCGCCGAACTGCCGGTGCCGACGCGGCGTCATCCGTCCGACGGATGACGGGTATCCGCACAATCGATCGGCCGGACCATTCCCCTGGACGCGACCGCCCCCTCAAGATGGCAGCCACCCCGGCCCGTCGACCCGACGCCCCGCGCCGGCACCCCCACCGCCGTCCCCGTCCCGGGCGGGCCGCCCCGCGCGCCCCCACCCCGGCCGACCGCGGCCCGCCTCCCCCTCGAACGGAGCCGTCATGCCCGCGTCCCCTCCCGCCGCCGCCCCTCCCCCGGACGCCCTTCCCGCCGACGCCCTTCCCGCCGACGCCCTTCCCGCCGACGCCCCGGCAGCGGCGCCGGTGCTCGCCCGCCCCCGGCTGACCGTCGTCCTGCTGATGGCGGGCAGCTGCCTGCCGATCCTCGGCGCCGTGCTGATCGCCCCCGTCCTGCCGAAGCTCCAGGAGCACTTCGCCGCCACCCCCGGGGCGAGCGCCCTCGCCCCGATGGCGCTGACCGTCCCCGCGCTCTCCCTGGCCCTGATCGCCCCGTTCGCGGGCGCGATCATCGACCGCCTCGGCCGCCACCGCCTGCTGGTGGCCGCCACCGTGCTGTACGCGCTCGTCGGCACCGCCCCGCTCTGGCTCGACTCGCTGCCCGCGATCATCGCCAGCCGGGCCCTGGTCGGCGTCGCCGAATCCGCGGTCATGACCTGCTGCACCACCCTGATCGGCGACTACTGGAGCGGTCGGCAGCGCGAGAAGTACCTCGCCCTGCAGGCCATGTGCTCCGCCCTCTCCGCCACCGCCTTCTTCGCCCTCGGCGGCGCCGCCGGCTCGGCGGGCTGGCGCGCCCCGTTCTGGGCCTACGCCGTCGGCCTGCTCCTCGCCCCGCTCCTGGCCGCCGTACTCCGGCCGACCCACCACCGCCACCGCGCCGCCGCCCCCACCGCGAGCCCCGGCGCCCCGCTGCTGCGCCGCCTGTCGGCGCCCTGCGCGCTGACCTTCTTCGGCGCGATCGTCTTCTACACCGTCCCCGTCGAGACCTCCTTCCTCCTGGACGACCTCGGCACCACCGCCCCCGCCACCATCGGCCTGTGCACCGCGGCCGCCAGCGCCGCCACCGTCCTCGGCGCGGCCGCCTTCACCCGCCTCACCGAGCGCGCCGAACGCCTGCTCCCGGCGACCCTCCTCCTCTGCGCCGCCGGGTTCGGCCTCGTCGCCCTCGCCGACAGCGTCCCCGTCCTGGTCGTCGGCGCCGTCGTCAACTGCCTCGGCACCGGCCTGCTCCTGCCCACCCTGATCACCCGCACCATGGCCCTGCTCACCCCCGCCGACCGCGGCCGCGGCACCGGCCTGTGGAACGCCGCCTTCTTCCTCGGCGAGTTCGTCTGCCCGCTCGTCCTGCTCGGCCTCGCCGGGGCGACCGACGGCCTGGCGAACGCCGTCGGCCTGCTCGGCGCGACCACCCTCGCCGTCGCCGCGGGCCTGGCCGTCACCCGCGCCCGCCGCGGACCCGCGGCCCCCCACCCGGCCCGGAACGCCCCGGCCTGACCCGCCCCGTGGCCGCCGGCGGCCGCCGACGGCCGCCCTCGGAACGCCGTTGGCGACCCTCGCGGGCGGCACCTTCGTCCCGGACCGACGGGCACCGCCGCAGCACGCTTCACCACCCCCGGGCGAGGGCGCGGCTTCACCCGTTCGCAGGACACCGCGGAGGCGTGGGATCGCCGACGGCCGGACAGAAGCGGTTCGTGAACGGAACGACAGGACGCACGCCGGTCACGGCCGACGGCCGACTGGGCCCGGCGACCGAGCACCCCGGCCTCAGCGACCCGCACTACCTGCGCCGCCGCCGGGCGGTCGCCGCCGCGGCCCGCGGCCACCGGGTGGGCGACCCCGCGCCGCCGGTCGACTACCTCGCGAGCGAGCAGCGCACCTGGCGCACCGTGCACCGCGCGCTGTGGGCGGCCCAGGGCGAGCACGCCTGCCGCGCGGTCCTGGCCGCCCGGGAGCACGCCCCGATCCCCGCCGACCGCATCCCGCAGCACGGCGAGGTCGGGGCGGCGCTGCGGGCGAGGACGGGCTTCGAGTTCACCCTCGCGGGGGGCGTGGTCGCCAACAAGCGCTTCCTCGGCTCGATGGCGGACGGCTACTTCCACGCCGTGCAGTTCGTCCGCCACCCCGCCGTGCCGCTCTACACCCCCGAGCCCGACGTCCTCCACGACGTCCTCGGCCACGGCATCCACCTCTCCCACCCGGCCTTCGCCGACCTCTACCGCCTGATCGGCAAGGCCGCCGCCCGCGTCGACGACCCGGACGTGCTGCAGATGATCAGCGACGTCTACTGGTACACCCTGGAGTACGGCGTCCTCGACGAGGGCGGCGTCCCCAAGGCCTACGGCGCCGCCCTGCTCTCCTCCTACGGCGAACTGCGCCACCTGCGGCGACCGCGCCTGCGCGTGCTGGACGTCCCCGCGATGCTCGCCACCCCCTACCGGATCGACGGCTACCAGCCCCTCCTGTTCACCGCCCGCTGCCTCCACGAGGTCGGCGACGTGCTGGCGGGCTTCCTGGACGACCTGGACGACGGCAGCGCCGCCCGCTTCGGCCGCGCCCCGGCCGCCTGAACGCCGGGCTCCGCAGGGTTCCGCGGAGCCCGGCAGCGCCGAGCACACCCTCGACGAGGTCCGCCACCGACTTCGTCGTCGACCCGCGCAACGCCCCGGCGCCGGCCCACAGCCGGCTCGCCGCACCGCACGCCGTCAAGAACACCGGCACCCTCCGCCCCCGGCCGAGCAGTGCCCCGCAGATCAGCCTCGCGGAGACCCATGACGTCGTGGTCCACCTCCAGCAGGTCGAGGCGGCCGCATGCTCAACCAGGCTGGGACGGACGGTCGGTGGGATCCCGGGGCGCGGCGTCGGCGGGGCGGAGCGCTCAGGGCCGGCGACCGGCGACCGCCTCCAGGAGGCGGGTCACCGCCGGGTCGGCGTCGGGCCGGCGGAGGGCCTGGACGGTGGTGTCCAGGAGCCCGGCGTCGCCGCGCAGCGCGAGGAGGCGGACACCGCCGGCGGAGAAGTGCCGGACGCCCTCGGGCAGCAGGCTCACGCACAGGCCGGCGGCGACGTAGCTGAACAGGCCGCTCAGCTCGTCGGCCAGGACCAGACCCCGGGGTGTGAAGCCCGCACGGTGGCAGGCGAGGTGCACCTGCTCGGCCAGGACCGGCAGAGCCGTCGGGTCGGGCATCGCGAAGTCCTCGTCGCGCAGCTGCCCGAGGTCGATCTCGTCGGCCGCGGCGAGGCGGTGGGTCTCGGGAACGGCCGCCCGGATGCGCTCGGTCGCCACCACCGTGCTGACGAGACCGGCGGGCAGCCGGGCCGGATCGCGCACGAAGGCCAGGTCGAGCGCCCCGGTGTGCACCAGGTCGGCGACGGCGGCCGCCGACCCGTGGTGCAACTCCACCCGGAGCCCCGGCAGCTCCTCGGCGACGGTGCGCAGCATCGCGGGCAGGTGGAGGTGGCTGAGCAGGCTGACGTAGCCGATCCGCAGGTCGCCCTCGCTCCCGCCCGCCACCCGGCGCACCCGGGCGACGGCAGCCGTCTGCAGGTCGAGCAGCCGCCGCGCGTCGGCGGCGAAGACCTCGCCGGCGGCGGTCGGCCTCGCGCCACCGGGGCCGCGGTCCAGCAGGCGCACGCCCAGCATCCGCTCCAGGCGCTGGATGGACTGGCTGAGCGGCGGCTGGCTCATCCCGAGCTGCTCGGCGGCCCGTCCGAAATGCCCTTCCCGGACCACGGCGAGAAACTGCTCCAGGAGGCGCCGCGAGAGGGCGATATCTTTGTCCATATCAACCATGCCTGGATCATATATTGGACAGACCTGGCCTCACGGGTGTGGACTGCTTCGTATACAGCTCGGGGACGGAAGCGGTTCCCGTCGGCGGCTCCCGTCAGTGGTGCCCGTCAGCGGTTCGGACCCGCGGGCTGTCCGGTTCTCCTGATTGCTCTGGGGTGATTTTCATGGCGGTCGTGACGATCGTCGGTGCCGGTGTCATCGGCATGTCGTGGGCGCGCCTGTTCGCCGGGGCCGACTGGGAGGTCCGGGTCAGCGACCCGCGCCCGGACCTCGCGGAGGTGGTGGCGCGCGAGCTGCCCGGCCTGGCGGTGACGGCGACCGGGGACCTGGCCGCGGCCGCGGACGGGGCGGACTTCGTGCAGGAGGCCGGGCCGGAGCGGATCGACGTCAAGAAGCAGGTGTTCGCCGCACTGGCCGCCCACACGCGCGAGGACGTGGTGCTGGCCTCGTCCTCCTCGTCCCTGCTGCCCTCGGTGATCGCGGAGGGCAACGCGGCGGCCGACCGGCTGGTGATCGGCCACCCGTTCAACCCGCCGGAGCTGATGCCGCTGGTCGAGGTGGTGCCCGGACCGCAGACCTCCGCCCGCGCCCTCGACCGGGCGATGGACGTGTACCGCGGGCTCGGCAAGCTCCCGATCCTGCTGAAGAAGGAGATCCCCGGCTTCGTCGGCAACCGCCTGCAGAAGGTCTTCAACGACCAGGCGACGTACCTGGTGCAGCAGGGCGTCATCGACGTGGCGGACCTCGACGACCTGGTCCGCGCCTCGCTCGGGCTGCGCTGGGCGACCGTCGGCCCGTTCCAGAGCGGTGTCCTGGGCGGCGGGCCGGCCGGCATGCGCCACCTGGTGGAACACGTCGGCTCGCAGCTGTCCTTCGAGATCGGCCGACCCGACCCGGAGCGGACCGGCGAGGTCCTGGACGCGGTCGAACAGGCCTACGGCACCGGCGAGCAGGCCTACCGGCGGCTGGTCGCCCTGCGCGACCGGCGCACCAGCGGCGCCCTGGCACCGCTGGACTGGACGGGAGGCCGGGCCGGGTCCGGACAGGGCGTCGGGTCCGGACGGACCGAGGGCCGGACGGCCGGGGCCGGACCGGTGGGCGCGGCGGCCGAGCCGCCGTCCCTGCTGGCGCTCCAGCCGTTCCCCGGGCGGGTGTTGAAGGTGAGCATCCCGGACGGCCGGGTGGAGACCCTGGTCGAGGACGCCGGCGCCGCGCCGGACGGCATCGTCGTGGACTCCGGCACCGTGTACTGGACCACCATGGGCGCCCCCGAGGTGGACCCCGGCACCCCGGGCGAGGGCGGCTACGACTTCTCCCGCCGCAACGGCGGCGTCCACGCCTGGAGCCCGGGGCAGGGCGTCCGGCGCGACGTCGTGGCGGACGGCGCGATGACGACCGGCAAGCAGCTGACCTCCGACGGCGCCGGCACGCTGTACTGGAGCGACCGGGAGGGCCACCGGGTCAGCCGGGTCCGCACGGACGGCAGCGGCCTCACCGACCTCGTGGTCACGCCCGCCTCCGAGGGAATCCCGGGCGAGTGCGTCGGCGTCGCCGTCGACCCGGTCGGCGGGTACCTGTACTGGACGCAGAAGGGCCCGGCCAAGGGCGGCCAGGGCCGCATCCTGCGGGCCGGCCTGGAGCTGCCCGACGGCCGGAGCGCCGAGCACCGCACCGACATCGAGGTCCTGTGGAGCGGCCTGCCCGAGCCCATCGACCTGCACGTGGACGGCGGTTGGCTGTACTGGACCGACCGCGGCGCCGCCCCGCACGGCAACACCCTCAACCGGGCGCCCGTGCCCGCACCCGGCGCCGCCGGAGGCACGCCCGAGATCCTGGCCGACGGCTTCGCCGAGGCGATCGGCCTGGCCGTCGACGGCGGGGCGGGCCTGGCCTACGTCGCCGACCTGGGCGGACACATCCGCGAGGTCCCGCTGCCGGACGGCCCGGCCGCCGACCGCGCACCGCGCGAGGTCGTCGCGCTGGGCGCGCCGCTCACCGGCCTGTGCCTGCTGCCGCGCGCCTGACCCGGGCCCGGCCGTCGAGCCCGGTCCAGGAGCCGGCCCGGCCGGGCTCGTCCAGCACGTTCCGCACGCACCGAGAACCAGTTGGCAACCGTACGAGCCACCACCCGCGCGTGGTGCTCCAGAGGAGATGAGCAGCAGATGGCTTTCACCCTTCCCACGGACGTGGAACAGCGGCCGGTCGCCGTCATCGGAGCCGGCACCCTGGGGCGGCGCATCGCGCTGATGTTCGCCACCCGCGGCGGCGAGGTCCGCATCCACGACAGGTCGCAGCCCGCGGGCGAGGCGGCGAAGGCGTACGTCGAGGAGCACCTCGCCGAGGTGGCCGGACGCGTCGAGGGCGGCACGCCGGGGCGGGTCGAGGTGACCGACGACCTCGCCGAGGCGCTGTCCGGGGCATGGCTGATCGTCGAGGCCGTCCCCGAGCGGCTCGAACTGAAGAAGAGCGTCTTCGCCGAGCTGGACGCCGCCGCCGAGTCCGACGCGATCCTCGCCAGCAACTCCTCGTCCTACCCGACCAGCCAGTTCATCGACCGGGTCGGCCACCCCGAGCGGGTGGTGAACATGCACTTCTACATGCCCCCCGTGCAGAACGCCGTCGACCTGATGTCGGACGGGCGGACCGACCCGGCGGTGCTCGCCTTCCTCAAGGAGGAGCTCCCCAAGTACGGCGTCTTCCCGTTCGAGGCGCACAAGGAGTCGACCGGCTTCATCTTCAACCGCATCTGGGCCGCCATCAAGCGCGAGTCCCTGGAGGTGGTCGCCGAGGGCGTCTCCACCCCGCAGGACGTCGACCGGATGTGGGAGATCAACATGGGCACCCCCGCCGGCCCGTTCCGGATGATGGACCGGGTCGGCCTGGACGTCGTCCTCGACATCGAGGAGCACTACGCCACCGAGCGCCCCGGTCTGCCCGAGGGCCCCCGGAAGCTGCTGAAGCAGTACGTCGAGGCCGGCCACCTCGGGGTCAAGACCGGGCGGGGCTTCTACGACGACTACAGCGACGGCAACGCCGAGGGCTGACGCGGAACGACAACTGGAACGCCCGCGGCCAGGTCGAGCAGGAGGTCGGCGGCCACCGAGGCGCCGTCCGTCCGGATCGTGCCCGCGACCGCTTCGGCCCGCTCCCGTACCTGCGGGCTCAGTGCGGTCTCCAGGGCCGCCGTCAGCGATTCGACCGTCGGCGCGGGGTCCGTGTGCGCCGTTCCGATGCCCAACTCGGCGATCCTGGAAGCCCAGTAGGGCTGGTCGGCGATCAGCGGCACGACCACTTGCGGGGCTCCGGCCCGGGTCGCCGTGGTGGTCGTGCCCGCGCCCCCGTGGTGGACGACGGCGGCCGCCCGGCGGAACAGGGACTGCTGGTTGACCTCGCCCACCACGAAGCAGTCGTCGCCGTCGTCCACCGCGTCCAGGCCGGCCCAGCCGCTGCCGATCACGATCCGCCGCCCGTGCGCGCGGCTCGCCCCGACGGCCGCCCGCGCGGCGTCCTTCGGCGCGTACGCCGCCATGCTCCCGAAGCCGACGTACACCGGCGGCTCGCCTGCGTCCAGGAACGCCTGCAGGCCCTCGGGCAGCGGCCGGGTGTCCGGCAGGATCCACGCGCCGGTCTGGAGCGGGTCGAGCTCGGTCATCCCGGCCGACGGGCACAGCACCGGGTCCGCAGCCAGCCACGGACGCTCGGTGAAGACGTGGTCGCGGACGTTGTCCACCGGCGGCAGCCCGATCGCCGCGCGCCCCCGGTTGACGGCCTCGCCGTACAACTCGTTCACGCGCTCGGCGTCCTGCTTCCACAGCACCTCGTAGTCGGTCTCGCCCTCCGGGGACGGCGTCCCCGGGCGGCGCCCCGGCCGGAAACGCCGCGAGGGAAGCCCGAAGACGTGGAAGCAGGCCAACACGTACGGGACACCCAGCTTCTCCGCGACGTCCCGCGCACCGGCCGGCATCAAACCCGTCGCCAGGATGGCGTCGCACCCCCGCGCCGCCACCGCGCCCAGCGTCTCGAAACGGGCCTCGACCAGCGCCGGAGCGAGCTTGAACGCGTCCTGCCCGGTGGGCGGCTTCGGATTGGCGACGATCGACTTCACCGTCGGACCGAGCGGAACCACCTGCGCACCGGCCCGCTCCAGCAGCGCCGTGAAGTCCTCGTCCGGCGGCGCGCACACCACCGCCTCCGCACCGCGGGCCCGCACCTCCGCCGCCAGGGCGGCCAGGGGCTCGATGTCCCCCCGAGATCCCCAAGACGTCAGTACCACGCGCATGTTCGGCTCCCATTTTCGCAGGTCAGGGGATTGAGGCGTCGATTCTGCACCCTCATGGGGGCCTTGCCGCAAGCCCCCGATGACGCTATATCTTGAAAATGGAGGGGAGTGGATTCGGGCTTCGAGCCTCCCGAATTTCTCCGAGGCGGTCGTTGGTGGGGTCCTCCCGGCAGCTACCGACCGGGCCGCCCCGGATGTGCACGACCGGCCGGAGACGGCGCGGTGGGGGTGCGGCCGGCGTGAGGGCGGACCGGCACCGAGGACATGGGCGCCGCCTGCCTCGTCCGGTGGCCATGACGTCCCGCTGCCTGTGCCGCGCGGCGACGGCGGTGGCGCCGTCCGGGTCCTGGAGCATCCGCAACAGCGTGCTGCCCGGCAACACCGCCGCCCGGCGGGGCGCCGACCCGGCCCGCCCCCGCCGGTACGGCGTCCCGTGAAAGGCATGATGGTGGAGCCCGCTGGGGGTGGCGGCGACGGAGTTCGTGGAACGAAGGGTGAGGACATGGCGGAGAGTCGGGTCGTCTACGGCTGCATGGGCCTGGGCGGTGGCTGGGACCGCGAGGCGTGGACCGCGGCCGACGTGGACCACGCCCGGCAGGCGGTCGAGGCGGCCCTGGAGGCGGGCATCACCGTCTTCGACCACGCGGACATCTACCGGCACGGCAAGGCCGAGGCCGTCTTCGGCGAGCTGCTCGCCCGGGACCCCGGGCTGCGCGGGCGGGTCACGCTGCAGACGAAGTGCGGCATCCGGCTGCCCGAGGACGGCCGGATCGGCTGGTACGACCTGCGCGGCAGCAGCATCGTGCAGCGGGTGGAGGAGAGCCTCACCCGGCTGCGCACCGACCACCTCGACACCCTGCTGCTGCACCGGCCGGACCCGCTCGCGGATCCGGAGGACGTGGCCGAGGCCCTCACCTCGCTGCACCGGCAGGGGCTGGTGCGGCAGTTCGGCGTCTCGAACATGAGCGCACCGCAGATCGCCCGGTTGCAGCGCCCGTTGGAACTGCCGCTGATGGCGAACCAGTTGGAGATGAGCCTGCACCGGCGGGACTGGCTGGAGTCCGAGGTGCTGGTCAACACCGTCGCGGGGGCCGAACTCGGTTTCCCCGTCGGCACGGTGGAGTACTGCACCGAGCGCGGCATCCAGTTGCAGGCCTGGGGGCCGCTGGCGAAGGGGCGCTTCACCGGCGACCCGCGGACGGAGGCCGACCGGGCCGCCGCCGCCCTGGTCGCGGAGCTGGCGGAGCAGTACGGAACCACCCCGGAGACCGTCCTGCTGTGGTGGCTGCGGCGTCACCCCGCCGGCATCGTCCCGGTGATCGGCACCAGCCGACCGGAGAGGATCCGCGCCTGCCGCGACGCCGTCTCCCGGGACCCGGCCCTGACGCACGAGGAGTGGTACCGGCTCTGGGTCGCCGCGCGGGGACAGCTGCTGCCCTGACCCGGGTCGGTTCGTGCCGCGGCGGACGGCTGCCCCTCGTCGTCGACGTCTCGGCCGGCACCGTCCACGACCAGCACGGACTGATCCCCTTGGTCCAGGGCCTCCCCGAGGAAACACGACCCGGAACGAGGCCTGCACCACCGCCCCCCGCCAGGGCGTCGAGTCGGGCCGGACCCCGGACCGCCACCGGTGGGTGATCCAGCGGACCACGGGCCGGCTCACCGGCTACCGCCGGATCACCTGCCACGAACGACTGGCGAGGATCACCACGCGAGCTTGCCTCCGCCCGTCGAACTGCCTTTCAACTGCCTGGTCTGTGAACGGTCCGGCTGGGAGATTGGTAGCGCGGAGAGCGACAACTCGCGGCACCGGCCGATGACGTGTTCCTCCGCCCGGCCCCAGGTGATCCCTCGGGGTCCGCGGGGCAGCACAGGTCCCGGGACCGTCCCGGACGCGGAGCGGAGCACCGGGCGTGGGCCGACACTCAACAGCACCGGCTCGAGCCGGTCCGTTCGGGAAGGAAGCGTCAGCGCCATGGAGTCTTCCGCGCCGCCCATCGTGGGCCGTGAACTGGAGCAGTCGGTCCTCTCTTCGTTCGTCTCCTCGCCCGAGGGCGCGGTCCTCGTCCTCAGGGGCGAGACGGGTGTGGGCAAGAGCGCCCTGCTCGAACACGCTTCCGGGCAGGCGGGGAGTGCGGGGTACCGGGTCGTCAGGGCGGTCGGCGTCGAAGCGGAGTCGCAGCTGCCCTTCGCCGGGCTGCACCAACTGCTGTACCCGCTGCTCCCGTACGCCGAGCGCCTGGAGGCGGCGCACCGGGTCGCCTTCGACGTGGTCTTCGGGCAGAGCGGGGAAGAGGCTCCGTCCGTCATGACCCTGGGGACCGCGGTCCTCGACCTGATCGTCGTTGCGGCCTCGTCGACGCGCCTGTTGCTGGTACTCGACGACGGCCAGTGGTTCGATCCGGCCAGTGCCGAGATCTGCGGGTTCGTCGGCCGCCGCCTTGCCAGTACCACGGTGAAGCTCCTCGTCGCGTTGCGTCCCGAGAGGACGTCCGGCTTCGACTCGGCGGCCCTTCCCGAACTGCCGGTGCGGCCTCTGCCGGGACACGCTGCGGAGCAGTTGATCGACGCGCACCATCCCCACTTGGGCCCGGTGGTGCGGCAGCGGGTCATCGATGAGGCCCAGGGCAATCCGCTTGCCCTCATGGAGTTGCCCGCCTACCTCGCCGGAAGGGGCGACAGTTGGGCTGCCGGGGCCTCCGACTGTGACGTCGTTCCCCTCCCCGACCGCTTCCGGCAGGTGTACGGGGCGCGTCTGGCGCCGCTGACGCCGATGCTGCGGGGGGAACTGCTGCGGGGGGCGCTGGACGGTGGGGAGACCGGAGCCCCGGGCCGCGTCCGCGCCGCGCGCTACCGCATGCGGGACGTCGGCGAGGCCGTGGCGGCAGGCTTGCTGGATCTGGATCCGCTGACGGGTGAGCCCGTCTTCCGGCATCCGCTCGTACGGTCGGCGGTCGTGTGGGCGGCGGGTCCCGACGAGCGGCGCTCGGCCCATGCGGCCCTGGCGCGGGTGCACCGGGACGATGTCGAGCGGCGTGCCGTTCACTTGGCCGCCGCTGCCGCGGGACCGGACGAAGAGGCCGCCGTCGCGCTGGAGCGGGCCGCCGCCTCGGCGACCCGGCGCGGCGGCGCGGCGGCGGCGGTGACCTGGCTGAGCCGTGCGGCAGAACTGAGCGGGGCCTTCGAGGACCGCTCCCGCAGGCTCGGGGACGCGGCGTTCGTCGCCGGACACGCCGGCCTGCTCGGTCAGGCCCAGCGTCTCGTCGACGTCGACCGGGCACCGAGCGGGGCCGGGTCGCCGACCGCTGTCCTGGTGGCCGCCTACACCGCGCTGTACGAGGACGGCGACGTGCACTCCTCCCACCGCCAGGTGGCAGCGGCCGTCGAGGGGCTCCGTGACAGCGGTGCCGCGCGGCCGGACGGGGAACTGGTCCGGCTGGTGAACCTCCTGCTGGCCATCAGCCAGTACGCCGGCGGCGACGCGTGGGAACGCACCCACCCGTTACTGGACTCCCTGGGCCACCTGCTGCCCGTGAAGTCGCGGATCTACCAGGACGCCTGGAGCGACGTGGTGCGCCGGGGAACCGGGGTCCGCGAGCGCATCGCACGGGAGAGCTCCGCGTACCCGGACCTGGATCCGTGGGACGTCACCCGGCTCGGTGTCGCCGCCTACCACGTCGACGCGCTCAGCCAGTACCGCTCCCGGCTTCCGCGCGCGGCGGAGCGGGAGCTGCGCTCAGGGGCCGCCGCGAACGGCATGACCATGCTGCACCTGGTCATGCTCGACCAGACGGCTTCGGGGCGGTGGGAGGCGGCCGAGCGGACCGGCCGGCGCGTGCTGGACCTGGCGACGGCTCACGGGCACCGTCTTTTCGCCCACCAGAGCCGCGCCTACCTGGCCCTCCTTGCGGCACTGCGCGGCGACCTGGGCCGTGCCCGCGAACTGCAGGCGGTCGTCGACCAGTGGGCCCGCCCCCGTGGGATCGGCTTCCTCACCCAGATCACCGATGCGGTGGGAACCACCGCCGCCCTGAGCGAGGGGAACTACGAGGCCGCCTACCGCTGCGCGGTCGGCATCACCCGGCCCGGCACGTTCGAACCCGGCGCGCATCAGGCCTCCCGCACGCTGCTCGACCTCGTCGAGGCCGCCCTGCACACCGGCCGGGCCCGGCAGGCCCGCGAACACGCCCTGGCTGCGCGGACGGCGGGCCTGCCGGACATCTCGCCCCGCCTGGCCCTGACCACCTTCGGCGCGCTGGCCATGACGGCCGAGGACGACGACGAGGCCGCCAGGATGTTCCAACGCGCCGAAGCCCGTCCCGGCGCCGACTTCCCCTTCGAGCTGGCGCGCATCCGTCTCGCCCACGGTGCCCGGCTGCGCCGCGGTCGCAGGCCCAAGGCGGCACGGCCGCTCCTGGGGCAGGCCGTCGAAGCCTTCGAACGGCTCGGCGCCGCGGCATGGGTAGAACGGGCGCTCGCCGAGCTGCGCGCCTGCGGGGTGCCCGCGCAGAAGTCCGGCACGGACCCGGGGGCGCTGACCTGGCAGGAACACCGGATCGCCGACCTCGCCGCGAGCGGTCTGACCAACAAGGAGATCGGGGAGCGGGTGAAGCTTTCCCCACGCACCGTCAGCTCCCATCTGTACCGGGCGTTCCCCAAGCTGGGCGTCTCCTCCCGCGCGGCGCTGCGTGACGCGCTCAGCGGGGCCCCGGCGGACGCCGAGGCCTAGCCGGCCCGTGCCGCCGCGCCGGCGGCGCCGGGACGCCGCACCCCGCCGGGCACGGGCGGAGCCGGGCCGGAGGGGCGTCCGCGGCCGCCCCTCCGCGGCCCCGTTCAGAAGCGGTCGACGTCCACCACGGCCTGGGCGAACGCCGTGGGCGCCTCCTGCGGCAGGTTGTGTCCGATGCCGGGCAGCGACCGGTGCTCGTACGCGCCGGTGAACATGGCGCGGTAGGCGGAGCCGTCGCCGGGAGCGGTGAACGGGTCCAGCAGGGGGTCGAGGGTGATGGTCGGCACCCCGATCGTCGGCTTCAGGGCCAGCCGGTCCTCGTAGCGGTCGTAGCGGCGTTCCCCTTCGGCCAGGCTGAGCCGCCAGCGGTAGTTGTGGATCACGACCGCGGCGTAGTCGGGGTTGTCGAAGGCCGCCTCGGTGCGTGCGAAGGTGGCCTCGTCGAAGTTCCAGGTCGGGGAGACCGTCTGCCAGACGAATCGGGTCAGGTCGCGCCGGAGGTCCTCCCGCTCCATGGCTTTCCTGCCGCGTTCGGTGGCGAAGTAGTACTGGTACCACCAGGTGTGCTCGCTCGCCGGGGCGATCGGTTCCAGCTGTGCCTGGCGGTTGGTGATGAGGTAACCGCTCACCGACACCAGGGCCTTGACCCGCTCGGGCCACAGGGCGGCCAGGATGTCCCCGGTCCGCGAGCCCCAGTCGAAGCCGGCCACGACCGCCCGGTCGATCCTGAGGGCGTCCATCAGTGCGATGACGTCCAGCGCGATGGCCGACTGCTGGCCGTTGCGGAAGGTCCGGGGCGACAGGAAGCGCGTGGTCCCGTGGCCGCGCAGGTAGGGGACGATCACGCGGTAGCCGAGGTCCGCGAGGAGCGGGGCCACGTCGACGTAGCTGTGGATGTCGTAGGGCCAGCCGTGCAGGCAGAGGACCACCGGCCCGTGAGCGGGTCCCAGGTCGGCGTAGCCGACGTCGAGCAGGCCGGCCTGGACCTGCTTCAGGGGCGGGAAGGCGGTGTGGGTACCGGGGGTGAGGGCGGGCACGACCGGGGCGTTGCCGGTCCGGCCCGAGGTGGGCGCGGCGGCGGAAGTGCCCTGCAGGCCGGCCAGTGAGACGGCGGCCGCTCCGGCGCCCAGCCCCAGGGCCTTGGTGAAACCACGCCTGTCGATCATGTGATGCCTTTCGGGAGAAGCGGATGCGCCCCCGCTCGGGACGGGGAGCGCCGGAACGTGCTCAGGTGCGCGGAGCGGTGGCGGCCGACGGCTCGGCCCCGCGTGCCCGGGTGCCGACGGCGGGACCGGTGCACCTGCCGACACCTGCACTCTGCCGCGTCCCGTGGCTCGGGAGCATCAGTCACATGACGGTCGGCACGGGACGGCGGGCAGGCTTCCGAGATCTTCCGGACGCTGTTCGGCACAGCTGCCCGGACCGCGGAGGTCCTCGGCTCGGGGAGGGAGCAGTGGTCGATTGCTACCTTTTCGGTCGTGACCAACGACAGGAGCGGGTTCGGTGGGCTGCTGCGCGAGGCCCGCCAGCGGCGGCAGTTCACTCTGGAGGGCCTCGCCCAGGCGTCCGGGGTGAGCGTGCGGGCGATCAGCGACATGGAGCGGGGCAGGAGCCTGCCGCGCCCCGCCACGCTCAGCGAGCTGATGGACGTCCTGGAACTGGAGGAGGACGCCCGCAGCCGCCTCGTGCAGGCCTCGGTGCGGCACACCGTGCAGGTCCCGCGGCAGCTCCCGCCCGACCTGGCGGCCTTCCGCGGCCGCGAGGCCGAACTCGCCGTCGTCCTCGACCACACCGACCGCGCCTTCGCCCGGGGCGGCCACGTGGTGATCTCGGCGATCGGCGGCATGGCCGGGGTCGGCAAGACCGCTCTGGCCGTGCACTGGGCGCACCGGGTGGCCGACCGCTTCCCGGACGGCCAGCTGTACGTGAATCTGCGCGGTTTCGAGGACTCGCGCGATCCCCTGGACCCCGCGGACGCGCTGGGGGGCTTCCTGCGCGCGCTCGGTGTGGCCGGCCAGGAGATCCCGCCGGGTGCCGAGGAGCGCGGGGCGCTGTTCCGCGAACGTGCCTCGGGCCGGAAGATGATCGTCGTCCTCGACAACGCCAGGAGCGCGGAACAGGTGCGGCCCCTCCTGCCGGCGTCCCCGGGGTGTCTGACGATCGTCACCTCGCGCAACCGGCTCGCCGCCCTGGCGGCCACCGAGGGGGCGGCCCTCGTCGGTCTGGACGTGTGGACGGAGGCCGAGGCGCTGGCGGCGCTGGCCGCCAGGCTCGGGGACGGACGGTGCGGGGCCGAGCCGTCGGCCGCGGCCGAACTGGTCGAGTTGTGCGGCCGCCTGCCGCTGGCCGTCGCCGTCATGGCCGCCCGGCTCAGCGCGAGCCCCGGCATGACGCTGGGTTCGGCGGTGCGCGAGCTGCGCCGCACCCACCCGCGCCTGGACGCGTTCTGCGCCGACGATCGGCGAGCCGATGTCCGCGGCGTCTTCGCCCTCTCCTACCGGGCGCTCCAGCCGGACACGGCGCGTTTCTTCCGCCACCTGGCCATCCACCCCGGACCGGCGGTCTCCGCCGAGGCCGCGGCCTCCGTGGCGGGCGTGCGGATGCCCGCAGCCCGGCGCCACCTGCGCGACCTCACCGGAGCGGGCCTGCTCTTCCAGGACTTCCGGGGGCGCTACGTCCTGCACGACCTCCTGCGCGCCTACGGGTCCGAACTCCTCGACGAGGAGGACGACGACCGCCTCGCCGCTCAGGTCCGACTGCTCGACTACCTCTGCCACAACGCCCGCGCAGCCAAGCGGCTCCTCCTGCCCCGCTCCACGGACGTACCGATCGGCGATCCGGTTCCGGGAGCCGTGCACGTGGCCGTCGGTAGCCGCGAGGAGGCGCTCGACTGGTGCGAACAGGAAGAACCCACCCTGGCGCTCGTCCGGCGTTCCTGCACCGGACCTGCCCTGCGGCGCGGTCGCCTGGACCTCGCGCTGCAATGGGCGGCCTACAACGAGGTGGAGGGGCGTTGGAGCCAGGAGGTCGAAGCCTCGCGCGCCGCCCTTGCGGACGCCCTCGAACTCGACGACCCCTTCGCCGTCAACAGGAGCGGTCACCACCTCGTGCGTGCCCTCATCGAGACCGGACGCCTGGAGGAGGTCGGAGAACCCTTCGCTCATGTCCTCCGGTACCTGGACCGGCTACCTGCCGAGTGCCGTGCGCGTGCCGAACGGGATGTCAGCTGGGTGTACCTCTACCTCGAACGCCCGGACCTGGGCCTGCGGCACGCGTTGAACGCCCTGGCGACCGCCCGTGACCTCGGCCAGCACGGTGAGGTTGCACGCGCCCTCGCCGACGCGGGCTGGCGCCTCGTGCAGCTCGGCCGGCACCGGGAAGCCGTCGCCCGGTGCGAGGAGGCGCTCCTCCTCCTGCGCGAGGTCGGGGACCGGCACTACGAAGCCGCGACCCACAGCACCATCGCCTACGCCCAGCAGTCCCTGGGCCACCTGGAGGCGGCCGTCGCCGGCCACCGCCGGGCGGTGCGCGTCTTCGAAGAACTGCACGACCGCTACAACCAGGCGGAAGCCCTGGACAACCTCGCCGTCGTCCAGCTGGAACTCGGTGCCGGTGAGGATGCCCGGGCGAGCTGGGAGCGGGCTGCGGAACTGTTCACCCAGCTCCGCGTCGCACGCGCCGCGGACTTCCGCGCCAAGGCGGACGCCGTCCCGGAGGGCCGCTGACCGCACGGGACCGGCGTTCGACGAGGCCCGCCGGCGCTGAGGGGAGAGCCGCGGGCGACGAGGGCGCGGGCCGGGCGGGTGCGGAGACCGTGCTCCCGCACCCGCCCGGCCGCGTCATGGTGGCGCGTTCACCTCACCGGGCGTCAGAACTGCCGGGACTGCTTCCACCAGACTCCGCCGTTCGCGGTGGTGGCGAGGAGGTAGACCGTCGCGGCGTACGCCACCAGGGTGGGGCCGTACCGGCCGATGAATCCGTTGATCTCGGCACTCCAGTACCCGTACCAGCCCCCGTTGGCGTAGATCGAGGCCAGTTGGATCCGCTGGCTCCCCTGCTGGCGGACGGCTACCTGACCCCTTCCGTTGTTCGTCATCGCGACGGCCGGCTGGGCGTCCGTCAGCACGCCCGGCAGAATGTTCCAGCCCCACCAGCTTCCGGAGCCGTAGTTCTGGCGGATGATGTTCACCTGGTTGTCGGTGCCCCGCCACGCCAGCACGATGATCTGGGCTTCGGGCTCGTAGGAAAGGGCGGGCGAGGAGTCGCTCGTCGCGTTGGGGACCGCCACCGGCAGGTCCCAGAAGTCGTTTCCGGCGTTGTAGAAGGCGCCGTAGATGTTGTCGCTGTCCTGCCCGCGGTAGGCCAGGAACATTCCACGGCTGGGCAGGGAGGTCACCGAGACCGACCTGTTGTTGGGCGTGCGCACGTCGTGGGGCACCTGGTACCAGAGGCTGGGTGCCACCAGGTTGCCGCTGACGGTGACGTTCGAGTAGAAGACGTATCCGTTCGTCCCGGTGTGGAACACCCGGAACACCGAGGAACCGCCGCTCGTGCGGTCGAACGCCACCACCGGAGAGACGTAGGTCGAGGCGTTGGGCAGTTGGACGGGCCTGCCGTG
This sequence comes from Kitasatospora sp. NPDC001540, assembly GCF_042894345.1. Taxonomy (NCBI): domain Bacteria; kingdom Bacillati; phylum Actinomycetota; class Actinomycetes; order Kitasatosporales; family Streptomycetaceae; genus Kitasatospora; species Kitasatospora sp. NPDC001540. The sequence goes on from NZ_JBIAVO010000010.1 coordinate 26,894, forward strand.
GTTCACGGCGATGTAGATGTTGTTGTCGGACCAGCCGTGCCAGACCTGTACCAGGGTGTTGAGGTTGGGGTCGCGGGCCTCGGACATGTCGCCGTCCGAGTAGACCTGCACGTTGTTCTCGACCTCCTGGGTCCAGCCGTTGCTTTCGCCGGGCTCCGCTGCGAAAGCCGCGTTGTTCGAGAAGAAGAGGACGGACACGGCCGCGATGAACGCGACCGTGAGCAGCCGCCACCGCTGCGCGAGGGGATGCACGGTCGTGCCTTTCGTCAAGGGGTGGTCAGAGTTGGTTGTGCGGTGGGGACGGTGGTCCGGAATGCCCCGGGCACCGAGGGGGGAAGGGCACTCGCGTCGGCGGGTGCGGATCGACCGCCGCGGGGCGGCAGCCGCGCCGGAATTCACGCGGCGCTGCCCGCGAGGTGATGGGTGAAGTAGTCGGTGAGCTTGTCGACGGCGGGGTCGACGTACTCGCGCTTGTCGTAGAGGTCGACGTGGCTGGCGCCCTCGATCCAGTGGATCTCCTTGGGGCCGGTGGCTCGCTGGTGGGCCTCGACCGCCATCCAGGCGGTGACGGCGCGCTCGCCGATGATCTGGAGGACGGGACGGGGACCGATCAGGGGGACCGCGAAGAAGGCGTCGTGGAAGGCCATCCGGTCGATGCTCTCCCAGGCGAGGGACTTCGCCGATCGCTCGTGCTCGCCGCGCGGGGTGCAGTAGTACTCGAAGCCCTCGATGCCGTGCTGCCCTCCCAGCGCACCGGCCTGTTCGGCGGTCTCGGGGAACATCGTCATGGTCCCCGGGTCCTCACCGCGGGCCGCGGCCGAGCGGGCCCGGGCAGCGGCCGCCAGCAAGGACCGGAAGACCGCCGGGTCCTGGGTCCCGTCGGCGCCGAGGCGGAACTGCCGGGCGGGTTCGGCGGTGCTCACGGTGGCGACGGCCCTGACCCGGTGGTCGCCGCCCGCAGCGGCCAGGCTGTAGCCGCCGGACGCGCAGATGCCCAGCAGGCCGATGCGCCCGGGATCGACCTCCGCGCGGGTGGTGAGGTAGGAAACGGCGGCCTTGAAGTCCTCCACCCGCTGGGAAGGGTCCTCCAGCCCGCGCGGCAGACCGCCCGACTCCCCCTGGTGGGCGGCGTCGAAGGCGAGGGCGACGAATCCGCGGTCGGCCATCAACCGTGCGTACGTCCCCGAGGTCTGCTCCTTGACCCCGGTGCCCGGATGACCGACCACCAGCGCCGGGTTCCCGCCTCGGGCCGCGGCACCGGGGACGTACAGATGTCCTGCGATCGTGATGCCGGCGCTGTCGAAGGTGACTTCGATCCTTGCCATCAGTGGGATCTCCTCGTGTTCTCCGTCGGCCGTTCCACGAGGGGGCATGGCGTTCGAGGGACGGCGAAGGCCCGGCCGATCGTCTGATCGGTGCCTTCGGCCCAACTGTCCTCCACGACCGCGGTGCCGGGCTTCAGTCATCCGACTGCAGGCCTGCCGCGGACCGCGTCGGCGAGCCCGGATGACGGCGGGCCGCTCCCCTGCCCGGGACGAACCACATCACGTCCCTCCTCGACGGTGTACGGAGGCACCCGTACGAAGAGGTCGGCGCGGCGACAGGACCTCGACGACGACAGTGGCCGGCCGAGGCGCACGGCCCGAGGCCGCGCCCCCAACGGGGCCCCAGGGGCGAGGTCCCCCTGGAGAGTGATACCGACCACGCGCCGCCCGTCCTGTGCGGAGCCGCCGCTCAGCAGCCGGCAGCGCGTCCCATGGGCAGGAAGCCCCTCATGAGCGTGCACATGTCCCGACGGAGCGTCACTCCCCCAGGGCCGCCGCCGCGCACTGCGGCGGGATCGCTCCGCCCCGCGGCCCGGCGAGGCAGAGGGCTCGGCCGGTTCAGTCGGTGCCGACGGGAAAGAGCCGGCACAGCACGCGCTGGAGGGTGCGCCGGTCCCGGTCGCCGAGGTCGTCCAGCCCGCCGAGGGTGGTCAGCAGCTCGGCGCGGATCTCCCGGACGGTCCGCTCGCCCTCCTCGGTCAGGGTCACCCTCTTGATCCGCCGGTCGGCCGGGTCGGCCTCGCGGCGGACCAGGCCGTGCCCCTCCAGCCGGTCGACGATCCCGGTGACGTTGGACGCGTCACAGGCGAGCAGCTCGGCGAGGGTCCGCATGGACACGGGGCGCCGGAGCAGGCTGAGCATCTTGCCCTGCATCAGGGTGAGGCCGCGCGCCGCCGCCACGGTGGCGAAGTTCCGGTAGTACGCGGCCGCGGCCCGGGCCAGCTGGTCCATCAGCTCGACGGACGTGGGCGCGGCGGGCGGGGTGGTGCCGGTCATGGGACGAGTGTAGGCGGGATTGGTTGACATCCTCAACCATCGAGGCCTACCGTCGAGGCATTACTTGAGGTCATCAACTATCGAGGCCCTCAACCCCTTCGGGAGCACCACCATGACCGCTGCCCTCTTCGTCGTCACCGGCGCCACGCACTGGACCCTCGCCGACGGCACCGCCCATCCGACCGGCTACTGGGCCGAGGAACTCGCCGAGCCGCACCGCGTCTTCCGCGAGGCCGGCTACGAGATCACCATCGCCACGCCCGGCGGCGTCCCGGCCACCGTCGACCCGGGCAGCCTGACCGCCGCGGCCAACGGCGGCCAGGAGCGGGCCGACTCGACAGCCGCGTACCTCGACTCCGTCCGCGCCTCGCTCGCCCACCCCGCCAGGCTGGAGGACGTCGACCCGGACGCCTACGACCTGGTCTTCTACCCCGGCGGCCACGGCCCCATGGAGGATCTCGCGGTCGACGAGGCGTCCGGCCGGATCCTCACCCGCGTCCTCGACTCGGGCCGACCGCTCGGCGTGGTCTGCCACGCACCGGCCGCGCTGCTCGCCGCGCGCCGCGACGACGGCAGCTGGCCCTTCGCCGGCTACCGGATGACGGCGTTCACCAACGCCGAGGAGACCGCAGCCGGCCTGGCCGCCCGCGCCGAGTGGCTGCTCCAGGACCGTCTGGTCGAGCTGGGCGCCGACTTCGTCGAGGCCGCCCCCTTCGCCCCGCACACCGTCGTCGACCGCAACCTGTACACCGGGCAGAACCCGGCCTCCTCCGCGGCGCTCGCCCACCGGCTGGTCGAAGCCCTCGCCACCGACGCCGGCACCGTCGTGAAGCGGCTGCGCGACACGTTCCGGTCCGGCCGCACCAAGCCGCTCGCCTGGCGCCTGGCCCAGCTGCGCGCCCTGCGGTCGCTGCTCACCGAGCAGTCCGAGGCGTTCCTGACCGCCCTCCACGCGGACCTGGGCAAGAGCGCCACCGAGGCGTACCGCACCGAGGTGGCCTTCACCGTCAACGAGCTCGACCACACGGTGGAGCACCTGGAGGAGTGGCTGCGCCCGAAGCCGGCCGCCGTGCCCGCCGCCTTCCTCCCGGCCGAGGCCCGGGTGGTCCGCGAGCCGCTCGGCGTGGTCCTGGTCATCGCGCCGTGGAACTATCCGCTGCAGCTGGCCCTCGCCCCGCTGGTGGGCGCCCTGGCGGCGGGCAACACCGCGGTGGTCAAGCCCAGCGAGCTCGCCCCGGCGACCTCGGCGGCCCTCGCCCGGCTGCTGCCGCGCTACCTCGACCCCCGGGCCGTCGCCGTCGTCGAGGGCGCCGTCCCGGAGACCACGGCGTTGCTGGAGCAGCGCTTCGACCACATCTTCTACACCGGCAACGGCACGGTCGGACGGGTCGTCATGGCGGCGGCGGCCAGGCACCTCACCCCCGTCACCCTGGAACTCGGCGGCAAGAGCCCCGTCGTGGTCGAGCCCGGTGTCGACCTGGCCGTCACCGCGCAGCGGATCGTCCGGGGAAAGTTCCTCAACGCGGGCCAGACCTGCGTCGCGCCCGACTACGTCCTGGCCGTCGGCGACACCGCGACCGCGCTCGAGACCGAGCTCGCCGCCGCCGTCCGCGCGGCCTACGGCGACGACCCGGCCGGGAACCCCGAGTACGGACGGATCGTCAACGAGCGCCACTTCGACCGGCTCACCGCGCTGCTCGCCGAGGGACGGGTCGTCACCGGCGGGGACCACGACCGCGCCGCCCGCCATCTCGCCCCCACCGTGCTCGCCGACGTCACGCCCGAGGCTCCGGTGATGCGGGAGGAGATCTTCGGACCGATCCTGCCGATCGTCACCGTGCCCGACCTCGACGCGGCGATCGCCTTCGTCAACGAGCGCGACAAGCCGCTCGCGCTGTACGCGTTCACCGGGTCCGACCGCACCAAGCAGCGGCTGGCCGAGGAGACCTCCTCCGGTGCGCTCGTCTTCGGCCTGCCCGTGTCGCACCTGGCAGTACCCGAGCTGCCGTTCGGCGGCGTCGGCGAGAGCGGCACGGGCCGGTACCACGGCGAGTACTCCATCGACACCTTCAGCCACACCAAGGCCGTCCTCGACAAGCCGCTCGGCTGAGCGACCCGACCGGCCTCCCGGGATCCCGTCGGGGCCGTCGACCCGCCGGGAGGAACCGCACGACGAGCGCCCCCGGCCGCCCCGGCCGCCGACCGTCCCCGGTCGCGCACCCGACCACGACCGGGGACCTGGACCGGAGACCGGGCCGAAACGCTCGAACCACTGGTGACGCCCGGCCGGTCCCCCGTGCCCGTGGCAGCGGTCCTGGGCCGTCCGGGTGGCGGATCGCGGGGGAGGCAACCGCGCGGGGCGGGGCGGGAACGCATCGGACCGAACGTCGGCCGTGACAACGAGAGGGGACCGGTTCATGAGCGCCCGTGCAGAGCAGCGCGGCTCCCCGGCCGGAGGTCTGGCACGTCGCTGGAGCCGGGCCGCCGACACCCACCTGACGCCGACCAAGCGGTCCCTCCTGGTGACCTGGACCGCCTTCGGCACCACCTTCGGCGCCGTCCGACTGATCACCCACGGCATCCGGGGCGGCTGGCTGCCCTGGGGCAACGTGTCGGCGGGCGGGCACCACCTGCACCACTACAACATCGGCATCGCCACCCTGGCCGGCGTCGGTCTGGTCGCCGTCCGCGGCGACGAGCAGGCCGTCCGGCATCCGCTGGTCGCCGCGGGCTACGGGGCGGGCACGGCACTGATCGCGGACGAGTTCGCCCTGCTGCTGGACCTGCAGGACGTGTACTGGACCGAGGAGGGCCGGATCAGCGTGGACGTGGCCCTGGGCATCATGGCCGCCCTCGGCGTCTACCTCACCGCCGCGCCCTTCTGGCACGAGATCGTCCGGATCACCCACGACCACGTGAGGCGCCGCGCTGCCGCCCTCACGGTGCGCTCGACGCCGTACGACTGACGTCCGCCGGGCATCCCGGCGGACCGTCAGCCCGCCGCGTTCCGGCCCGGACCGGCCTCGTCCGCACGCAACCGCGCCACCTCCGCTTCCAGCTCCGCGACACGGGCCTCCAGCACCCGCACGTCGCGGGCCGCGTCCTGGTGTCCCTCCTTGTGGCGCCTGGCGAGGTGCGTGAGGGTGTCCACCCGGTCCGCGAAGGCGTCGCGTTCGGCGACGATCGGCTGGACCACCTGGCCGACGACGACCGCCGCGATCCAGTCGACCCATTCGTTGATGCGCCCGGTGCCCGGCGCGCCGATCAGTTCGGCGTCCTGCAGGCCGTTGAGCATCGCCGGTCGGATGGCGTCGGCGATGCGCTGCTGCGGGCCGGGCTGCTCGGTCACGGTTGCTCCTCGATGACGGGGCGGACGGGTCGGACGGCTTCGCCGGCCGCTCCGGTGCGGATGCTGCCGGAGAAGCGATCCTCCCAGCTGCCGGCCGGTCGAGCGCGCCGGGTGCAGTTCCCCCCCTCGGGGTTGGACGCCGGGAGACCGTGCGGTGGGAGCCCGGAGGAAGCAGCCGCCAGGTGGGACCCGGGAACAGCTGCGCGGCGCCGGCTCCAACCGCTGCCTGGACGTGCCCGGAGCGAGCACCGCCAACGGCGTCCGGACGGAGATCTGGGACTGCAACGGCGGCACCAACCGGAAGTGGAACCGCCAGTGGCAGGAGCGGTTCCGCCGGGGGTTCGCCCGAACCCCCGGCGGAGCCGGTCAGCGCTCCTGGCGGGCCGTCAGCGCAGGGCGAACTTCTGCGCCGCGCTGCCGTTGCAGTCCCACAGCTGCAGGCGGGTGCCGTTGGCGGTGTTGCCGCTCGGCGCGTCCACGCAGCGTCCGGACTGCGGGTTCAGCAGCGAGCCGTCGCCCTGCTGCACCCACTTCTGGGCGCCGCCGCCGTTGCAGTCCCACAGTTGCAGGGGCGTGCCGTTGGCGGTGCCGTTGCCGGTGGCGTCCAGGCAGCGCCCCAGGGTGCGCAGCGAGGTGTCGGCGTTGTGCGTCCAGTGCTGGTCGAGCGCGTACGACTGGCAGTTCCACAGCTGGACGGCGGCGCCGTTGGCGCCGCTGTCGTCGGCCGCGACGTCCACGCACTGCCCGCCGGGGGCGGCGACGGGGCCGCCGCCGTTCACGGTGAACTTCTGCGCCGCGCTGCCGTTGCAGTCCCACAGTTGGAGCCGGGTGCCGTTGGCGCTGTTGCCGCTCGGCGCGTCCACGCAGCGTCCGGACTGCGGGTTCAGCAGCGAGCCGTCGCCCTGCTGGATCCACTTCTGGGCGCCGCCGCCGTTGCAGTCCCACAGTTGGAGGAGCGTGCCGTTGGCGGTGCCGTTGCCGGTGGCGTCCAGGCAGCGGCCGATGGTGCCGAGCGAGCCGTCGGCGTTGTGCGTCCAGTGCTGGTCCTCGGCGTACGTCTGGCAGTTCCACAGCTGGACGGCGGCGCCGTTGGCGCCGCTGTCGTCGGCGGCGACGTCCACGCACTGCCCGCCGGGGCCGGTGACCGTGCCCTGCGGGCCGCTGGGCAGGTCGGTGCGGCCGCTGTAGCCGACGGAGGTGACGTTGGCCTGGACGGCGTTCTCGGTGGCGTCGCTCGGGTAGCCGGCGACCATGGCGCCCTCGAAGAAGGTGCCGCGGTTCCGGTTGGAGTTGTCGCCGCCGATGCCCAGGATGATGCCGCCCTCCTGCTTCATCGGGCGGTAGCCGGAGCGGCTGGGCAGGGCGCCGTTCCACCAGGTGGTGAGCGCGCCGGACTGCGCGTTGCCGCCCTTGAGCGCGTACGTGGTCTGGCCGTCGTTCTTCAGCACGGCGGTGACGTAGGGGCTGTTGTTGCCGAGGTTGGCGGTGTTGGAGCCGTTGTCGCCCTGGAACATGCCGTTCTCCAGGTCGGCCTCGATCCACGGGCCGCTGCCGGTGCACGGCGGGAAGTAGCAGGTGGTGGCGATGGAGACGGCGTCCATGTGGCCGTTGCCGGTGTCGTCGGGGGTGGACTCGGCGTTGCCGTAGTCGAAGCAGCAGTCCGCGCCGACGTGGGTGCCGCTGGCGACCATGTAGACGCCCTCGGGCTGCCCGTTGACGGCGACGCCGGAGGCCACGCCGGTGTAGCGGTAGCCGACGCCGGGCGAGATCCACACGCCGTAGACCTTGTGGCCGTCGGCGGTGACGGCGATCTCGGAGGCGTCCGCGCCGCGGTCGACGCCGCCCGCGGTGCCCGCGGGTCCGGGCAGGAGGTCGTTGTGCCGGGAGGTCTGGTCGTAGATCCGGGTGATCCGGCAGCTGCTGCCGTTGCAGAACTGGTCCTGCGCCTGGGCGTTCGCGTAGCCGCCGGCCGCGAACGGGCCGATGTCGGCGCTCGCGCCGTCGGAGGCCCGGGTGACGCGGTACAGCGGGCCGCCGTAGGCGGCGAACAGGGCGCGGGTGGTGCTGTGCGCGGCGACGCAGGGGGTGCCGCCGGAGGCGTACAGGTCGCAGGGCTGCGCGGTGGCGGCGTGGCCGATGCCGGGCAGGCCGATCAGGGCGGCGACGAGCAGCGCCAGGACGGCGACGGCCGCCCGCGCGTGGTGCCACGACCGCCTTGCGGTCGGCTGGACTTGGCTGGACAAGGTGCGCTCCTTCTGGGTGGGGGTGCGAGGGGGCGGTACCGGTCGCGGGGGCTGCCGGGGCGGGGCCCGGCTCCGGGGCGCGAGGTGCTGTCCGTTCATCGGCGACCTTGTATTCTCACGTTGTAGTAGCGGCGTCGTGGCGAGGCCGGCCGCGCTCCCTCGCGCCGGTCGGCGGGAGGAGGGTGCGGCGTGTCCGTGCCGGGTGGTGGCGCTGCGGCGCCGCGGTTGAAGGACGTGGCGGAGCTGGCCGGGGTCTCGGTCAAGACCGTCTCGAACGTGGTGAACGGCACGGTCCCGGTCGCCGACGCGACCCGCGAACGGGTGCGGCGCGCCATCGACGAGCTGGGCTACCAGCCGAACGTGACGGCCCGTCGGCTGCGCACCGGCCGCAGCGGGGTGATCGCGCTGGCCTTCCCCGAGCTGCCGTCCCCGTACTTCGCGGAGCTGGCGGTGGAGGTGATCGCGGCGGCCCGCCGGGTGGGCATCACCGTGCTGATGGACGACACCGGCGGCGACCCGGCGGCGGAGCTGCGGATCGCCTCCGGCCTGGGCGACCCGATGATCGACGGGGTGATCCTCAGCCCGCTGGGCCTGGACCGGACGGCCCTGCTGTCACGCTCCCGGGAGATCCCGCTGGTGCTGCTGGGCGAGGCCGACCTGGGCCCGGTCGCGGACCGGGTGCACATCGACAACGTGGCGGGCGCCCGCGAGGTGACCCGCCACCTGCTGGACGAGGGCTACCGGCGGATCGCCGCGATCGGCTGGCAGGACCCGGCGCCGCGGGCCACCGCCGAGCAGCGCCTGGCCGGGTACCGGGAGGCGCTGGCGGACGCCGGGCTGCCGCTCGACCCGGAGCTGCTGCCGCCGGTGCGGGCGTACTTCCGCCCGGACGGCGCGTCCGCGATGCGGCGGCTGCTGCGGCTGCCCGAGCGGCCGGACGCGGTGTTCTGCTTCAACGACCTGATGGCGCTGGGCGCGCTGCGGGCGGCGCACGAGGCGGGGCTGCGGGTGCCGCGGGACCTGGCGATCGTCGGGTTCGACGACGTCGAGGAGGCGGCGTACGCGATCCCGTCGCTGACCACGGTCGCGCCCGACAAGCGGCTGATCGCCGAGCTGGCGGTGCGCTGCCTGGAGGAGCGGATCGAGCAGCGCTACACCGGCCCGGGGCGGCGGATCACGCCGGGCTTCCGGGTGGTGGTGCGCGAGAGCAGCACCGTGGCGCGCTGAGCGGCGGTCGGCCGCCACCGGCCCCCGGCCGGTCACCGCGGGTCCGCCAGGTGCGGGAAGCGGAACTCGGTGGTGCTGCGCCGGGGCGCGCCGGGGCGCAGCACGGTGTCGGGGTAGTCGGGGCGGTTGGGCGAGTCGGGGAAGTGCTGGGTCTCCAGGCAGAGCCCGCCGTGCCTCGGGTGCGGGTTCCCGGTCAGGGCGTTGCCGGTGTAGACCTGCAGGCCGGGCTCGGTGGTCCAGACCTCCATCCGGCGGCGGCTGGCGGGGTCGTGCAGCCGGGCGGCGCGGCGCAGCGCGCCGGGGGCGGGGGGCGCGGTGAGCACGAAGCAGTGGTCGTAGCCGCCAGCCCGGCGCAGTTGGGGGTGCGGGTGGGCGAGGCGTTCGCCGAGCGGGCGGGGCGCGCCGAGGTCGAAGGGGGTGCCGGCGGTGGGGGCGGGGGCGCCGAGCGGGATGGCGGCGGGGTCGACGGGGAGGTAGGCGTCGGCGTCGACGGCCAGGCGGTGGTCGAGGAGGCCGGCCCCGTCCGGTCCGGCGAGGTTGAAGTAGGCGTGCTGGGTGAGGTTGACGGGGGTGGGCCGGTCGGTGCGGGCGGTCCAGTCCAGGCGCAGGGTGCCGTGGCGGTCGAGGGTGTAGCGGGCGGTGACGTGCAGGGCGCCGGGGAATCCCATGTCGCCGTCGGGGCTGTGCAGGTCCAGGCGCAGGGCGGCGCTGTCGCGGCGGGGCAGGGCGGTGGCGTGCCAGCGGCGGCGGTGGAAGCCGTCCGGTCCGCCGTGCAGGGCGTGGCCGCGGTCGGTGGCGGGGACGCGGTGGGTGCGGCCGTCGAGGTCGAAGCGGCCGTGGGCGATCCGGTTCGCGTAGCGGCCGATCAGGGCGCCGAGGTAGGCGGTGTCGGCGCGGTAGCCGTCCAGGGTGTCGTGGCCGAGGACGACGCTGGCGCGGCTGCCGTCGGGGGCGGGGACGTCGAGGCGGTGCAGGACGCCGCCGCGGTCCAGGACCTCGGCGCGCACGCCGGTGCCGGAGTCGAGCGTCCAGCGGGAGACGGGGGTGCCGTCGGGCAGGGTGCCGAACGGGCTGCGGGTCACGGACGGGAGCGGCAACGGGGTTCCTTCGCGGAGGGGGCGCTCTGGCCCGGCGTCAGGGGCGGTGCGCCGCGCGTCCGGCGGTGGATTCGCGGACGACCAGGGTGTGGCTGGGCAGGATGCGGCGGGGCGCCGGCGGGGTGCGGCCGGGGGCGGACTCGATCCGGGCGATCAGGCAGTCGACGGCGAGGCGGGCGATGGCGGCCTTGTCGGGGGCGATGGTGGTGAGGGTGACGGCGCCGTAGCGGCCGTCCTCGATGTCGTCGAAGCCGACCACGGCGACCTGTTCGGGCACCTTGACGCCGCGTTCGGCCAGCACCCGCAGCGCGCCGAGGGCGACCAGGTCGTTGTAGGCGAAGACGGCGTCGGGCGGGTCGGGCAGGTCGAGCAGCCGGGTCATGGCGACGGCGCCGTCCAGGCGGTCGTAGCCGTCGGTGGCGACCACCAGGTCCTGGTCGGGGCTGCGTCCGGCGGCGAGGAGCTCCTCGCGCCAGCCGCGCAGCCGCAGGTGGGCGGGTTGCCGGCGGCTGTCGCGGCGGGCGCCGACGAAGGCGATCCGGCGGCGGCCGAGGCCGAGCAGGTGGCGCACGGCCAGCCGGGCGGCGGCGACGTTGTCGATGGCGATGTGGTCGAACGGGGCGTCGTACTCGCGCTCGCCCAGCAGGACCAGCGGCGGCCGGTCGGGGCGGTGCAGCAGGTCCTCCTTCTCCAGGTGGATGGGGCTGAGGATGAGCCCGTCGATGAGGTGGGAGCGGAAGCCCTGGGAGACCAGGGTCTCGTTGGCGCGCAGCCCGGCGGTGTGGTCGAGCAGCACGGTGTGGGCGTGGTGGGCGGCGGCGTCGATGACGGCGGTGGCGAGGTCGGCGAAGTAGGGGTTGCCGAGTTCGGGGACGGCGAGCGCGATGATGCCGCTGCGTCCGGTGCGCAGTTGCCGGGCGGTGGCGTTGGGGCGGTAGCCGAGCTCGTCGATGGCGCGCTGGACGCGGTCGCGGGTGCCGGCCCGGACGTGCGGGTAGTCGTTGACCACGTTGGAGACGGTCTTGACGGACACTCCGGCCCGCAGTGCGACGTCCTTGAGGCTCACGCCCATGGCCCTCGGCCCCTCTCGTTCGGTTCGGGCGGGACCGGCGCGCGCCGCGCCGCCCGCGGGGTGCGGGCGGCGTTCACTCGTCCCGGCGTTCCCGGTTGAGCAGTGCCTGGGCGAGCACCACGGCGGCGAGGAAGGCGCCGTTGACGGTGTCGGTGACGGCGGAGCCGTACTGGGAGGCGGAGCGGTCGATCAGGTTGTGGACCACCGACAGCAGCAGGACGCCGATGACGGTGCCGCCGACCGAGCCGCTGCCGCCGGTGAGCAGGGTGCCGCCGATCACCACCGAGGCGATGGCGGTGAGTTCGTAGCCGACGCCGACGGTGGTGACGCCGGAGCCGAGCCGGGCGCCGCCGAGCGCGCCGGCGGCGCTGGCGAGCGTCGCGGAGAGCACGTAGACCAGCGCCTTGGTGCGGGCGACCGGCAGGCCCATCAGGGTGGCGGCGTGCTCGTTGCCGCCGATCGCGGTGGTGGTGGCGCCGAACCGGGTGCGGGTGAGCAGCAGGGCGCCGAGGCCGAACAGGGCGGCGGAGATCAGCACCGGTGTCCAGGTGCCCTCGCCGAGCGCGCGGAACGCCGAGCCGCGCGGCACCAGGTGGGTGTTCGCGCCTTCGTCGGTGATGAGTTGGAGCAGGCCGCGGGCGCCGAGCAGGCCGGCCAGGGTGACGATGAACGGGGCCGTCCGGGCCCGGGCGATGAGCAGTCCGTGCACGCAGCCCCAGGCGGCGCCGACGGCGAGCGGCAGCAGCAGGGCGGCCCAGGTGCCGTAGCGCTCGGCGGCCCAGGCGGCGAGGACGCCGCCGAGCGCGTACATCGAGCCGACCGACAGGTCGATGCCGCCGGTGAGGATGACGAAGGTCAGGCCGAGGGCGAGCAGCCAGACGAAGGCGTTGTTGCCGAGGATCGCGCCCAGGTTGGCGGTGCTCGCGAAGCCGGAGGAGAACACCGAGGCGCAGAGCACCAGCAGGGCCAGCACGGTGAGCGGGCCGTGGCGCTGGATGCGGGTGGCGAGTCGTTCGGCGGCGCTCTCCGCGGTGGGGACGGTGGAGCTCATCGGGTACCACGCTCCTGGGAGGCGTAGACGGCGACGCAGATGACGGCCGCCTCGATGATCTTGGTGAGCGATCCGGGCACGTCGTGCTGGGTGAGCACGGCGGCGGTCAGCTGCATGAACAGGGCGCCCGCGACGGTGCCCAGCACCCGGACGCTGCCGCCGGCCAGCGGGGTGCCGCCGACCACGACGGCGGTGATCGCGTCCAGTTCGATGTTCCGGCCCTGGTTGGCCGGGTCCGCCTCGGCGCCGTGCCCGACGATCATCGCGCCGGCCACGGCGGCCAGTACGCCGGACAGCAGGTACACCGTCAGCAGCACCCGGCGCACCGGGAGCCCGGCCAGCCGGGACGCCCGCCGGTTGTCGCCGATCGCGACCAACTGCCGTCCGAACGTGGTGCGGTGCACCAGCACCGCGGTCAGCCCGACGCACCCGGCCGCCAGCCAGGCGGTCAGCGGGACGCCGAGGAAGGCGTCCGAGCCGAGGGCGAGCAGGCCGGGGTCGGTGACCGGTTTGGCGGAGGCGCCGTTGACCAGGGAGGCGAGGCCGCGCACGCCGATCATCAGGGCGAGCGTCGCCACGATCGGCTGGACCCCGGCGAAGGCCACCATCGCGCCGCCCGCCAGTCCGCTCAGCGCGCCGAGCGCGACGGCCACCAGCAGCGCCACCGGCAGCCCCCACCCGATGTACAGCGGGATCACGGCGGCCGCGAGCGCGATCACCGCGCCCACCGACAGGTCGATGCCCTCGGTGCCGATCACCAGCGCCATCCCCAGCGCGACCATCAGCGTCGGCGCGACCTGGAACAGCTGGATCCGCACGTTCCCCGCCGACAGGAACCCGGTGTCCAGCACCACCGCCGCCAGGAACAGCGCCCCCAGCGCCGCGTACACCCCGTAGCGCCGCAGCAACCGCAGCACGGGGCTCCGGCCCCGCAGGACCCCCGCGGGGGCGAGCACACTCATCACCGCGCTCCGTCCGTCTCGTCGCCGTCGGCAGGAGCACCCGGGCCGGTCCCCCCGGCGTCCGGCGCTTCCCCGGACGGGGGGCGGGGCTCGTGGGAGAGGGCGGCGAGCAGGTCGTCCGGGTTGACCCGGTCGCCGGTGAGTTCGTCGACGGGGGTGCCGTCCTTGAGGACCAGGACGCGGTCGGCGCCGGCGATCAGCTCCTCCGCGTCGGAGGAGATCAGCAGGACGCCGAGCCCGTCGGCGGCGAGTTCGTCGATCAGGGTCTGCACCTCGGCGCGGGCGCCGACGTCGATGCCGCGGGTGGGTTCGTCGAGCAGCAGGACCCTGGGGGCGAGGCAGAGCCAGCGGGCCAGCAGGACCTTCTGCTGGTTGCCGCCGGAGAGGTCGGCGACCTTCTGGTCGGGGCTCGCGGCCTTGATCCGCAGCCGGGCCATGAACTTCTCCACCACCTCGTCCTGCCGGGCGCGGGAGACCAGGCCGGCCCGGGAGAGCCGGGGCAGCGCGGCCAGCACGATGTTCTCCCGGACGGACAGGCCGGGCACGATGCCCTCGGCCTTGCGGTCCTCGGGCAGCAGCACCACACCGGCCCGGATCGCGGCGGCGGGGCTGCGCCGGGTCAGCTCCCTCCCGTCGACCTCGACCCGTCCGGCGTCCGCGCCGAGCGCGCCGACCACCGCCTTGGCGCTCTCGCTGCGTCCGGAGCCGAGCAGTCCGCCCAGGCCGAGCACCTCGCCGCGGTGGATGTCGAGGTCGACCCCGTGGACGCGGTGGCGCACGGTGAGGCCGCGGGCCCGCAGCGCGGGCGGGGCGTCGGCGTCGGGGGTGTGCCGGGTGCCGCGGGCGCGGGCGGCGACGAGGGTGCGGCCGAGCATCAGGGCGACCAGGTCGCGGCGGGCCAGGGGGGCGAGTTCGCCGGTGTGCACGACCCGGCCGTCGCGCAGGACGGTGACGTCGTCGCACAGGGCGTAGAGCTCGTCCGTCCGGTGGCTGACGTACACCACGGCGGTGCCCCGGGCGGTGAGGTCGCGGACGACGGCGAACAGGGTGTCCACCTCGCGGGGTTCCAGCGAGGAGGTGGGTTCGTCCATGACGACGACCCGGGCGTCGACCTGGACGGCGCGGGCGAGGGCGACCATCTGCTGGGCGCCGAGGCCGAGTTCGCGCAGCGGCCGGGCGACGTCGGTGTCGACGCCGTAGCGGACCAGCAGCTCGGCGGCCTCCCGGTGCATCCGGCGCAGGTCGAGCAGGCCGCGGCGGCGCGGTTCGCGGCCCAGGTACAGGTTGCGGGCCACCGACATCATCGGCACCAGGTTGACCTCCTGGTGGATCGTCGAGACGCCGGCCTGCTGCGCCTCCAGCGGCGTGCGGAACTCCCTTTCCGCACCGGCCAGTTCGATCCTCCCGGCGTCGGGGCGGTGGACGCCGGTGAGCACCTTGATCAAGGTGGACTTGCCGGCGCCGTTCTCGCCGACCAGGGCGTGCACCCGCCCCGGACGGAGCGTCAGGCCGACGTCCCGGAGGGCGTGGACGCCCGCGAAACTCTTGTCGATCCCGGTCGCCACCAGCACGGGCGCGCCGATGTCCACGAGTGTGCCGACGGGCTGCTTCGCGGGTGTGCCGACGGGTTCGTCGGGCCGGTCCGCCTGGGCCATGGGGTTCCTCCTCCTGCGGTCGTTCTCGGACGGGGGCGGGCCGGGGACCGCGGGCGGGCGGGCCCCGGGGGCGGGGTGTCGGCGGGTCAGTACACCAGGCCCTGGTCGAGGGCCTGCCTGGCGTTGTCCGCGGTGAAGTGGCCGTCCTTGATGATCACCTTGGGCTGGACCCCGGCCGTGCCGTAGAAGTCCTTCAGCGACTGGAAGGCGAGCGGTCCGAAGCGCGGGTTGGTCTCGATGTCGGCGACCAGCTGCCCGTCGATCACGCCCTGCACGGCCTGCTTGATGCCGTCGATGGACACGATCTTGACGTCCTTGCCGGGGGCCTTGCCGGCCGAGCGGATCGCCTGCATCGCACCGAGTGCCATGCCGTCGTTCTCGGCGTAGACGGCGGTGATGTCGGGGTGGGCCTGGAGCAGTTGCTCCATCACCTTCTGGCCCTCGGTCTGGTCGAAGTTGGCCGTCTGCGAGGCCACCACCTGGATGTTCGGGTACTTCGCGGCGACCTGGTCGGTGAAGCCCCTGGTGCGGTCGGCCGAGACGTTGTTGCCCGGGGTGCCCTGCAGGATCGCCACGTGCGCCTGCCCGCCGGTGGCGCCCGCCAGGTCGTCGGCGGCGATCCTGGCCTGGCCGTAGAAGTCGGAACCGATGAAGGCGACGAAGTCGGAGCAGGCGGTGCCGCCGACGGTGCGGTCGATGGTCAGCACCGGGATCCTCTTCGCCTTGGCGGCGGCCAGCGCCGGGCCGAGGCCGTCGGAGTTCTCCGGGGCCACGATCAGCACCTGGGCGCCCTGCGCGATCATGTCCTGGATCTGCGCGTTCTGGGCGTTGACGTCGGCGTTGGCGTTGCGCTCGATCAGCTTGACGCCGAGCTTCCTGGCCTCCGCCTCGATGCTGGCGGTCTCGGCCGCCCGGAACGGGTTGCTGGTGGACTCCGACTGCGAGAAGCCGACGAGCACCTTGCCGTCGGCGAGGTCGAGCTTCGGCGCGCCGTAGGTGTCCGCGGTGCAGCCCGGCCCGGCGGCCGACGCCGAGGGCGGGACGACCTGCTGGGCGGCCGCGGTGTTGTCGGGGGCCGCGGCGGTGTGCCCGGACGAACCGCTGTCGCCCTGGTTGGTGCAGGCGGACACCGAGGCGCACAGTCCGGCGAGGAGCAGTGCGGCGATGACGGACTTGGCGCGCGGGGTGGGGTTCATACGCCCGATCACATCCTTGGCTGCGAGGAGGGGAGGGAGGCCGGAAGGGTGGGAGGAGCCGTCGGACGCACCGGCTACCGGCCGGTTTCCAACGTTGCAGAGGGACAATGGGCCATCCGGCGAGACGGTGTCAAGAACTTGCGCACGGACTCCCCGACCGGTCCTGATCGAATGAATCGCCGTCAACTCCCTTGCTGTCAGCCTGATCTGCCGGACGGCAACGGGCCAGCGGTTCCGGCGCGAGGTCTGGACAACGCGGGCCCGCCCTGCTGTGATGCCGGTACGGTCGAATTTCCAACGTTGTCAAACCGGCCCCGCCGCCCGTGCGCGGGGCGGACGGCCCGGTCGTTCCGGCTCCTGAGGTTGGGGCCGCGCAGCAGGGGCACACGTCCCGGGCGTGCGAGGGGCCGCGGGCGGCCCGGTCGCCGATGGACGGGCGACAGGACGATGACGATGGGGCGGGAATGGACAACAGGATCGACGCCGACGCACCGGCGGTACCGGAAGTGCTGGACAGCCCCGCCCTGCGGCCCGAGCGGCCGCGGGGCGGGGTGGCGCGCTGGCTGCTGCGGCACCGGGTGCAGCCGGTGGGGCCCGCGGCGGCGGAGGAGCACAGCGAGCCGCAGGCCTGGTGGAAGGTGATGTGCCTGACCGGTGTCGACTACTTCTCCAGCCTGGCGTACGTGCCCGCCATCGCCGCGCTGGCCGCCGGAGCGGTCTCGCCGCTGGCGACGCTCCTGCTCGTGGCGCTGACGCTGGCCGGGATGCTGCCGATGTACCGCCGGGTGGCCCGGGAGAGCCCGAACGGCGCGGGGTCGGTGGCGATGCTGGAGGACCTGCTGCCGTTCTGGTGGGGCAAGTTGTTCGTGCTGGTCCTGCTGGGGTTCGTGGCCACCTCCTGGATCATCACCATCACGCTGTCCTCGGCGGACGCCTCCGTGCACCTGGTCGAGAACCCCTACCTCTCCGGGGCGCTGCACGGCCACGAGGTCGCGCTGACCGTCGGTCTGCTGCTCCTGCTGGGCGGGGTGTTCCTGCTCGGCTTCAGCGAGGCGGTCACCATCGCCGTCCCGCTGGTCTCCCTCTTCCTGCTCCTGAACGCGGTGACCATCGGCGCGGGCGTGGTGGAGGTGTTCACCACGCCGGGTGCCTGGTCGGCGTGGACGGCGGCGCTCGGCGAGGGCGGCGGCGGCTTCACCGGCCTGCTCGGTCCGGCGCTGCTGGCGTTCCCGCTGCTGGTGCTGGGCCTGTCCGGCTTCGAGACGGGGGTGAGCATGATGCCCCTGCTGGCCGCCGAGGGCGCCGACCCGGAGCAGCGGCTGGACGCGCGGGTCCGCAACGCCCGCAGGCTCCTCACCACCGCCGCGGCCGTCATGAGCGTCTACCTGCTGGCGGCGAGCTTCGTCACCACCGTGCTCATCCCGCACCGGGAGTTCGAGGCGGGCGGTCAGGCCAACGGCCGGGCGCTGGCCTGGCTCGCCCACCAGGAGCTGGGCGAGGCGTTCGGCACCGCCTACGACGTCAGCACCATCCTGATCCTCTGGTTCGCGGGCGCGTCGGCCATGGCGGGGCTGGTCAACATCGTCCCCCGCTACCTGCCCGACTACGGCATGGCCCCGGAGTGGGGGCGGGCCGTGCGTCCCGTCGTGCTCGTCTACACCGCCCTGTGCGTCGTCATCACCGTCGCCTTCGGCGCCGACGTCAACGCCCAGGCCGGAGCCTACGCCACCGGTGTCCTCGCCATGATGGTCTCCGGCGCGTTCGCCGTCACCGTCTCGGCGGTGCGTCGGCGCCGGCGCGCGGCCACCGCCGGTTTCGCCGCGCTCACGGCGGTGCTGCTGTACGCCCTGGTGGCCAACGTCGTCGACAAGCCGGACGGCATCGCCATCTCCGGGATGTTCATCGCCGGCATCGTCGTCGTCTCGTTCGTCTCCCGGGTCTCGCGCACCACCGAACTGCGCGCCCGGAGCGTCGCCTTCGACCCCGCCGCCCGCCGGTTCGTCACCGACACCCTCGCGCACGACGGGGCCGTCAACATCATCGCCAACCGCCGACAGGCCGGAACCGCCGACGAGTACCGGTACAAGGAGCAGGAGCAGCGCGGGGACAACCCCGTCCCGGGGGCCGCCGACGTCCTCTTCCTGGAGATCGACGTGGTGGACCCGTCGGACTTCAGCGGCGCCCTGCTGGTGCGCGGCGTCGAAGTGGGCGGCTACCGGATCCTGCGCACCGAGGCGCCCGCGGCCCCCAACGCGATCGCCGCGATCCTGCTGGCCCTGCGCGACTCCACCGGCGTCCGGCCGCACTGCTACTTCGCGTGGGCCGAGGGCAGCCCGTTGAAGCACATGCTCCGCTACTTCCTGCTCGGACGCGGTGACACCGCCCCCGTGACCCGCGAGATCATCCGCAGGCACGAACCCGATCCCGCCCGCCGCCCCGGCATCCACGTCGGGGCCTGACCGGCCGGTGCTCCTGCCCGCGCCCGTACGCCGGGCGCGGGCAGGAGGGCGATCGGCCGGGCTCAGCCGTAGGCGTTGAACTCGGCGATGGACCACCACGAGGTGGACGCGCCGGTCTGGACGACCTTCACGTACCGGGCGCTCTGTGCCGGGAAGTCGACCGTCACCAGCGCGCCCGCGCCGGTGCCGGACGCCACCGCCGAACCCCACGACACCCCGTCCGAGGACAGGAACACCTGGTAGCCCCGGGCGTAGTCGGACGCACTACCACCGGAGTCCATCGTGATCCGCGCCAACGACCGCACCGCACCCGTGTCCACCGTCACCGACTGCCCCGCCGCCATCGGCACACCCGACGACCACCGCGAACCGGCCGACCCGTCCAGCATGTTCGCCGCCACGTCACCCCCGCCGGTGGCGGAGGCCGACGCCGACCACCCCGTGCGCGGCAGCAGGGTCAGGCCGCCGCTCCCGGTGCCGCCGCCGGTGACGGTGGTCTGGCCGGTCAGGCGCAGGTCGCGGGAGGAGGAGCCGACCGAGACGGTGTGGGTTCCGGGTGTGGTGGTCCAACTGCCCTGCCAGGTCTGGAAGCTGCGGGCGTCCAGGGTCAGGGCGACGTGCTTGGTCTGGCCTGGGTCGAGGGCGACCTTCCGGAAGCCGCGCAGGTTCTTCGGCGGCTCGCCGCTGGTGGCGGGCTGGCCGACGTAGACCTGGGCGACCTCGGAGCCGGCCCGGGTGCCGGTGTTGGTGACGTCGAAGCCGACGGCCACGTTGCCCGCGGCGTCGGGGGCGGAGACGGTCAGGCCCGAGTAGCCGAAGGTGGTGTAGGAGAGGCCGTGGCCGAAGGGGTACAGCGGCTGCCTGTTCTTGGCGTCGTACCAGCGGTAGCCGACGTCCACGCCCTCGGAGTACTGCACGCTGCCGTTCTGGCCGGGCCACTGCGCGGTGCTCGCGGCGGGCACGTCGGCGAGCGACCGGGGGAAGGTCACCGGGAGCTTGCCGGAGAAGTTGACGTCGCCGTAGAGCAGCGCGGCGATCGCGGTGCCCGCTTCCTGCCCGGGGTACCAGTTCTCGACGATGCCCTGCACCGAGCCCGCCCAGGGCATGGTGACGGCGGAGCCGCTGTTGACCACCACGACGGTGTGCGGGTTGACGGCGGCGACGTCGGTGACGAGCTGGTTCTGCGCGGCCGACAGGTCGATGTCGCGCAGGTCGGAGCCCTCGGACTGGAAGTCGCCGACGAAGACGAGCGCGAGCTCGGCGTCGCGGGCGGCCGCGACGGCCTGGTCGTGGGCGCTCTGGCCGGGCACGGCCCAGCCGAGCGTGGCGTTGCTGCCGCCGCCGGCCTGGTAGTAGTCGACCTCGACGGCGACCGGTTGACCGGCCGTCAGGGTGATGCTGCCGGTGCGGGTGGTCGGGCCCTGGTCGTACCAGTTGTCGATGACCGGTTGGCCGTTGACGAGCAGGCGGCTGCCGTCGTCGCTGTTCAACGAGAACTGGTAGCTGCCGCTGGTGGGCGGGGTCAGGGTGCCGGTCCACTTCACCGACCAGTTGGTGGCGTTGACCCCGGCGGCGGGCGACCGGCCGCCCCACACCGCGTCGACGGCCGCGTCGACCCGGCTCGCCACGACCGGCCCGGAGAGGTCGGTGCTGTTGTGGTACTCGCCGTACAGGCCGGTGCCGGTGCCGGTGCCGGTGGACGGCTTGAGCGCGCTGGACGGCACCGGCGGCAGCGAGCCGTCGGCGGCCGGGACGCCCTGGGCGTACGTCACCGTCGTCCCGGCCCCGGCGCGGGCCTTGATGCCCTGGTAGGGCGTCACCACGTGGGGGGCGTTGACGGCGGCGCTGCCGCCGCCCTGGGTCATCGCGCCGGTCCCGGCGTCGTCGCCGATCACCGCGATCGACTTGACCGACGGCGCCACGGGCAGCACCGAGGCGGTGTTCTTCAGCAGCACGCTGCCGTCCTGCGCGACCTGCTGCGCGACGGCGGCGTTCGCGGCGGTGGTGACGACCGCGTCCCGGTTGCCGGTCTGTGCGCGGTCGAAGAGGCCGCGGCGGAACATCGACACCAGCACCCGGCGGACGTGGTCGTCGACGGTGGCCTGCGACACCTGCCCGGCGTTGACGGCGTCGGTCAGCGCGGTGCCGTAGTGGTCGCTGCCCGGCATCTCCACGTCCAGGCCGTTGTTGGCCGAGGCGACGGTGGAGTGGGTGGCGCCCCAGTCGGCGGTGACGAAGCCCTTGAAGCCGAGGTCGCCCTTGAGCGCGCCGTTCAGCAGCGGTCCGTTCTCGCACGCGAAGGCGCCGTTGACGGCCGAGTACGAGCACATGGCCGAGTCGACGCCCTGCTGGACGGCGGCCTCGAACGCCGGGAGGTAGATCTCCCGCTCGGCCCGGTCGGAGACCACCGCGTTGTCGGCGAGGGAGTTGCGGTTGGTCTCCTGGTTGTAGACCGCGAAGTGCTTCACCTGCGCCATCGGGCCCTGGCTCTGGATGCCCGCGATGTCGGCGGCGCCGATCTGCCCGGCCAGGTACGGGTCCTCGCCGAACGACTCGAAGGCCCGGCCCCAGCGCGGGTCCCGGACGATGTTGACCGTCGGGGCCAGCACCACGTTCGTGCCCTTGCCCCACTGCTCGGCGCCGAGCACCTGGCCGTAGGCGCGCATCAGGTCCGGGTCCCAACTGGCCGCGCCGGCCACCGGGGCCGCCAGCTGCGTCACGCCGGTCAGGCCGTCACCGGCGCCCACCGGGCCGTCCTGGAAGTGCAGCGCGGGGATGCCGAGGCGGGTGTTGGCCGGGATGCAGCCCGCGTAGCCGCAGGACGGCCCGCCGTGCAGCATGGTCAGCTTCTCGGCCTGGGTCATCGCGGCGAGCAGCTCGCCCGCGCGCTGGTCGGGGGGCTGGGACGCGTTGGTCCACGGCTGGTCGGCGGCGCTCGCCGCCGGACTGCCGAGGGCGGCCAGGGCCCCGGCCACCAGCAGGGCGGCGAGCGGCCCGGCCGGGGCGGTTCGCGGATGGGGACGACGCACGACGGCTCCAGTCGGCGGAGGGGCGCCCCGGCCGGCGACTCGGGGCGTGGGGTGGGGGTGGGAGGTGGGGGTGGGGCTCCGGGGCGGACCGACCGGCCGGCCCCGGAGCCCGTGGGTCACTGCGAGACGCGGACGTAGTCGACGATCATCTTCTGCGGCAGGACGGTGGTGGCGTCGGGGTTGCCGGGCCAGTCACCGCCGACGGCGTTGTTGAGGATGATGTAGAAGGGGTGGTCGTACACCCAGGGGCCGCGGGTCTGCTCCAGCGTCGAGCGGTCGACGGTGAAGAAGCTGTGGCCGTCCACCGCGAACGTCATGTGGGTGGAGTCCCAGTCGACGGCGTAGGTGTGGAAGTCGGAGGCGAAGTCCGACCCGGCGACGGTGTACGGCGAGCCGTAGCCGCCTCCGCCGTTGTAGGCCGGGGCGTGCAGGGTGGAGTACACCGAGTCCGCGACCTTGCCGACGTGCTCCATGATGTCGATCTCCCCGCAGTTCGGCCACGGCGTGCCGGACTTGAAGTTCGAGCCGAGCATCCAGAACGCGGGCCACAGGCCCTGGGTGCCGCTGACCTTGATGCGGGCCTCGACGTGCCCGTAGGTGAAGTCGAGGTGGCCGTGGGTGTTGATCCGGCCGGAGGTGTACTGGCCGTTGGCCTCCTTGCGGGCCTCGATGACGAGGTTGCCGTTGCCGTCCAGGTTGGTGTTGTCGCCGTTGGTGTAGAGCTCCAGCTCGCCGTTCTGGCCGTTGCCCGGGTCCTGGGTCCACTTGGCGGGGTCCGGCTTGGTGTTCGCGGCGCCGTTGAACTCGTCGCTCCACACCAGGCGCGGCGGGTTGGCCGGGTTCGGCGGGAGGGCGGGCGGAGCGGTGGGGTTGCCGCCGGTGCCGTACACGTCGAAGGTCCACAGCGAGTAGCCGTAGCCGTTGCTGCGCGCGGTGCCGTACATCCGCACGTACCGGCCGGTGCCGTCGACGTCGAGGGTCTCCTTGAAGCCCTTGCCGGTGGTGGTGGAGTAGACGCTGGTCCAGGTGTTGCCGTCCGGGGAGACCTGGATCTGGTAGGCGGTGGCGTACGCCGGGTCCCACTGCAGCACCACCTGGGTGACGTGCGCGGTCGCGCCGAGGTCGACCGCGATCCAGCCCGGGTCGACCCAGCCGTTGACGTCGCTGGTCGCCCAGCGCGTCGCCGGGTCCTCGTCGAAGGCCTTGGCCGGGGTGCAGCCCGGGCAGTTGCCGCTGTCCTGGTAGGTCGAGGCGGTGGCGGGCTTGCCGTACGAGAGCAGGGTCTTCCCGCCGCCCGGGGTGCCGCCCCCGCCGCCGGTGAAGACCTGGAACTCCCAGAGCGAGTAGCCGTACTGGGTGGCGCGCTGGGTGCCGTACACCCGGACGTACCGGCCGGTGCCGGACAGGGTGATCAGCTCGGTCGCGCCGCGGCCGTCGGCCGTCGAGTAGACGGTGCTCCAGGTGGCGCCGTCCGCCGAGACCTGGATCTGGTACGCCTTGGCGTACGCCGTCTCCCAGGACAGCTGGACGCCGCAGACGTTCTGCGAGGAGCCCAGGTCGACCTGGAGCCACTGCGGGTCGGCGGCGGCCGAGGACCAGCGGGTGCCGGTGTTGCCGTCGACCGCGGCGGAGGCCGGCGTCCCGGCGTTCTCGACGGAGGAGGCGGTGGCGGTCCTGTTCAGGGCGGCGTTGGCGGTCGAGCAGGTGCCGGCGCCGGTGCCCGCCGTGCCGTAGACCTGGAACTCCCAGAGCGAGTAGCCGTACTGGGTGGCGCGCTGGGTGCCGAGGATCCGGACGTAGCGCCCCGTGCCGTTCACGGCCAGGCTCTCGGAGCCGCCCCGGCCGGTCGTGGTCGTGTAGACGTTCGTCCAGGTGGTGCCGTCCGTGGAGGTCTGGATCTGGTACGCCTTGGCGTACGCGGCCTCCCAGGTGAGGACGACGGAGGTGATGGTGTCCGTGGCACCGAGGTCGACCTGGAGCCACTGCGGGTCGGCGGCCGCGGAGGACCAGCGGGTGCCGGTGTTGCCGTCGACCGCGGCGGAGGCCGGCGTCCCGGCGTTCTCGGTGGAGGAGGCGGTGGCGGTCTTCCCCTGCGACAGCAGGGTGCCCTCGGCGCGGGCGGGGGCGGCCTGGTTCACCGCGAGGGCGAGGGTCGCGATCAGGACGGCGACGAACGCGAAGACCAGCGGGCGGGGTGGTGCGGCGAGGGCGCGGCGTGGGGGGCTACCTGTCACAGCATTTCTCCTGGAGTGGTCCCTGAATGAGAGAGCGCTCTCTCATTCCGTGATGATTGCGCCGCTGTTGCGCCCACGTCAATGAAGTGAACAAGTTCCGAAACAATGGGTCGTCAATCGGTGCACCAGGAACCGCTATCCGGGCACCGGAGTTGGGCTCGGCGCCGTACGGCGGACCGCCGCAGCGGAAGGTCGACGCACTCCAGACCGTGGCACCGAGGCCGAACCGTGCCCGAAGGAGCGGCAGACCCGCAACTGCGGTCGGTGGCTGGGGAGTCAGGGCGATCCGACACCTGACCGCCGGGGGCACGGCCGAGCGATTGTCCGTTCAAGAGTCGAACCGATCCGCCCGGCGTGGCGACACCGCAGGAAGGCGCTCGATGAGCTGCTTTCCTCCAGGTGGGAGAGCGCTCTCCGACGTTCTCCTGCGCATCCGCCGCCGAAGTGCTCACCGGCGTGGCGAAGCCCGTGGCGCTGCGGTCAGGAGGGCGTGGCGGGGAGGTCGGGGCGGTGGCCGGGCCGTTCTCCGGAGCGGCGTTCGACCAGGCGGGTGAGCAGGATGACCTTGCGCGGGGCGGAGCGGTCGCCGGCTATCCGGGAGAACAGGAGGTTGGCCGCGGTGCTCCCGACCGCCACCGGGTCCTGGCTGACGACGGTCAGGGGCGGGTCCAGCAGCTTGGCGAGCGGCAGGTCGTCGAAGCCGACGACGGCCATCGGGAGGGGATGCCCGGCGGCCCGCGGCCGCTCTGGGCCGTCCAGGTCGTCCATCGCGTCCAGGACGCCCAGGGTGATCAGGTCGTTGCTGGTGAACAGGGCGGTCGGCGGGTCCGGCAGGGCGCGCAGGTCGGCGAGGGCGAGCCGGGCCTCCAGGTGGGAGCGCAGGCCGTGCCGGACCAGGGCGGGGTCGGCGGACAGGCCGCGGGCGGAGAACGCGTCCAGGTACCCGGCGTAGCGCTCGCGCTGGGTCCAGATGTCGTAGCGGTCGCCGAGGTAGGCGATCCGGGAGTGGCCGTGGGCGAGCAGGTGGGTGACGGCGTGCCGGGCGCCGTCGCGGTTGTCGACCGTGACGGTGTCCACGTCGAGGCCCTCGGCGGGGCGGTCCACGCAGACCACGTGGGTGCCGGCCTCCATGGCCGGGCGGAGGAAGCCGTGGCTGCCGATGGTGGGGACGACGATCAGGCCGTCGACCTGGCGGGCGGTGAAGGCGGCGATCACCTCGCGCTCCCGGCGCGGCTCGTCGTTGGTGCTCCCGACCAGCACCACGCAGCCGCGCCGGTGCGCCTCGTCCTCGATCGAACGGGCCATCAGGGCGTAGAAGGGGTTGGCGAGGTCGTCCACCACCACGCCTATGGTGGAGGTGCCGAGCCGCTTCTGCCGCAGGTTGCGGGCGTTGACGTTGCGTTGGTAGCCGAGTCTGCGCACGGCCTGTTCGACCTTGGCGACGGTGTCGGGCGAGACGCCGGGGGCGTTGGAGACCACGCGGGAGACCGTCATCAGACTGACCCCGGCGGCCTGGGCCACGTCCTTCATCGTCGGGCGCTTCAACAGGTGTCCTCCTCGGCGCGCTCCCCCGGCACCGGCCGGTCGCCCCGGGCGTCGGGGAGTGAAATCCTATCGACGCCGGTGCCGCCGTCTGGGCCGCGCCCCCGCACCGCCTCCGCGGCCGGTGCGGGGGCCGCGACCCCGGACGCGGTGTCAGCAGGCGGACCGGTAGACGTACTTGCCGACCGCGGGATCGTCGAGGTTCGCCTTGGTGATGGCGACCATGGTGGTGCCGATCCGGGCGGTGACCGGTTTCCCGGCGATGGCGGCGAGCGCCTGGTCGACGCCCTGGGTGCCGATGCCGACCGGGTCCTGGGCGACCAGGATGTCCAGGGTCCCGTTCTTCAGGGCGGTCACCTCGTCGGGTTCGGCGTCGAACGCGGCGACCTTGACGCTGCCCTGCCGACCGGCGGCCTGGAGGCCGGTGGCGACCCCCTGCGCGGTGTTGGTGTTCCCGGCGAAGACGCCGCCGAGGTCGGGGTGGGCGGCCAGGGTGGCCTGGACCTGCGAGGCCGCGGTCGCGGGCAGGTCGTTGTCGTAGAGGACGGGCAGTAGGGCGATCGCCGGGTGGTTGGCCTTCATCTCCTCGGTGAAGCCCTTGATCCGGGCGTCGGTGGTGGAGACGCCGGGCTTGACGCTGATCACGATGGCCGAGCCCTTGTCGCCCATCAGCTCGGCCAGCGCCTTGGCGGCCGTCCGGCCCCCGGCCTCGTTGTCGGAGGAGATCCGGGAGACGCCGACGGAGGCGTCGCTGACGGCGGTGTCCACCAGGACGACCTTGGTGCCGGCGTTCTGCACCTGCGTCAGCGAGGGCGTGAGGGCCTGGGTGTCGACCGGCGAGACCAGCAGCCCGTCGGGTCGGCTCGCGCCGACCGAGTCGATGATGGGGCGCTGCACGGCGACGTCCCACTGCGCGGAGCCGTCGACGGTGAGCTTGACGCCCCGCTTCTTCGCCTCGTCCTGGGCGGCGCAGGCCATGGTGATGTAGAACGGGTCGCTCTTGACGCCGGTGACGAGCTTCAGGGTGACGTCCTTGGTGCCGTCCGCGCCGCTGCTCCCGCTGCCGCTGCCGCAGCCGGCGGTGGCGGTGGCGGCCGCGGTCAGGGCGAGGGCGGCGCAGCAGCGGACGAGGGTGCGCGGTCTACTGGTTCCGGGCATGGCGGGCTTCCTCCTGCGGCTGGGGAACTGAGGGTGTGACGCTGGGGGGTCGGGCGCTGGGGGGGTCAGGCGCTGGGGGCCGGGCGCTGGGGGGGTCGGGCGCTGGGGGCCGGGCGGTCAGCCGCGCTCGCGGCCGCGGCGGCGGAACTGGTCGAGGTACACCGCCGCGACCAGGACGACGCCGATCGCGACGTCCTGCCAGTACTGCTGGACGTCCATGATGATCAGTCCGGTGGTGAGCACGGCGGGGATGAAGACGCCGATCACCGTGCCGAGCACGGTGCCGCGGCCGCCGAAGAGGCTGGCGCCGCCGAGCACGACGGCGGTGATGACCTTCAGGTTGTCGGTGGAGTGCCCGGCGATCGAGGTGGTGCCGAAGTAGGCCAGCCACATGGTGCTGCCGAGCCCGGAGAGCAGGCCGGTCAGGGCGTAGACCTTCACCAGGTGGCGGTCCACGTCGATGCCGACCCGGCGGGCCGCCTCCGGGTTGGAGCCGATGGCGTAGGTGTGGCGGCCGAAGCGGGTGCGGGTGAGGACCAGGCCGAACACCAGGGTGGTGCCGAAGGCGATGACGACCAGCCAGGGGACCTGGCCGAACAGCCGGCCGAAGCCGACGGTGTGCTGGAGCCTGCTGGACACCGCCCCGGTCGGGTCCTGGCCGCCGGTGACGACCTGGGCGATGCCGAGGGCGGCGCCGAAGCCGCCGAGGGTGACGATGAGCGGCGGCACCTTCGCCTTCGCCACCAGCCAGCCCTGCAGGGCGCCCCAGAGCAGCCCGGTGGCCAGCGCGATCAGGGTGGAGACCACCACGGTGCCCCAGCCGGCCTCCGCGCCGCCGTGGTGGAGGGTGTACTCGGCCGAGAGCACGGCGGAGAGCACCAGCACCGAGCCGACCGACAGGTCGATCCCGGCGACGATGATCACGTACGTCATGCCGACGCCCAGCACCAGGTAGATCGCGGCGTTGGTGGCGATCTGGGTCAGGTCGTAGCGGGTCAGGAAGGTGTCGGGCCGGGCGAGCGTGAAGAACGCGACGAGCAGGAGCAGGACCCCGGAGGTCCACGTCTCGTTCGCCGCGGCGATCCGGCGCACCCAGCCGGGCAGCCGCGCGCTCATGCCGCACCGCCCGTTCCGGGGACGGACTCCGGGCCGGGGGCGGACTCCGGGCCGGGGGCGGACTCCGGGCCGGGGGCGGGGTCCAGGGCGCCGGTCATCGCTCCGACCAGTTCCTCGACCGAGGTGGTGGCGGCGTCGAGGACGGCTACCCGCCGTCCCAGGCGCAGGACTTCGACGCGGTCGGCGACCGAGAGCACCTCCGGCATGTTGTGGCTGATCAGGACGACGGAGATGCCGCGGTCGCGGACGCGCCTGATGGTCTCCAGCACCCGGCCGCGCTGGACCACGCCGAGGGCCGCCGTGGGTTCGTCCATGAAGATGACGCGACTGGCGAAGGCGACCGCGCGGGCCACCGCCACCGACTGCCGCTGCCCGCCGGACAGCGCGGCCACCGGGACGGTCACGTCCCGCAGGTCGACGCCGAGTTCGGCGAAGGCGGTGACGGCGGAGCGGCGCATCGCGGCGTTGTCCAGCACCCCCAGGCGGCCGAGCAGGCCGGGGCGGTGCAGTTCGCGGCCGAGGTGGAGGTTGGCGGCCGCGTCGAGGTCCTGGGCGAGGGCGAGGTCCTGGTAGACCGTCTCCACGCCGTGGCGCCGGGCGTCGAGCGGGCCGGTGAGCCGGACAGGGGTGCCGTCCACCAGGATCTCGCCGCCGTCGGGGGCGGTGGAGCCGGAGAGGGTCTTGACGAGGGTGCTCTTGCCGGCGCCGTTGTCGCCGATCAGCGCCACCACCTCGCCCGGGCGGACGGTGAAGTCGGCGCCTTGGAGGGCCTGGACCCGTCCGTAACGCTTGCTCACCTTCCTTGCTTCCAAAAGTGGTTGGGACATCGAGCCGACCTCCGCGCCGCGATTGGTAACGTTCACTGAAGAGTTGGGAGTCTGATGGCGCCGTGACGGGCTGTCAAGGACTCCGTCGCCACTTGTCACGGAGCCTCAAATTCCTTGAAAAACAACGAAGTTGACCTTGACACCCAGCCTTGACGCGCCCATCGCCACGCCGGAACAATTCCATCCGCTCGGTAACGTTCACATCGCTACCGGAAGGTGTCCCACGGTGTCCCTCCCCACCCGCAAGGCCCGGGCCGCCGTCGCGGCCGGCAGTCTCCTGCTCGCCGTCCTCGGCCCGGTCACGACCCTCGGCGCAAGCGCGGCCCACGCCGCGACGGCGACCGACCTCACCCAGTACGTCGACCCGTTCATCGGGACCGACGACAGCAACGCGCCGAACCCCGTCGGGGGCGGCGCCGGCGGCTCCACCTACCCGGGCGCCGTGGTGCCCTTCGGCGGAGTCCAGTTCAGCCCCGACACCCCGACGGCCTCGCCGTCCGGCTACCGCAACTCCGACACCACGGTCGAGGACTTCAGCCTCACCCACTTCGACGGGGCCGGCTGCCCGAACAACGAGGACCTGCCGCTGCTCCCGGTCACCGGTGCCCTGGGCGCCTCGCCCGGCAGCAACTGGACCGGCTACGCCTCGGGCTACACCAAGTCCAACGAGAGCGCCTCCCCCGGCTACTACCGGACCAGGCTCGACAAGTACGCCACCACGGTCGAGCTGTCCGCGACCACCCGCACCGGCATGGGCAGGCTCACCTACCCGTCCACCGGCGCCGCGCAGCTGCTCGTCGCCACCGGCCGCAGCGCCACCGGCAACCGCAGCGGATCGGTGCAGGTCAACGGCTCGGAGCTGACCGGCAGCGTCACCGCCGGCGGGTTCTGCGGCTCCTCCAAGACCTACCAGATCTACTTCGACATCCGCTTCGACCGGGCGCCCAGCGGTTTCGGCACCTGGTCCGGCTCCACGCTCAGCGCCGGTTCGACCGGCACGTCCGGCACCAACACCGGCGCGTACGTCACCTTCGACACCAGCGGCTCGCAGACCGTGCAGTTCAAGGTCGCCCTGAGCTACGTCAGCGTCGCCAACGCGCAGGCGAACCTGGCCGCGGAGAACAACGGCTGGGACTTCTCCGCCGTGCGCTCCGCCGCCGCCGGCGCGTGGAACCAGGTCCTCAACCGGGCCCAGGTGACCGGCGGTTCGGCCACCGACCTGAAGAAGTTCTACACCTCGCTCTACCACGTCTTCCAGAGCCCGAACATCGCCAGCGACGTCAACGGCGACTACCGCGGCTTCGACGGCGCGGTCCACAACTCCGCCCGCCCGGTCTACCAGAACTACTCCGGCTGGGACATCTACCGCTCCTGGGCGGCGCTGATCGCGCTGATCGCCCCGAACGAGGCCGCCGACATCGCCAACTCCATGGTCCTGGACGGCCAGCAGGGCGGCCTGCTGCCCAAGTGGTCGCAGCAGACCAACGAGGACTTCGTGATGACCGGCGACCCCGGCCCGATCATCGTCGCCAGCATGTACGCCTTCGGGACCCGCGGCTTCGACACCGCGGCCGCGCTGGCCCTGATGAAGAAGTCCTCGTCGGGCGGCACCGCGCAGGGCTCGCCGATCCGCGGCAACCAGGGCACCTACACCAACCTGCACTACATCCCCGGCGCGCCGTCCGACTCGCTGGAGTACTCGGCCTCCGACTTCGCCGTGGCCCAGTTCGCCAAGGCGCTCGGCAGCACCGCGGACCACGACACCTTCATGACCCGGGCCCAGTGGTGGCGCAACACCTACGGCGCCGAGTCCGGCTACGTGCAGCCGCGCAACTCCGACGGCAGCTGGAAGTGGCCGCTGGACCCGGCCGCCCAGGCGGACTTCACCGAGGGCAACGCCGCCCAGTACACCTGGATGGTCCCGTACGACTTCGCCGACCTGGTCAACGCCATGGGCGGACGGCAGACCGCCGTGCAGCGGCTCGACCACCACTTCACCCAGGTCAACGCCGGGCAGAGCCTGCCGTACTACTACATCGGCAACGAGCCCGAGCACGGCGTCCCGTGGGCCTACAACTACGCCCGCCACCCCGCCGGGGCCTCGGCGGCCGTCCGCAAGGTGATGACCGAGTCCTTCACCACCGGCGCGGGCGGGCTGCCCGGCAACGACGACCTCGGGGCCACCTCCGCCTGGTACGTCTGGGCGGCGCTCGGCCTGTACCCCGCGACGCCCGGCGCCGACACGCTGGCCGTGCACGGGCCGTCCTTCCCGTCCGTGCTGATCCAGCGCCCGGGCGGCAACATCACCGTCAACGCGTCCGGCACCGGCTCCTACGTCCAGGGCCTGAAGGTGAACGGGACGGCCACCAGCCACAACTACCTGCGCTACCCGGACCTCGCGTCCGGCGGCACCCTCGACTTCACCATGGGCGCGGCGCCCAGCACGAGTTGGGGCACCGGCGCGGGCGACGTCCCGCCCTCCTTCCAGGACGGCGCGACCCCCGTCCCCGCCGCCCCGGAGCTGGGCGCGAACCTCGCCCTGGGCCGGCCGACCAGCGCCTCCGCCCCGTGCGCCGCGGCCGAGTCCGCGGACAAGGCCGTCGACGGCAGTCTGCAGAACAACAGCAAGTGGTGCTCGAAGACGGCCGGTGCGAGCCTCCAGGTCGACCTGGGCTCGGCGCAGCCGGTCGGCTCGGTGGTGCTGGAGCACGCCGGGCTCGGTGGCGAGAACACCGCCTGGAACACCGCCGCCTTCCAGGTGCAGACCAGCACGGACGGCACCTCCTGGAGCACCGCCGCCACCGTCACGGGATCGCGTTCCAGCCGCACCTACAGCCCCTTCCCGGCCCGCTCGGCCCGGTACGTGCGGGTGGTGTTCTCCACCCCGACCAACACCGGCGGCGACCCCTCCGCCCGGCTCTACGAACTGGAGGCGTACGCCACCGGGCCGGGCGCCGGGTCCGGGCCGGTCACCTCGGGCCTGAACGGCGCGAAGTGCCTGGACGACTCCGCCTCCGGAACGGCCAACGGCAACCGGATCCAGATCTGGGACTGCAACGGCAGCGGCGCCCAGAACTGGACCAGGGTCGGCGACACCCTCCAGGTGCTCGGCAAGTGCCTGGACGTCACCTCCTCGGGCACCGCCGCCGGCACCCCGGTCCAGCTGTGGGAGTGCAACGGCAGCGGCGCCCAGCAGTGGCAGGCCGTCAACGGCACCCTGGTGAACCCCGACTCCGGGCGCTGCCTGGACGTCCCGTCCTCCGACACCACCAACGGCGTGCAACTGCAGATCTGGGACTGCAACGGAACCGCCGCCCAGAAGTGGAACCTGCCGGTCTCCGCGTAGCCGGGGCCGCCCCGCCGGTGCCGCCCGCCCCCCGCCCGGGGTGCGGGCGGCACCACCGTTCGGGGCGCCACGGTCAGCCGGCGGCGTCGAGCAGGTCGAGGGCGCTCTGCTGACAGCCGTAGTCGGTGCTGCCGGGGCCGCCGGCCCAGTGCGGGCCGTACTGGTCGAGCGGGTTGCGGTCCTTGGCGTGGGCGGAGTCCGCCCAGGCGGTGAGGGCGGGCGTGTAGGGGTGGTCGGGCAGCTGGGCGTCGAGCCGGTCCAGGCCGCGGACGTAGGCGCCCTTGAAGGACGGTCCGTCGCCGGTGCAGTCGTCGCCCTCGCCGGGTTCGCGCAGCACGCCGCCGCTGGTCAGGCGGGTGGTGGAGGCGTCGGCGAGGGTGCGGGCGGTGGTGAGCAGGGTCGCGTCGCCGGTGGCCCGGTAGAGCTCGGTGAGGCCGCCGAGGACGACGCCCTGGTTGTACGTCCAGGTGGGTTGGCCGTTGTTGGCGCAGGCGTCGTTCAGGCCGTCGTTGACCAGGTGGTCGGCGTTGACCATGCCGCTGCCCCGGAACCAGTTCCACTCCTCGCGGGCGCGCTGGAGGTAGGCGCTGTCGCTGGGGATGCGGTTGTGCAGGGCGGCGGTGAGCTGGAGGTAGAGCTCGTTGGTGACGGCGTTCTTGTAGGTGCTGCCGGTGTTCCAGCGCACTCCGCCGCCGCAGGTGCCGGTCCAGTTGGCGCTCATGTGGTCAGCGTCGGCGCGGGCGGTGTTCAGGTAGCGGCCGTCCCCGGTCAGGTCGTAGGCGTCCACCCAGGCCAGTCCCCACCAGCCGGTGTCGTCCAGGTACTCGTTGGTGAAGTTGCCGCCCTGGGCGCCGAGGTTCTTGTCGTAGGTCTCGGCGACGGCGTAGGTGTAGCTGCCCATGCCGCTGATCCGGGCGTTGTCGATGACCGCGGTGAGCGCGTTGGCGGCGGTCCACCAGCCGTTGCCGCCGAAGAGCTTGGTGGTGCGGTCGAAGGACGTCATGAGCGCGGTCGCGGCGGCGGTGCGCCGGTCCCAGGCGTTCCAGGTGGTGCGGGCCCAGGGGGTGCAGGCGACGGCGCCGCCGACCTGGCCGCAGGCCCGCAGCGCGCCGACGCCGCGGTTGTTCCAGTCGTCGACGTTGTACATCAGGGTGCGCCGGCCGCTGCCGCCCGCGGGCACCCTGGTGTCGCCGAGCTTGCTGCCGCCGCTCCAGGTCCGGCCGCCGTCCGTCGAGCGGTCCAGCCACACCTCGTCGCCGCCTGCTCCACCGGTGATCGAGGCCCAGCCCATCGCGTCGGCGTCGTCGAAGTGCAGCACGAGCGTGCGGCCG
Source organism: Kitasatospora sp. NPDC001540 (assembly GCF_042894345.1). Lineage (NCBI taxonomy): Bacteria > Bacillati > Actinomycetota > Actinomycetes > Kitasatosporales > Streptomycetaceae > Kitasatospora > Kitasatospora sp. NPDC001540. Next base: position 60,109 of record NZ_JBIAVO010000010.1, read on the forward strand.
GACAGCGTCGCGGACACCGGCTGCCGGTCCTGCGGGCTGAGGGCGGGGTCGCGGGCGTCGCAGTACTTGTTGCACACCGCCGCGGCGGCGGCCGCGGCCGGAGCGGCGGCGGGCAGGGCCGCGGCCAGGACTCCGACGGTCAGCAGGGTGGCGCGCAGGGATCGGGACACGGGCACGGGAGTCTCCTGGATCGGGTGGGGAACGGCGGGGGTGGACGCCGTCGCGGCCGGGCCGGCGAGGACCCGGCCGCGACGGTCGGTCGTACGGGGGCAGGGCGCCCGGGGCGACCGGAGCGGCGGGGTCAGCGCAGCTGCCACAGGTGGTCGGAGGTGCCGTTGTCGGCGAACTGCACCACCTGCGCGCTGTCCGCCGTCGACATGCCGTCCACGCCCAGCACCTTGCCGGAGTTGCGGTTGCGGATCCGGAACCAGCCGTCGCCGTTGTCGACCAGCTGCCACAGGTGGTCAGCGGTGCCGTTGTCGGAGAACTGCACCACCCGGGCACTGTCCGCCGTCGACATCACGTCGATCCCCAGCACCTTGCCCGAGTTGACGTTCCGGATCCGGAACCAGCCGTCGGCGTCGGCGAGGAAGGTCCACAGGTGGTCGGCCGTCCCGTTGTCGGCGAACTGCACCACCCGGGCACTGTCCGCCGTCGACATGCCGTCCACGCCCAGCACCTTGCCGGAGTTGCGGTTGCGGATCCGGAACGGGGCGCCGCCGGTGCTCCAGGGCGTGCCGGTCGGGGAGGTGGTGGGGAAGGAGGAGATCCGCAGCCGGGCCGCGCCCATCGGGACGAGGGTGACGGTCTCGACCGCCGCGGTGCTGCGGGCGGGGCTGCTCTGCAGCGGGCTCACCACGTGCTGGCCGTCGGCCTGCCACTCGGGGATCCGCCGGGCCGGTACGGTGATCCGCACGGGGGTGCCGGCCTGGGTGAAGGGGTTGGCGGCGAGCGTTCCCCCGGCGGCGGTGAAGACCGGGGACCCGGCGTCCAGCGCGAGGCCGTAGTTCCAGGGCGTGGTGGCGTGGACGGCGTACTCGGGGAAGGCGGCGGTGCCCGCGTACTGCTGGTAGCTCTCGCCGATCCGCAGCGCGTACGTCAGCGGCCCGTGGTCGATCGAGACGCTGCCGTGGTTGGCGCTCCAGGTGCGCACGGTGGTGCGCTGGGGCAGGCGCAGCACCACGGTGTCGCCGTCGTGCCAGGTCCGGTTGACGACGGTGTACGCCGGCCCGGCAGGTGCGTTCACGGCGGCGCCGTTGACGGTGAGGGCGGGCGCGGCGCACCAGCCGGGGACGCGCAGGTACAGCGGGAAGGCGAGCGGCTTCGGGGTGCTCAGGCGCAGTGTGACGGTCTCGGCGAAGGGGTAGTCGGTGGTCTCGGTGAAGGTGACGGCCGTGCCGTCGGCGACCTTGGCGGTGACGGTGCCGGCGGCGTACATGGCGGCGGCCAGGCCGTTGTCGGGGGTGGCGAGCCAGAGTTCTTCCAGGAAGTAGGGCCAGCCCATGCCGTAGTTGTGGGGGCAGCAGCGGTACTGGTCGACGCCGGGCTGGTACGCCTGCATGGCGAAGCCGTTCTGGAACTGGCCCTGGGTCTTGGGGGTGTTGTCGAGGTCGACGCTGTTGGCGCTGGTGACGTAGTGCACGGCCTTGCCGTCGGGGTCGAGCGCGGCGGGCAGCGAGTTGAAGGCGAGGTCCTCGCAGCGGTCGGCCCAGACGGGGTCGCCGGTGATCCGGTTGAGCAGTTGGTGGCTGGCCATGAACTCGACGACGCCGCAGGTCTCGAAGCCCTGGCGCGGGTCTCCGTAGCCCGGCCGGGCGTTCTCGTCCCCGGCGAAGCCGCCGCCGGGGAACTGGCCGTACTGCGCCATCACCGCGTCGTAGGTGCGGTACGCGGAACCGGTCAGGGTGGCGGACGGGGAGCGCAGCGCGTACTGGGCGGGTTCGCGGAAGCCCTGCGCGATGTTGACGTTGTGCAGGCTGGGCAGGTTGTCGGTCCAGTTCGCGCCGTGCGCGTGGATCTTGTCGGCCAGGTCCAGCAGGAAGGCGTCTCCGGTGCGGTTGTACAGCCAGAACACGCTGTCCAGCGCGTCGCCCCAGCGCACCGAGACCCAGCTGCTGTTGAACGCGCCGGGCCCCTGGGCGTTCATGTAGCGGAAGAAGGCGCTCAGCAGCGGGACGATCCGGGTGTCGCCGCTGTACTCCTGCCAGCTGCGCAGCGCCCAGGTGAGCGGCAGGAACGGCCAGAAGTCCGGTCCGCCGTTGAGCGAGGTGCGCAGGGCGGTCGGGCCGAAGAAGCCGTCGGACTGCCGGGTGGCGACGATCGCGTCGATCCAGCGGCGGGCGGTGGCGAGGGCGACGGTGTCGCGGGTGGCGATCGCCAGGTCGACGTAGCCGCGCAGCCAGTACGGGACCTCCTCCCAGCCGGGGCGGTCGGGGTGGGTCCAGCCGCTGGTGCTCAGGTCGAGGAAGTGCGAGATCTGGTCGTACCGGCCGCACAGGCCCGCGAGTTGGAGCCGGAGCTGTCCGTCGAGCCAGCCGGCCGCGGTGATGCTGCCCGGGGGCAGGCGGAGGAATGCGACGGGGGCCAGCGGCGCCGCGTTGGGGAAGTAGAGTCCACCGGGAGCCGGGGCGACCGGGGCGACCGGAGCGGCTCCGAGGCGGGTGCGGGGGGCGGCCTGCGCGGCGACCGGGAGGCTCAGCGAGAGGCCGGCACCGACGGCGGCACTGCCGACGAACCGCCTACGGCTCATGGACATGGCACTCTCCTCCGGAAGGCTGTTACAACGTTGGAAAGCAGGGCAACGGCATGACAGCACGCACCGGGCACGAGTGTCCAGAGCAGCGGCGGATATCGTCACAGACCAACTGCCCTGCAATTCAAGGGAGAAGAACCCCACCGGACCGGATCCCCACCGACCGGACCGGTCGGCCCCGCCAGGGCTTCAGCGCCCTGCTCAACGTTGTAGAACCCGGTCGCAGCGGCCTCCACCCGGACGCCTGGCGGCCTTTCGGCCGACAGGACCGCCACACCTCCGGTGCGGGACGGTCGAGTCGACAGGACGACGGGGACGGGACCACGGGAACGGGACGACGGCGACGGGTGCCGCGCGGACCCGGCCTTCCGTACCGCCCCGCTACCGGCCGCCCGGCCGGGGCGGCCAGTGGTCGAGCGGGAGGGGGCCGCGGGAGCGGACGGTGCGGATGGCGAAGGTGGAGCGGGCGTCGCGGACGGGGCCGACGGCGAGGATCTCGTCCAGCAGGACCTGTTCGTAGCTGGCCAGGTCCGGGACGGCGATCTCCACCAGGAAGTCGGCCTCGCCGGAGACCACGTGGCAGGCGACCACCGCGGGGATCGCGCACAGCGACTCCTCGATGTGCCGCGAGGTCTCCCGCGAGTGCTGTTCGACCCGCAGCGCGACGAACACCGTCAGCCCCAACCCGACCCGGTCGCGGTCGAGTTCGGCCCGGTACCCGGCGATCACCCCGTCCGCCTCCAGTGCCTTGGTCCGCCGCAGCGCGGAGGAGGGCGAGAGCCGGACGGCCTCGGCGAGGTCGACGTTGGGGGTCCGGCCGTGCCGCTGGAGGTGGGCCAGGATGGCGCGGTCGATGCGGTCGTACTGGGGGCTCGACATGCTGGGCAGCCTAGTGGTGCCCCGGCGCGATCGTCCCCGCTGCGGCGGTTGCCCGGCATGTCGTGCCGCCTCGCACCGCTGCTGCGGCAGGATCCACCACGCAAACCCGCAGATCCCCGACAGAATCCACCGCGTGACCTGGCCCCTCCCCCGTGGCACGACCTGTCGCCGAACCGCTCTCCGGTGACAGGATCTACCGCGAGGCCCCCTGCGCGGAGCGGATTTCGCCATCGGGTGCCGCGCGATCCGGGCCAGGATCAGGGCATGACCGACACCGCGCCAGCATCCCGCCCCCGTCCCTCCTCGCGTCCCGGCTCCCCTTCCGCCGCCCCCGCCTTCCTCTCCACGGCCGGGGCGTCCGCGCTGTACATCGGCGCCCTGCTCGGCCCCAGCCTGCTGCTGCTCCCGGAGCTGGCGGCCCGCGCGGCGGGCCCGGCCTCGCTGCTGGCGTGGCTGGCGCTGCTCGCGCTGTCCGGGCTGATCGCGGTGGTGTTCTGCGCGCTCGGCACCCGGCTGGGCTCCTCCGGCGGCGTCGCCGGGTACACGGCCGCGGGGCTGGGCGCGCGGGCGGGCCGGGCCGCCGGCTGGTGCTTCCTGGCGGGGGTGGTCGCGGGCGCGCCCGTGGTCTGCCTGATCGGCGGGAGCTACGCGGCGGCGGCCGTGGGCGCGGACGGGGCCACGGCCGTCCGGGCGGGGCTGGGGCTGCTGGCGCTGGTGCTGGCGGTCCGGCTGCTGGGGGTGCGGACGGGGGCGGGGCTGCAACTGGCGCTGGTGTCCGCCCTGGTGGGCCTGGTGCTGTTCGCGGTCCTCGGTTCGGCCCCGGCCGCCCGGGCCGCGCACTGGACGCCCTTCCTGCCGCACGGCTGGAGCGGCGTCGCGCAGGCCGCCCCGCCGTTGATGTTCGCGTTCGTCGGCTGGGAGGCCGCCGCCTCGCTGACCACCCGACTGCGCGACCCGCGCCGCCAACTGCGCCGGGTGGTGCTGATCGCCTTCGCCGTGACCTCACTGCTCTGCCTGGGCCTGGCGGCCGCGACGGTGGCCGTGCTCGGCCCGGGCGCGGGCGGCTCCGTCCCGCTGGCCGACCTGCTGCGCGCCGCGATCGGCTCCCGGGGCCCGCTGCTGGCCGCCGGTGCGGCGGTGGTGCTCACCCTCGCCGCCACCAACACCTACCTGACCGGCGCCGCCGCCCTGCTGGACGCCCTGCTCCCCTCCGGCACCGCCTCCGGACGCCGCGGCTCGCTCGCCGTGGTGGCGACCACCGCGCTGATCGGCGTCCCGCTGTTCGTCCTGGTCGGGACGGGCGTGCTGACGACCGCTCAACTGGTGGCCGTGCCCACGGCGCTGTTCCTCACCGTCTACCTGACCTGCACGGCCGCGGCGGTCCGCGTCCTGGACGGCGCCCCGCGCCTGGCCGCCGCCGTGAGCTGCCCGGCGGTACTGGCCCTGCTGCTGGGCACGGGCTGGCCGGTGCTCGCCGCCGCCGCGGTGGCGCTCACCGCGGCCCTGACCCCCGCGCCCCGAACGGGCGACCACCTGTCGCTCGCACGTTCCGCGGCAGCTCAGGAGGGTTCACCGGCCCGTGGGGTTTGACCCCGAACGACTACCGCGCCGCACCGGGACGGTCCGATGATCGGGCAATGGACCATGCCCCCGGCGATTACCTGTCGCCCCTGCCACCGCTCCCCCCGCTCCCGCCCCTCCCCCTGCCGCACCACCCGCCCTGGCACTGCCACAGCCCGACACCGACGCCGACGCCAACACCGACACCGACCCCCACACCATCCCCCAGCCCGACCCCCACCCCCACTGCACACCCGACGCCGACGCCCGCCCCCGTCCCCACGCCCGCCCCCACGCCCGCCGCGCTACCTCCGACGCCCCATCAGTCCCCGTCCACCTCGCACCACCCCCCGGCCCCGACCCCCCGTCCGCAAGCAGCAACCGTCCGCCCCGCCACTCCCGCCCCCACGCCGACAACCACCGCCACGCCGACCCCGGCCCCGACCGCCACCGCCACGCCGACCCCGACCGCCGCACCCTCGACGCTGGTCGCCGCACCGCCCCCGGACACCCCGGCCGGGCCGGGCCCGATCGAGCCCTCGGTCTGGGCGAGCGTCCTGCTCGTCACCGTCCTGCTGCCGGCCGCGCTCGCGGCCCTCGTCGGGCAGCACTTCGCCTTCTCCAGGAGGAGCCGTTGAATCCCGCTCCGTTGATCGGCGCCGTCGGGGCCATGGCCCTCGCCGTGGGCGCGCTCGCGGTGGCGCACCGGGTGCGTCCCGAGGTTCCGGAGGGTGAGCCGTACCCGGAACCGCACCCGACGCTCGGGGCGATCGGCTCCGGGCTGCTGTCCGGGTTCACCCTGCTGACGGGTTTCCTGATCGCCACCGGCTGGGCGGCCCGCAGCACGGGCATCGTCCCGCCCGACGGCCTGTACGTCGCGGACCTCGCGGCGGGCGGCGCCGTCCTGCTGTACCCGTCGCTCGCGGGGCTGCCGTTCACGCCGCGCTACATCACGGCGGTGTGCCTGTTCGGCCTGCTGGTCGGCTACGTGATGGTGACGGCCGTCCAACTCCGGCCCTGAGCAAGGCCCGGAACCCCGGCGCCCCCGTCGCCGGCCCCGGCGGTGCCTACTGGATGCTCCACCGGTGCGGGTGCCCCGGTCCCGCGGGGCAGGCGAAGACGTTCAGCAGCCCGTACCTGCCGAAGGCGAGCCGGGCGGGACAGGGGTCCTGCAGGTGGCCGGGGAGGAGGCGGTCCTCGACCGGCATCCAGCTGGTGCAGCCGTCCCACTCGTGGCTGTCCAGGGTGAGCAGCAGGGCCATGGGCGCGCCGCAGACCGCGCAGGCCACGGCGTACGGGTCGGTGCCGTGCCACGAGGCGAAGCCGCCGACGCGGTAGCCGGGCGGGATCGACAGGTCGTGCTGGTAGGTGAGCGCCTCGGCGTCCGGGTCCTTGTCCGCCTTCCGTTCCTGCTTCCGCTCCCAGGCGTCGATCCTGGCCTGCAGGCGCGCGGGCAGTGTCCCCGCGTAGGGGTAGGTGGTCACCTGCTCGGGGTGCAGCACGCACGGCTCGGGCACCGCGCCCTCGAAGCCGACCAGGAGCGGCTCCGGTGCGGCTCCCCGGGGTTCTCGCACCTGCTCGGAACGGCGCCAGACCACGCGCAGGTCGAGGTCGTGGCCGCTCGGGCCGTGGGCCTCGAACGGGCACCAGAGCACCTGCAGCAGGTCGCGGTCGTCCGGCCCGACGGGCAGGCCCGGCACGTCCCGCCGGTAGAGCTGGACCAGGCCGACCAGCGGGACCGGATCGGTGTCCGCGATGTCCGGCAGACGGTGTCTCCGCCCCAGTTCCTTCAGCAGGGCCCGCTCGTCGTCCGTCGGCCCCGGGGCCGCGTCGCGCGCCCATGCCTGGGCCAGCAGCCGACGCCGCTGACGGATGTCCGCGATCCGGTGGCCGCGCCCGCGCCGGTGCGGCTCGGTGCACACCGGCCAGGGCTCGTCCGCGGGCCAGAGCAGCGGACCTCCGACCGAACTGACCGAGGCGTCCGGGCGCCCGGCCCGCGGGTGCAGCCGGGTCGTCACCCCGCGGTGGTGGGCCAGTTGCGGGAAGAGCGCTTCGACGTCCGAGGGTCGGGGCGGCGTGGTCCTGGTCATGGCCGACACCGTAGGCCACCGGGCCGGACGGGCCGGATCCGGGATCCGGTCCGTCTGCCGCTACCCGTCCCCGAACGCAGCCGCAACCACAACCACGGCGGGGCAAGGAGGTGCCCCGTCGGCCCACGGGTGGGGGGTGGCCGACGGGGCTGGGGAGGATGGCTCAGGAGGTGGTGCAGGCGGTGCCGTTGAGCGTGAAGGCGGTCGGGGTGGTGTTGTTCGACCCGTAGGTGGCCTGCAGGCCGAAGCTGGTGGAGGCGCCGGCCGCCAGGGTGCCGTTGTAGCCGAGGTCGGTGGCGGTGACGGAGGTCCCGTTCTGGGTGACGGTGGCGTTCCAGGCGCTGGTGATCTTCTGGTCGCCGGGGAACGTCCAGGCGAGCTTCCAGCCGGAGATGGCGCTGCTACCGGTGTTCTTCACCGTGACGTCGGCGGTGAAGCCGCCCGCCCAGGAGTTGGCCCGGTAGGCGATCGAGCAGGACGCGTTGCCGGTCGGCGGCTGCGAGGACGCGGGGGGCGAGGACGGCGGCTGGGAGGTCGGCGGCTGCGAGGTGGGAGGCTGCGAGGTCGGCGGCGTGCTCGGGTCGGTCGCGTTCACCGCCAACTGGTAGGCGATGTCGGGGACGAAGGTCCCCGCCGCGGCGGCGCAGCCGTCGGCCTCGCCCGGGGGCTTGATCCACAGGAAGGCGTCGATGCCGCTGTCGTTGGTGGCGGCGGTCGGGTAGTTGCCGATCTTGCGGCCGGAGGGGTCGCACCAGGCGCTGCCCGAGGGGCCGTTGCCGTTGCGGCTGGTGTCGATGACGGCGTGCAGGTTGCCGGGGTTGCCGAGGGCGTTGAGCACGCCGTGGGCGAAGGAGGTCTCGTTCGCGGTGGTGTTGAAGTTGGAGACGTTGGTGAAGAAGCCGTTCGCGTTGAGCACGCCCGCGCTGCGCAGCCGGTTGGCCTGTTCGGAGGCGGAGTTCCAGGTGGAGTGGCCGCCGTCGAGGTAGACCTTGGCGTTGGGGCTGGCGGCGTGGATGGTGTTGACGGCGCGGGCCAGCGAGGCGAAGCGGTCGTTCTGCTGCTGGGCGCTGAGGCAGGTGGTGAGGGCGATCGAGTCGGGTTCCAGCACCACGATCGAGCGCGAACTGCCGAGCCCGGCGGCGAACTTGCCGACCCAGGCATCGTACGAGGAGAGGTCGGGGGCGCCGCCCGCGGAGGCGCCGCCGCAGTCCCGGTTGGGGATCATGTAGGCCACCAGCACCGGCACCTGACCGGCCTGGGCGGCGGCCGAGGTGACCGTCCGGACGTCGGAGGTGATGGTGTCCGGGCGGTAGTTGGCGAACCAGATGCCCTGCGGCTGGCTGGCGATCCGCTTGGAGATCACCGGCGTCCGGGAGTCCCCGGGGTTGGCGGCGACCCACCGGACGGCCTGGGAGGTCGGGTCCTTGTAGAACTGGGTGCCCGGGTCGAGGCTGCCCTGCACGGCCGCGCCCGCGCCGCCCTGGGCGGCGGCCACCAGGCCGACGGCCGCGGTCACGGCGGCGAGGGCGAGGGCGGCGGCGCGGCGGGTCGGCCGGGCGGGCGGGACGGCGGCGCGACGGTGGGGGTCGGGGGTGTGCACGGTGTGTCCTCCGGGGGTGCTCTCGGGTGGGAGAGGCGGTCGGCATCGAGGTGGGGGCATGCTGACCGGGGACGATGCGGGAACCGGAGCGTGGGAGCGCTCCCGCAGCGAATCGCGGCCGATGCTAGCGGCCCGACCGGCCCCGGCGGCAGGCCCCGCGCACCGCGGACCGCCGCCCCGAACGCCACGGACCGCCGCCCCGGACACCGCGAACTCCCGCCCCGCCGACCGCTCTTGGCGGCCTTTCGCCCGGTCGCGCCACTGTCGAACAGCCGTCGAAGAGGCGCTCCGTACGCGTTGCGTCCCACTTCGGGAGGGGCTCCGAAACCGGTAGCTCCCCGGAAACTTTCACACCGCCGCCCGCCTGCCCATCGGTCCGGGCACCGCCAGGACGCACCTCGCGAGCCTGCTGTCCGAGCCCTGCGCCCGCGGTCGGGTCCACCTGGTCGTCCCGGCCTACGAGTCCGGCCCGGTCACGACCGGCTCCGGCTGACCCCCGGCCCCGCCCGTCCCGCTCGGGCGGCCGCTGGCGGGTTCGGGCAAATCGAGGGTGGCGACGTCCTCCCCCAGCGCGAGCATCCGGTTCAGCAGCGCGGGCCGGCTCAGCAGGGTGTCGCGCAGCCACAGCCCGCGGGCGGTGCGCGGGGCGAGGAAGGGGCCGGTGCGGTCGCCGCCGCGCTGGCAGCGTTCGGCGTAGGGGCGGACGGTGCGCTCGTAGCGGGTGAGGGCGGTGCGGTGGTCGCCGTCGGCGCGGGCGAGTTCGGTGGCCAGGACGTACGCGGCGACCAGGGCGGTGCCGGTGCCCATGCCGCCGATGGTGGCGCCGCAGGCGGCGTCGCCGAGCAGGGCGATCCGCCCGTCGGACCAGGCGGGGACGTCGGCGCGGCTGATCGAGTCGACGTACAAGTCGCGGTCGGCGACCTCGTCGAGGGTGGCGAGCAGCTGCGGGACGGGGTGCGGTAGGTCGGCGAAGCGTTCGCGCAGCAGGGCCCTGAGCGCGGCGGGGTCGTGCCGGTCGAGGGCGAGTTCGGGCGAGGCGAACAGCAGGAAGGCTCCGGCGCGTCCGGGGTCGCGGGGGTCGGCCCCGGCGGCGGCGAGCCGGCCGGGGGTGTTGACACCGGTGGTTCCGGCGGGCAGGCCGAGGCGGTTGGCGAACGGCCAGGTGGCGGCGTAGTAGCCGAGGTGGCGGACGTACTGCCGCTCGGGGCCGAAGGCGAGGGCGCGGACGTGGGAGTGCAGGCCGTCGGCGCCGACCACCAGGTCGAAGCGGCGCGCGGGGGCGTGCCGGAAGGTGACGTCGACGCCGTCGGCGTCCTGTCGCAGGGCGGTGACGGTGTCGCCGAACAGGTACTCGGTGCCGGGGGCGCTGTGCCGGTGCAGCAGTTGGACGAGTTCGCCGCGCCGGATCTCCACCTCGCCCCCGGCGAACTCGGCGGGCAGGTGCAGCCGGGTGCGGCCGCGCAGGTCGGTGAAGGTCATCGGGGTGCCGCCGGTCTGCCGTTCGCGCAGCTCGTCCAGCAGGCCCATCCGCCGCAGCACGGTCAGGTGGGTGGGCCCGCGGAAGTCGACGGCCTGCCCGCCCGCCCGGAGCGCGGGGGCGAGTTCGACCACGGTGGGCCGGTGCCCGTACCGGGCGAGCCAGTGCGCGAGCGCGGGGCCGCCGATGCCGGCGCCGGAGATCAGGATCCGCACGGGGGTCCTCCCTGTTAATTGCGTCCACTGGACGCAGTTCCTTGCTGTGTACGGTAGACACAGTTGCGGGTCGGGCACAAGGCCGGCCCGCGGAACGAGGAGGGGCCGTGACCGAACCGCACCCGGCGCTGCGGCTGCTGTGGGAACCGCCCGCCCGACCGACCAGGGGGCCGAAACCCGGCCTCACCCTGGAGTCGATCGCCCGCGCCGGGATCGAGGCCGCGGACGCCGAGGGCCTGGCCGCGCTCTCCATGCAGCGGGTCGCGGGGCTGCTCGGCCACACCAAGATGGCGCTGTACCGCTACGTCCCGGGCAAGGCCGAACTGGTCGCCCTGATGGTCGAGTACGCCGTGGGCGAGCCGCCGCCCCCGAGCGACGCCCCCTGGCGCGAGCAGCTCACCGACTGGACGCACCGGATGTCCGCCGTCCTCACCGCCCGCCCCTGGCTGCTGGACGCCCTCGCCGCCCCCCGCCCCACCGGCCCGCGCGAACTCGCCTGGCTGGAACGCGTGGTGGCCGCCCTCGACGGCCACGGCCTGTCCGGCGCCGAGCGCATGGACGCCGCCGTCCTGCTCATCGGCCACGTCCGCACCCTCGCCGCCCAGCACCGGCAGTCCACCACCGGCTCCCCCGAGGCCGAGATGCTGCGCGCCCTCGTCCCCCTGATCCACACCCACGCCACCCGCTACCCCGCCCTCGCCGCCGCCCTCACCGAACCCCCCGGGGGCCGCGACAACGCCTTCGACTTCGGCCTCGCCCGCATCCTCGACGGCCTCGCCGCCCTGATCGACCGGCGCACCCGCCCGTGACCCGCCCCCGCCGGGAGGCCCCCGCGGCGCCGTCCCCGACCGAACGGCTCGCCGCCCTGACGGGGTGGCACCGCCCCCGGTCCACCACCACCGACTGGACCCCGGCCGAACGGGCCCTGGGCCTGCCCGTCCCCGGCTCGTTCCGGGAACTCGCCGAACTGTTCGGCCCCGGCGAGTTCAGCCGGTACCTGTTCGTCTCCGGCCCGGGCGACGAACGCACCGCCCACTCCCTCGCGGGCGCGTCGGCCCCCTGGTTCTCCCCCGGCGCCGCCGACCTGCTGCACCCCTACCCGCCGCCCGGCGCACCGGGCGGCTTGGTCCCGTGGGGCGGCACCTGCCACGGCGACACCTTCTTCTGGCTCCCCGGCCCGACCGACCCGGACACCTGGCCGGTCCTCGCCCTGAGCGAGAGCACCGACTGGCACCGCTTCGACCTGACCGCCCCGGAGTTCGTCCTCGAGGCGATCCGCCCGGACGGAACCGTCGCCCCCTTCGCGGTCGGCGACCTCGTCCCGCCGTCCTTCCTCCCCGCCCGCTCCTGACGCCCGAACTCGACCCGCCACCCCGTCGGCCCGCCCCGCCGCCTGACGCCGGATCGGTCCCGTGCGCCGCGCCCGAGCGCGGTGTCCAGCAGTGCCGGTGTGCGGCAGTACGGCGCCGGTTGCAGCGCGGCGATACCGAGCAGGTACCGGGGCGCGGAGTGGACGGTGGCCGTTCCGGCGCGGGCGGCGCCGAAGCCGTCGGCGGCCGGGTTTCGACGGCGGCCACTGCTTCCGCGTCGAGTACCGGAAGCAGCGCGCGCAGCGCGGGTGACGGGCGGTCGGAACTGACGGGCGGTCGGAACTGACGGGCGGTCAGGACTGGCGGCCGCGCGCGGCGGCGCGGTGGCGGCCGCGGCGGCCGGGGGCGCGGGTCGCGGTGACGGCCGCGGCGACGATCAGCGGGGTGAGCAGCAGGGTCATGGTGAGGGTCATCGTGGTGCCTCCGGGTGTCCGGGTGGTCCGGTTCCTGCTGGTGCGGTTACCCGTACCCGGCTCGACCATGTGCTTCGGATCGGCCGGGTCACCCGCCCGGACCGTGCCCCGGCCCTGATCTCGCCCGTTCGGTCGCCCACCGTCGGGTGGTCTTCCCGGGCCGACGATCCGTCAATCTGCTCTACGGGGGCGCTCGGGCAGCACGATCGGCGCGCCCCCGCGCGGGTGCGCGGCGGCGAGCGCGAGGCCGTGCAGGGCGTCGACCACGCCGCGTCCGGCGTCGGCACGTTCCCGGGCGGTCCGCAACACGAGTTCCCGGTGGGGCGGGCCGAGCGCGGCGGTGGGTTGCGTCGCGCCGCAGCGAGCGCCGTTCGGGCGCCCGCGGCCCTCCGCCCCGGCAGGGGCCTACCGTTCGCCCGCCAGCACGGCCAGTTCGCGCAGCCGGGTGAAGTAGTCGGCGGCCTCGGGGTCGTCGGCGAGTTCGGGCAGGATGCGGTGGACGGTCGCTATGCCGGTGCGCAGCGCCGCCCTGCGCCGTTCGTCGAGCGGGCCGGTCAGCGCGGCGGACACGCAGCCGGCCAGGTGGCTGTCCAACAGCACCAGGTCCTCGCCGGCGGGCGAGCGCAGGTAGCAGCTCTGCGGGAAGGGCAGGTGGAGGAAGCCCTGCCAGAGGGTGGCCAGGCGGTCGTCGTGCGTGTCGCTCATGCGGACGATGATGCCCGAGCCCCCGGCCGCCGCGTCACCCGCCCCGGCCCCTCCTCCCGGACACGACGGGGCCCGGCACGGGGCGGTTCCGTGCCGGGCCCTCCCCGCGCCGGCGGCCGCGAGGATCTCCCCGCGGACGGCCGGTTGCGGACGTGACGTCCGGTGACCGCCCGCGGTGGGGTTGATGGGAGTGAGGGGGATTCAGGTGTGGGCGTGGAAGGCCTTCCGGAGGAGTTCGCCGAACTCGGCGGGGTGCGTGGTCAGGCCGGTGTGCCCGCCGGGGAAGTGCTGGAGTTCCGTGCCGAGGCGTTCGGCCAGGAAAGCGGTCGCGCGATGGGGCAGCTCGCCGCGCGAGTCCCGGCCGCCGACCAGCACGAGCCGGTCCGAGAGCGCCCCCAGTCGGTGGATGTCGGGGGCGTAGGCCATGAAGCTGGGCACGATGCTCCCGAGGAAGTACGGCAGGTTCGCCATCGTCCGTTCGGCTCGCGCCGCCGCCTGCGGCGGAAGTGCGGTCCCGGCCTCCGGTGCGGTGGTGTCGCCGCCCTTCTTCAGGCCCGCGGCGAATTCGATCATCGCCGGCCTCAGCCCCTGGGTCCGGAACGTCTCCTGCACCCGTGCGATGAGCGCGCGGTGTTCGGCCGCGTCCGGCAGGACCTCCACCACCGGCGGCTCGTGAGCGACGACGCGTTCGAGGCGTTCGGGATGGGCGGCGAGCAGGTGCAGGGCGGCGATCGCGCCCGAACTGGCGCCGAACACCCGGGCGGGCTCACCGGGCGACAGCAGGTCCAGCACCCGGAGCGCGTCGTCGGCGTGCTCGGCCACGCACTGGTCGGCCCCGGGGTCGTCCAGCGGGCTGCGGGAGATGCCGCGCGGGTCGTAGGTGGCGACGGTGTGCTCGGCGGCCAGGTCGCCGGCGATGCCGTCGAAGGACGCCGCGCCGCCCGCCCCTCCGGGGATCAGCAGCAGGAGCGGGCCCCGGCCGCGCACTTCGTAGTGCAGCGTCGCGCCGTGCACGCGCAGGCTGCCGGTGGTCGGGTCGGTCATGCCGGTTCTCCATCTCGGGACGGGGGCCAGTGCTCCGGGGGAATGTGCAGGGCATCGAGGGCGCGGACCCGGGACCGCTCGGGCGAACGCTCGTACGCGAAGCCGCCCGAGGCCCCGGGGGCGACGAACCCGTGGCAGGTGCTGCGCAGCGGCCGGACCGCGTCGGTCAGGTCGGGTTCCGCCGGTCCGCAGCCGCGCAGCACGCCGTAGGTCGGCTCCGCGGCCGCGATCGTCGCCCGTTCCGTCGTCAGCCCGACCCGCGCCATGGATCCCTCTCAGATTTCCTAGTAGCTCTAGGTATAAGCCAGGGCACCCTAGGAAGGCAAGCCGGGAGCGTGTCCGCGCCGGCGTTGGCGCCGCGGACGACGCGGCACCCCGGTCGGATGGCGTTTCCCCGGTGCCCCGGACCGCGGGGCCCGGGTGGTGACGACGGAAAGCCCTTGCCGACGCACTGTCGGGAAGGCCCCACGGGCCGTTAAATCCCCTGCCGCACCGGCCCCGACGTGCTTGGATGCTCGCCATGGACCGATTGACGCACCGATCGTTCGACGCCCTGGTGGACGAGGCCGCGGCCGCTCCCGTCGAGGGGTGGGACTTCGGCTGGCTGGACGGCCGGGCCACCGAGCAGCGGCCGTCCTGGGGGTACCAGCGCCTGCTCGGCGAGCGGCTCGCGGCCGCCTCCGCGGCGCTGGACGTGCAGACCGGCGGCGGCGAGGTGCTCGCGGGCGCGGGCGCGGCGAACTTCCCGCGGACGATGGTGGCGACCGAGGGGTGGCCGCCGAACGCCGCCCGGGCGACCCGGCTGCTGCACCCGCTGGGCGCCGTCCTGGTGGCCTCGCCCGAGGACGCGCCGCTGCCGTTCGCGGACGGCGCCTTCGACCTGGTGACCAGCCGTCACCCGGCGCGGGTGGACTTCCCGGAGATCGCCCGGGTGCTGGCCCCCGGCGGCACCTACTTCGCCCAGCACGTGGGCGGGCGCACCAACGTCGAGCTCAGCGCGTTCTTCCTCGGCCCGTTCGCCGTGCCCACCGCCCGCGAGCACGAGGTGGAGGCCCGCGAGGCCCGGGCGGCGGGGCTGGAGGTGGTGCAGTGCCGCAACGAGCGGCTGCGGCTGGAGTTCTCCGACGTCGGCGCGGTGGTCTGGTTCCTGCGCAAGGTGGTCTGGACGGTCCCGGACTTCACCGTGGAGCGCTACCGCGAGCGGCTGCGCGACCTGCACGAGCAGATCGAGCGCGAGGGCGTGTTCGTCTCCACGATGTCCCGCACCCTCCTGGAGGCCCGCAAGCCCGCCCGGCCCTGAGCTCCCCGTACGGCCGTCCCTCGCCCACCTGGCGCAAGCGGTCACCCGCACCGGTGACCTGCCGGGTCACCGGGGTGCGCACCGGCAATGCATCCCGCCGCAACGACGCAACGGCAGGGCGCACGGGAGGCGGTCGCAGATGGCAGAGGGAACGGCGGACGGGCGCGCCGAGCTGGACCGCAAGGGCGGGCCGGGGCACACCGTGCTGCTGGCGCTGCTCGCGGCGGTTCCGCTGGTGAAGATCGCCTGGACGGTCGGCGGCGGCTCGCACACCCGCGAGGTGGTCAGCACCCTGGGCGTGCCGAACCTCGGCGAGGTGCTGGTCGGCATGGTGACGACCCGTCCGCTGCTGGGCTCCCTGGTGGCGGTGGTGACCTCCCGGGTGGTGTTCGCCCTGTTCGCGGCCCGCGGCGCCGTCCCGCGCGGGCGCTCGGTGGGCGCGGTGGCCCGGACGGTGGCGCTGACGCTGGTGAACCCGCTGGCGATGGGCGTGCTGTGCTGGGTGTTCTACGGGCCGTGGTGGGGCCTGGGAGTGCTGCTGGCCTCGCTGGCGCTGCGGCAGGGCCTGGTCCAGGAGTACCGCGCGGGCCGCCGCCCCCGTCCGCACGGCCGCCCGCACGACGCGGGCCCGGCCGCCGTCCCCGCGGCGCCGTGGCGGCTGCGGCTGGTGGCGGCCGAGCAGTGGACGGCGCTGCTGCTGACGGTGCTGGTCCTGCCGGTGACGGCGTTCGCGGCCGCGCTGGACGGGCTGGCCTGGGACACCGTCCTGCGCTGCGAGGTCGCGGCCGGTGCGCACAGCGAGCAGTCCCGGCTGATCGAGCTGCGCCGCGTGGGCAACGGCGTGGTCGGCTGGGACCTGCACGCCCGGGAGGTCGTCAACGGCCTGGCCTGCGTCAAGGAGGAGTCGCTGCGGGTCCGCCCGGCCTGGTGGAACTCCTGAGCGGACAGGCGGACGGACGGGCAACAGGCGACAGGCGGACGGGCCGTCAGGCGGGCAGGGTGCGGCGCACGGGGTGGCCGGAGTCGGCGGTGGTGAGCCAGCTGCCGTCGCCGAGCGGGTGGAGGTCGTAGGAGTCCTCGGCGCCGGAGTCGAACGCGCCGAGGATCCGGCCGGTGCGCGCGTCGACCCGGAAGCTGCGGAACCACTCCTCCCCGCTCTCCTCGACCTCGCCGCACAGCACCACCGCGAGGGTGTCCGGGTCGAGGTAGCCGCCGGTCCACTCGACCACGGCCTCGCACTCCTCTCCGTCGTAGCCGAAGTCGTCGACGGTGACGGTGAACACGGCCTCGCCGCCGGGGTAGGCGTGCACGGTGAGGTCCCCCTGCCCGTGGTCGACGGTCAGGAAGTGGCGGCCGTCCGGGGAGAGGTCGATCAGGCAGCGGTCGGTCCACGGGTAGGTCACCAGCTCCGGCGTGCCGTCGGTGAACGAGCCGCGGAAGACGACCGTGCCGTCCTGGCCCTCGCCGACGTCCAGCAGCACCTCGCCGCTGCCGGGGTGGACGAGGTGCACGCCGCCGTGGCCGACGGTCTCCAGGTCGAACCCGCCCAGCGTTTCGCCGGTGGCGGCGTCCAGCACCGTCCACCGGTCGCCGCGGCCGCGGCCGGCCATCGCGTCGGGCTGGTAGAGCCACAGGTGGCGGCCGTCCGGGGAGAGTCCGCAGCTGGGGCGGTGGCCGTAGTGGTCGGACCACTTCGGCTCGATGTCCGAGCGCCACAGCTCGGTGCCGTCCGCGGCGGTGCAGACCGCACTGTCCAGCGTGGCGTAGTAGGCCCGCGTCAGGTCGCGGCCGACCGCGTAACTGGAAAGCTCGTCCCCCTCCCGCGGGTGGAGCACCGCGACGGGCGCCAGCTCGCCGAAGCTCGGGCCAGTGGTGTCGTAGACGCAGATCGCGCCGCCGACCAGGCGGGTGGTGGGCGGACGGTGGGCCCGGGTGTCGCTCATGGGTCCGGACCCTAGCGCGCCCCGCCGACAGCCCCGCCGACAGCCCTGCCGACGGCCCCGCCCGCGACGGCCGGTCAGGCGGGGTGGGGCCTGGTGCACACCGCTGCGGTGCGGTGCGCACGGTCAGCCGTCGGCCCGTTCGGCGGCGACCACGAACACGGTGACGGAGGCCAGGAACGGTCCGTGCGCCAGGTGGTCGAGCCAGTCCCGGGCCTGGTCGCGGGTCAGGTACCCGGCGGTGACGGCGCGTTCGGTGTTGCGCTGCAGGCCGAGCACCCGGTCGGCCTCGCGGACGTCGCGGAAGAGCGGGGTGACGGGGACGACGGAGCGCACGGTGAGGCCGGACCGCGCGGCGAGCCGGGGCAGTTGGCGCCCGATCAGCGGGTTGCGGACGATCCGGTCGGTCAGGTGGCGGGTGAAGGCGCGGGCGGTGGCGGGGTCGGGGTGGTCGACGGCGAGGGTGTCCCAGTCGGGTTCGGCGGCGACCAGCCGACCGCCGGGGCGCAGCACGCGGTGGGCCTCGGCGAGGGCGGCGGCCGGGTCGGCGAGGTGCTGGAGCAGCCGGTCGGTGCGGATACGGTCGGCGGTGGCGGGGGCGAGCGGGAGGCGGTGGACGTCGGCCCGCAGGACGGCGGTGCGCGGCAGGTCGGCGGCGCGTTCGGCGGCCCGGCGGACCATCTGCGGGTCGTGGTCGACGCCCAGGACGCGGCCGCGGGCGGTGGCGGCGCGGGCGAGGGCGGGCAGCGCGGCGCCGGTGCCGCAGCCCCAGTCGAGCAGGTGCTGTCCGGGGCGGGCGTCCAGGGCGTCCAGCAGGACCTGCTGGTAGGCGCGGGCCTGGTCGGTGGCGTTGAGGCGTTCCTGGTAGTCCGTCCGGTCGGGGACGACGGTCTCGAAGAGCTGCCCGGCGACGTCGGCGAGGGCGCCGAGTTCCCGGCCCAGGGCGGTGCGGCCCTCGGCGGTGAGGCGGACGGGGCGGCGACGGCCCTCGCCGGGCAGGTACTCGATCAGTTGTTTGTCGCGCAGCCGGGCGAGGGCGCCGGAGAGGCTGCCGCGGCCGAGTCTGCTGCCGGTCATCCGCTCGATCGCGGTGTTGACGGCGTAGCCGTGCAGCGGTCCGTCCGCGAGTGCGGACAGCACCAGCATCTGGGCGTCGTTGGTGCGCACCTGGTTCCGTTCCTCCGTCCGGCCGCGCTTCTGCATGACACGCGGCGCGTGCTATTGATTGTGCACCATGCGGTCCGCCGATCCGAAAGGCCGTCACCATGCGCACCACCGCCCCGTCGCGCCCCTCCCTGCCCATCCCGCTGCCCGCCCCGCTGCAGGCCCTGCGCGCGGGTCGGCTGCGCCGCCGCCTGGCCGGGGCCGAACTGCCCCGGCACATCGGGCTGATCATGGACGGCAACCGCCGCTGGGCCCGCGAGCGCGGCCTCCCGGACGCCCGGCTGGGCCACCGCTACGGCGCCCGGCACGCGAGCGCGGTGCTCGGCTGGTGCGAGTCGCTGGGGGTGCGGCACGTGACGGTGTTCGTCTGCTCGGCGGAGAACCTGCAGCGGCGCGGCGACCAGGAGGTGGCCTTCCTGATGCAGGTCATCGAGGAGGTGCTGGCCCGCGACCTGGCCGGGCCGCACCCTCGCTGGCGGGTCCGCCTGGCGGGCGACCCGGCCACCCTCCCCGCCTCCACGGCCCGCGCCCTGGAGCGCCTCGCGGCCGCCACCGCCGACTGCCCCACCGGCGCCCACCTGACCCTCGCCGTCGGCTACGGCGGCCGCCAGGAACTCGTCGACGCCGTCCGCGGCCTGCTGCACGCCCACGCCGACACCGGCCGCCCGGTGCGCGAGCTCGCCGAGCAGCTGACCGGCGAGCACATCGCCCGCCACCTGCACACCGCGGGCAGCCCGGACCCGGACCTGGTCATCCGCACCAGCGGCGAGCAGCGGATGTCCAACTTCCTGCTCTGGCAGAGCGCCTACGCCGAGCTCTACTTCTGCGAGGCGTACTGGCCCGCCTTCCGCGAGCTGGACTTCCTACGGGCGGTGGACGCGTACGCCGCCCGCAGGCGCCGCTACGGCGCCTGAGCGGCGGGCCCCGGCCTCGGGGTGTGACGCCTGGGTGTGACGCCCGCCCCTCGTGGGGGGGGCGAGACTTCGTCGGACGAGGTGACGGGCGTCCGACCACCGGGGCGGTCCGAGCGGGCACGCGTCCCGACACTCTCCCCGCCGCCGGCCCGGACGTCCGCTGACCGAAGGACCACGCGCCGTGCCCCGTCGGCAGGTCCGGCGCGACGGTGGGTCGCCCGTCGGCGCGGACCGGCCGCCCGTGCAGGACGTTGAAGGCCGCGAGGCGCACGAGCGTGGTGCCGTTCACCGCCCGACCGTGCAACTATGCTGCGCGGGGCGGGAGTTCCACCGGGTACGGCTCGGCGAAGTCGGCCGAGCGGCTGACCTGCTCCCAGGCGGCCGCCTCCTCCAACTGGCGGCGGGAGTGGTCGAGCGCCATGGTCACCGCGTTGGCGCCGAGCAGCAGGTGGCCCGGGGCGTCACCGCGGCGGACGGTGCGCACGAGGATCTCCGCGGCCCGCGCCGGGTCGCCCGCGGCGCCCGAGGCGCCCTGGCGGACCCGGCGGTTCATCGCGCCGACGGTCTGCTCGTAGGGCTCGGGGACGGGGTGGACGGTCATCGAGTCGCCCGCCCAGTCGGTGGCGAAGCCGCTCGGTTCGACGACGGTGAACCGGATCCCGAACGGCGCGGTCTCCGCCGCCACCGACCGGGTGAAGCCGTCGACGGCGAACTTGGCGGCCTGGTAGGAGGCGATGCCCGGGGAGCCGCCGACCCGCCCGCCGATCGAGGAGAACTGGACGACGGTGCCCGAGCCCTGGCGGCGCAGGGCGGGCAGCGCGGCCTTGGTGACGTGGTAGACGCCCCAGAAGTTGGTCTCGAACTGGGCGCGGAAGTCGGCGTCGTCGGCGCTCTCCACCGGCGAGACGTTGGCGTACCCGGCGTTGTTGACCAGGACGTCGATGCGCCCGAAGCGGGCGAGCGCGGCGTCCACGGCCGCGCGGGCCTGCCCGGGGTCGGTGACGTCCAGCGCCAGGGTGAGCACCCGCTCGCCGTACTGCGCCAGTTCGGCGCGGAGGGCCTCGGGGCGGCGGGCGGTGGCGACGACGAGGTCTCCCGCGTCGAGGGCGGCGGTGACCAGGGCGCGGCCGATGCCGCGGGAGGAGCCGGTGACGAACCAGACCTGCTGCGCAGTGCGCGCTTCTTCGCTCATGCAGTTAGTACAACACCGTTCTCTTAATAACGCAACGCCGTTCTCTTACGCCTTCCTATGATGGGGCCATGACTCAGCCAGCCTTCCGACGGGCCCGCAGCACCGAGGCCAAGCAGGCGCGGGAGACCGCGATCCTGGACGCGGCCCGCGACCTGCTCCGGGCCCGCGGCGTCCGCGACGTCTCCCTGGGCGACATCGCCGCCGAGGTCGGCATGCACAAGTCCGCGCTGCTGCGGTACTTCGAGACGCGGGAGCAGATCTTCCTCGAACTGACCGCGCAGGGCTGGCGGGAGTGGTCCGCGGCGGTGCGCGCCGACCTGGCGGCCCGGGCCGCCGCCACCCCCGCCGAGGTCGCCGGGGCCTTCGCCGCGACGCTGGCGGCCCGCCCGGTGTTCTGCGACCTGCTCGCCCAGGCCCCGCTCAACCTGGAGCGCAACGTCTCGTTGGAGGCGGTGCGCGCGTTCAAGCTGCTCACCCTGCACGAAGTGGCGCTGATCGGCGAGGAGTTGGGCCGCCTGCTGGGCCTGGACGAGGCGCAGGTGCTCGACACGATGGCCACCGCCACCGGTATGGCCGGGGCCCTGTGGCAGATCGCCAACCCCGGCCCCCGGCTGCGGGAGCTCTACACCGGCGACCCCCGCCTCGCGCACGCCGTCGTCGAGGTCGAGCCCCGCCTGCAGCGCGTCCTCACCGCCCTGCTGACGGGGCTGCGCACCCCCTGACCACCCCGGCCGCACCCGGAGGACGCCCCCGGGAGCGGACCCGAGCCGCACCGGGCGGGCTCCGGGCCGGGGCGCCTGTCGGTTCCGCGGGTGCCGGTCCCTTCACCCACTGCCGCCGGCCACGACGGAAGGGCAGCCGGCACCTCGGCGATCCCGGTGTTGCCGGCCCCTGGCCCGCCGACCGGAAGATCCCGTCGTGCAGATGCGCGTGGGTGTCGCACCGCCCGGAGAGCGCGGTCAGCAGCTCCGCCCGCCCGGCCCCGGGCCCGGCCGCCTGCGGCGGCCACTTCCTCCACGTGACGCCGACCGCCCGGTGCCCCACGGCGGAGGTGGCGCCTCACGCCCCCGGTGGCGTCGCGCGCAGGCCGTCGAGGAGGGCGGCGAGGTACCGCCGCGCGGTCTCCGCCCGGTCGGCGGGGGTGCCGCCGCAGACGTTCGCGGCGTGGGCGATGCCGCACACGAGCGGGACGAGGTCGGCGGCGGCGAGGTCGGGACGGACCACCGCGGCCTCGCGGGCCCGGGCGAGCAGCGCGGTGCCGACCGACGCGAGCGACTCCTTGAGCTCGGTGGTGCGCGGCAGGGCGTCCGTGGCCGCGGCCGCGACCGGGGGCAGGGCCGCGTCGGTGACCTGCGCCTCGACGGTGCGCAGCAGGAAGTCGGTGAGGCCGTGCCAGGGGTCGGCCGCGGCCAGCGCCTGCCGTCCGCGGCCGACGAGGTCCTCCAGGCAGGGGGCGGCGACGGTCTCCAGCAGCGCCTCGGGCGTGGCGAAGTGCCGGTAGACGGTGGCGACTCCGACCCCGGCCCGGCGCGCGACGTCGTTGAGCTGCAACGGCGTCCCCCCGTCGACCAGGTCGCGGGCGACGGAGACGATCCGCTCCCAGTTGCGGGCCGCGTCCCTGCGCAGAGGCGTCGTCATGGGCCCATGCTAATCGGATGGTTCATCCGGATGCCCGCCGCTCCCGTGAGGCACCCACCGCAGCGCCGCCCCCGCGAGGCGCCCGCGGCCCGGCGCCTCGCGGGGGCGGCGCTCAGGCGGGGGCGAGCGGTGCGTGCCGTTCGCTGAGCCGGCGGACGGCTTCGACGACGCGGGGGTCGGCCGCCGCCCGGTGCGGGGCGACCGGCTGCGACCGGGGGCCGATGACGAGGCCGGTGCGGCCGGTCAGCGCGCCGTCGGTGGCGGCCGTGACGGAGGGCCCGGCCGCCACGGAGGCGGGCCCAGCGGTGGAGCGTTCGAACCTGCGGCGCACCAGCGGCCACAGCAGGCGCAGGGCGGGCGAGACGATCCTCGGGTCGGCCATGGTGCCGTTGGTCATGTCGGTGGCGGCCCCTCCGGGATCGGCGGCGAAGACCGAGACGCCGGTGCCCTCCAGCCGGGCCGCCAGGTCCAGCGCGTAGGCCAGGTTGGCGAGTTTGGCGCGGCCGTACCAGTGGAAGCCGTAGTAGCCGCCCGGCGGCTCGACGGCGTCGAACGCCCGCTTGGCGACGGCGACCGCGCCCGACGTCACGTTCACGATCCGGCTGGGCGCGCCGGCGGTGAGGGTGGGCAGCAGGAGTTCGGTCAGCAGGTAGGGCGAGAGGTGGTTGACGACGAAGGACGCCTCGATCCCGTCCCGCGTCCCGTGTTCGGCGAACATCGCCCCGACGTTGTTGACCAGCACCGTCAGCGGCTCTCCCCCGGCGGCCCGGTCGTCGGCGATCCGGCGGGCGAGCGCGCGCACCTGGTCGAGCGAGGCGAGGTCAGCGGCCAGGAACCGGGCCCGGTGCGCCGGTCCGGTCGCGTCGATCCGCCGGACGGCCTCGGCCCCCCGCCCGGCGTGGCGCCCCACCACGGTGACCGCGAACCCGGCGGCGGCCAGCCCCAGGGCGGTCTCCAGGCCGATGCCTCCCGTTCCGGCCGTGACCACGGCTGCCTTTCCCATGCGCACCTCCACGCTCCGTCAAACGGATAGGTCATCCGTTTGATCCGGGGAGACCGTAGCACGCAATCGGATGGACTATCCGCTTGCGGCTTGGGCATAGTGCCCGGAGGGCGGGATGAAGGCCCTGTTTCGAACGATCGTCAAGCTGTGCTTGGCGTCCTCGCAGCTCCACAGCTCCTGCGACCCGAGGAGACCGCCGTCACCACCAACTTCTGGAGCGTCGACTCCGGCCCCGTCCACATCCCGCACTCCCACCTCGGCTCGACCGCCGACCACGCCGAGAAGGGGCGCGTGGAACTGCGCCGGGCCCCCGGCGACGCGGCCTCGACCGCGCGGGCCTCGTCCACGGCGGCTACATCGCGACCACCCTGGACGAGGCGTGCGGTCCGACCGCGCCCAGGGCCGGCGAACCCTCGACGCCGTTCCTCACCATGAGCCTTGAGCGTCGACTACGTGCGCCCTCACCCCGAATCGCAAGCCGCTCGCAGCCTCCGCCGCGGGGACGCCGACCGGCGAGGCGACCCGCCCGGGCCCGGCGTCGCACGCCGGGAACGGCCGGGGTCGGGGCGGGGCGTACGGCGGGCGTACGGGAGCACGCCTGGCCTGCGGGGGCGCTCGAGGGTCACGCGGGGAGCGTCAGCGGGCGGGCGGAACGAGCCGGGACGCAATCGGATAAAACAGCGGAAACCGGACAGTGATGCGCACTGGCGAACGAATTGGCATATGACTCGGGACTTTTCCCATTCGCTCATTTGAATGATTACACCAAGATCACGGAGGGATCACCGATCACGACCGCAATGCACCCGACAACGTGATAGGAATAGTTATGTTTTACGGGGGAAGCCGTGCGCCGGGCGGGTCGCCGCCGCACGGCCGTCGCACCGCCGCCCTCCGGTGCGCGGGACGGCCGGATCGGGGGCGGGGGAATACCGGGCATCACGACGGCGGGTCCGGAATGCCGTTCGACGGTGTCGCCGGGCCGACAATCGACTAGGGGTGGGAAACGTGAGCAATCCTTTCGACGACGAATTCGGACGCTTCCTCGTGCTGGTGAACTCCGAGGCGCAGTACTCCCTCTGGCCCGCGCACCTGGACGTCCCGGGCGGCTGGGAACAGGTGGGCGAAGAGGGTTCCCGGCAGGAGTGCCTGGACGTGATCGAGCGGGTCTGGACCGACATGCGCCCGGCCGGCCTGGTCGCGGCGATGGAGTCCGGCACCGGCTGACCCTCCCCGGTCCGCCGCGCGGTGGGATTCCCCCGCGCGCGCACCGGATCGACCGGCAGGGCCGGGTGCCGCGTTCCACGGCACCCGGCGGCATTTCCCCACGCATTCCATCGGGAATTTCCTCCACGGACGCACCCGGGCCGAGCGAACGGCCCGCCCGTGTCCGTGCTGCTCCCGTTCACCGCTGGAAATACCCCCACCGAACAGAGGTGTCGTCGGCATGCCCGAAAACCGTCCCGTCCCGTCGGACGATCCCGCTACCGAACTGCTGGAACTGACCGCGGCTCAGGAGGGCGTGCGGTACGGCCAGTTGCTCGACCCGGACAGCCCGAAGTACAACATCGCCGAGTGCCTGGAGATACGCGGCGGGCTCGACGAGGAGCTGTTCGCGGCGGCGGTCGACCGGGTGCTGCACCTGTGCGACAGCACCAACACGGTGCTGGTGGAGCGGGACGGCCGGGTCCGGCAGCAGGTGGTGCGGCCGCGGGAGCCCCGGCGGCGGCTGCGGGTGGTGGACCTGACCGGGGCGGCGGACCCGACGACGGCCGCGGAGCGGTACATGGCCGAGGAGATGGCCCTCGTCGACGACGTGGCGGCGCCCGCGCACCACCACGCGCTGCTGCGGCTGGGTCCTGACCTGCACTACTGGTACGTCCGCTACCACCACATCGCGGTGGACGGCCTGAGCGGCGCGGTGCTCGCGCGGACCGTCGCCGAGCTGTACACCCGGGCGGTGGGCGGCGCGGACCCGGCGGCGGTGGCGGTGCCGCCGGGCGGCCGGGCGCTGCGCGAACTGGTGGCGGACGAGGCCGCCTACCGGGCCTCGGAGCGCTTCGCGGCGGACCGGGCCTACTGGGTGGGGCGGTTCGCGGACCGCTCGGGGACGGGAACGGGCGGGGGCGGGCTGCTGCGCCGACGCACCGACCGGGACGGCGGGGACGCCGGTGGGCCGGGCGCGGGCGGGCTGCACACGGGCGAGACGCTGGCGCTGCCGGTGTTCGACGGGCTGCGGCGGCTGGCCGCGGGGAGCCGCACGACCTGGAGCGCCGTCCTGGTGGCGGCGCTGGCGGCGTACGCGGCCCGGGTCTCCGGCCGCGAGGAGGTCTGCGTGGGGCTGGCCTCGCACGGGCGTCCCGGGGCGCTGCGGAGCGCGGTCGGGATGACCGCGACGATCCTGCCGCTGCCGCTGGCCGTCCGGCCGGGCGCGACGGTCGGGGAGCTGGTGCGGGCGGTGGCCGCCGAGATGCGCGGGGCGCTGCGGCACCGGCGCTTCCCGCGCGAGCAGTTGGCCCGGGAGCTGAACCTCGCGGACGGCGGGGCGCGGCTGACCGATCTGGTCGTCAACGTCATGGGGTACGACTACGCGTTGGACTTCGCGGGCAGTCCGGCCACCTCCCGGCTGCTGTCGGTCGGTCCGGTCGACGACGTCTCCCTGTTCGTCTCGGAGCGCTCGGAGGGCACCGGTCCGCTGATCGGCTTCGACACCAACCCGGAGCTGTACCACCCCGAGGACGTCCGGCTGCACCAGCGGGCCGTCCTCGGTTTCCTGTCCGCGTTCGCCGCCGCGTCCCCCGACGCCCCCGTGGACGGCCTGCCCCTGGTCGACGAGCGGGAGGCCCGGGAGCTGCTGGCCGCCGGGCGGGGCGCCGAACTGCCCGGCGGGGCGCCGCGGGGCGGTCTGCCGGAGGCGTTCGCCGCGCGGGTGCGCCGTCACCCGGCGGCCCCGGCGGTGCAGGACGGCGCCGGGGTGCTCTCGTACGGGGAGCTGGGGCGGTCGGCCGCCGCGCTGGGCCGGGCGCTGACCGGCCGGGGGGTGCGGGCCGAGGACGGGGTCGGCGTCCTGGTGGGGCGTTCGGCGGCGGTGGTGACGGCCTCGCTGGGCGCGGTGCTCGCGGGAGCGGCGTACGTGCCGATGGACCCGGACTGGCCGGGCGAGCGGCTGGAGCGGGCCGCCGGGGTGGGCCGGGTGCGGGCCCTGGTGGTCGACGAGGCGGCGGCCGGGCGGGCGTGGGTGGCCGAGGCCGCCGGGCGGCTGCCGGTGCTGGTGGTGGACCGGTTGGGCCGGGTGCTGCGCGGTGCGCCGGAGCGTCCCGGCGTGCTGCCGGGTCCGGTGCGCGGGGACCGGCTGGCGTACGTGGTGTTCACCTCGGGCTCGACCGGCCTGCCCAAGGGCGTCGGGGTCACCCACGCGGACGTGGCGGCGCTGGCGGCGGACGCGGCCTGGGCGGACGGGGCGGTGGACGCGGTGCTGATGCACTCCGCGTACGTCTTCGACGCCTCGACCTTCGAGATCTGGGCACCCCTGCTGAACGGCGGCCGGGTGGTGGTCGCCGAACCGGGCGTGCTGGACGCCCGGGCGCTGCGGACGGCGGTGGAGCGGGGCGTGACGGCGGCGTTCCTGACCACCGCGCTGTGCAACGAGATCGCCCGCACCGACCCGGCGGCGTTCGCGGGCCTGCGGGTGGTCGCGGCGGGCGGCGAGGCGGCCGCACCCGACCTGATGCGGCGGATCGCCGGGGCCGCGCCGGGCACCCGGGTGCTGCACGTGTACGGACCGACCGAGACGACCACGTTCGCGACCCGGTACGAGGTGCGGCCCGACGCGCCCGGGGTGCCGCCGATCGGCCGGGCCCTGGACGGGATGCGCCTGTGCGTGCTGGACGCGGCGCTGCGGCCCGTCCCGCCCGGCGTGGTGGGCGAGCTGTACGTGGGCGGTGCGGGCGTGGCCCGCGGCTACCTGGGCAGACCGGACCTGACCGCGGCGCGGTTCGTCGCCGACCCGTTCGAGGGCGGCGGCGCGCGGATGTACCGCACCGGCGACCTGGTGCGCTGGACGGCGGACGGCGACGTCGAGTACGTGGGACGGGCCGACGGGCAGGTCAAGCTGCGCGGCTTCCGGATCGAGCCCGCGGAGGTCGAGAACGCGCTGCTGGCCCTCCCGGAGGTGGACGACGCGCGGGTGCTGGTGCGCGAGGACGTCCCCGGCAATCCCCGGCTGGTCGGCTACGTGGTGCCCGCGCCCGGCGCCCGGCCGGACGGCCCCGGCCTGGCCCGCGCACTGGGGCGGGTGCTGCCCGCGTACACGGTGCCGAGCGCGTTCGTGCTGCTGGACGCGCTGCCGCTGAACGCCAACGGCAAGGTGGACCGGCGGGCGCTGCCCGCGCCGGTGGTGGCGACGGCGCGGACCGCGCCGCGCACCGCGCACGAGGAGGTGCTGGCGGGCCTGTTCGCGGAGGTCCTGGGCCTGGAGCGGGTCGGCGTCGACGACGACTTCTTCGCCCTGGGCGGGCACTCGCTGCTGGCCACCCGGCTGGCCGCCCGGGTCCGGGCGGCCACGGGCGCCGAGGTGGGGCTGCGCGAGGTCTTCGGGCACCCGACGGTCGCCGCGCTGGCGGCCGTCCTGCGCCCCGCCGGTGGAGGTGGCCGGCCCGCGCTCGTCGCGGAGCGCCGACCCGACCCGCTGCCGCTGTCGTTCGCGCAGCAGCGGCTGTGGTTCCTCAACCGGACGGGGGCGGCCGGTGCGGGGGCGGCCTCCGCGGGGGCCGGGGGCGCGGGGGACGACGTCTACAACGTGCCGCTGGTGCTGGAGTTGGACGGGCCGCTCGACGCGGTCGCGCTGCGGCTGGCGCTGGGCGACGTGCTGGAGCGGCACGAGAGCCTGCGCACGGTCCTCGCGGAGCGGGACGGCGTGCCCCGGCAGGTGGTGCTGGAACCGGACGCGGCCGCCGCGCTGGTGCCGCTGGAGGTCGACGCTCCCCCGGCGGGTGACGCGGTCGGCGGGCCGGAGGACGGGCCGGAGGACGGGCCGGTGCGGGAGTGGGTGGCCGGGGTGGTGGCGCGGTCGGCGGCGGAGCCGTTCGACCTCGCCGTCGACCTGCCGGTGCGGGCGCGGCTGCTGCGGACGGGGCCGGAGCGGCACGTGCTGGTGCTGGTGCTGCACCACGTGGGGGCCGACGGCTGGTCGCTGGCCCCGCTGTGCCGGGACCTGGGGGCCGCGTACCGGGCCCGGACGGGCGGTGGCGGGCCGGAGTGGCCCCGGCTGCGGGTGCAGTACGCGGACTACGCCCTGTGGCAGCGGCGGCTGCTGGGCGCGGAGGACGACCCGGAGAGCCTGGCCGCGCGTCAGCTCGGGTTCTGGCGCGCGGCGCTGGACGGTCTGCCAGGGCCGGTCGCGCTGCCGTGGGACCGGCCCCGTCCGGCCGTTCCCGGCCACCGGGGCGCGGCGGTGCCGTTCGAGCTGGACGCCGGGACGTACGGGCGGCTGGTGCGGCTGGCCCGGGAGAGCGGCTGCACGCCGTTCATGGTGCTGCACGCGGCGCTGGCGGTGACGCTGCACGCGCACGGTGCGGGCACCGACGTCCCGCTGGGCACGGCGCTGGCGGGGCGCACGGACGAGGCGCTGGACGAGCTGGTGGGGTTCTTCGTCAACACCCTGGTGCTGCGCACGGACCTGTCCGGGGACCCGGGCTTCCGCGAACTGCTGCGCAGGGTGGCGGAGTTCGACCTGGCCGCGTTCGAGAACGCCGACCTGCCGTTCGAACGGCTGGTGGAGGCGCTCAACCCGGACCGGTCCGGCGGCCACCACCCGCTGTTCCAGACCATGCTGGTGCTGCAGAACCAGCGCCCGGCCGTGCTCGACCTGCCGGGGGTCACCGTGCGGGACCTGTCGGGGCCGCCGTCGACCAGCAAGTTCGACCTGACCTTCTCGCTCACCGAGCTGGACGGGGACGGCGGGGTCCGCCTCGGCGGCCACCTGGAGTACGCCACCGAGCTGTTCGACCGGGCCACGGCGCGCGCGCTCGCGGACCGGTTCGCCCGGGTCCTGGGCCTGGTCGCGGACGATCCGGAGCTGACCGTCGGGGCGATCGACCCGCTGACGCCGGAGGAACGCGCGCGGGTCCTGGCGCAGGGGCGCGGCGAGGCGCGGCCGCTGCCGGGCTCCGACGTGTCCGGGACGGTCGCCGACTGGGCCGCCCGCACCCCGGACGCGCCCGCCGTGCGGGACGCGCGCACCCGGCTGACGTACGCCGAACTGGACGCCCGGGCCGACGCGCTGGCGGGCGTGCTGCGCGGGCGCGGGGTGGGCGGGGGCGCGCTGGTGGCGCTGGCCTGCGCGCCGTCGGTGGAGGCGGTGGTCGCCGTGCTGGCGGTGCTGCGGGCGGGCGCGGCGTACCTGCCGGTCGATCCCGGGTACCCGGCGGCGCGGATCCGGCAGATGCTGGAGGACGCCCGGCCGGTGCTGCTGCTCACGGGGGCGGGCGTGCCGGCCGACCTGGCGGCGGGCCCGGTGCCCCGGCTGGCGCTGGACGCCCCGCTCCCGGACGCCCCGCTCCCGGGTGCGGCCGGTCCGGCCGATCCGGAGGCGGCCGCGTACGTGATCTACACCTCCGGATCGACCGGGCGTCCCAAGGGCGTGGTCGTCCCGCACCTGGCGCTGGCCAACCACATGGCCTGGATGGCGCGCCACCTGGAGCTGACCCCCGGCGACCGGGTGCTCGCCCGCACCTCCACCAGTTTCGACGCCTCCGTGTGGGAGCTGTGGCTGCCGCTGACCTGCGGCGCGGAGGTGTGCGTGACCCCGGCGGAGGCCAACCGGGAGCCGCGCGAGCTGCTCGGCTGGATGCGCCGCTTCGACGTCACGGTGGCCCAGTTCGTGCCCTCGCACCTGGCGCTGGTCCTCGCGGAGGAGGGCGCGGAGCCCGCCGCCGGGCTGCGGGCGGTGCTGTGCGGCGGCGAGGCGCTGCCGCGGGCCCTGGCGGAGGCGGTGGCCGACCGGTGGGGGGTGGCGGTGCACAACCTGTACGGGCCGACGGAGGTGACGATCGACGCGACGGCGCACCGGGTGACCGGGGCGGAGCCGGTGGCGGCGGGCGCGTCGGTGCCGATCGGGCGGCCGGTGGACGGGATGCGGGCGTACGTGCTGGACGGGCGGCTGCGGCCGGTGCCGCCGGGGGTGCTCGGGGAGCTGTACCTGTCGGGGCCGAACCTGGCGCGCGGCTACCTGGAGCGGCCGGGGCTGACGGCCGAGCGTTTCGTCGCCGACCCGTTCGAGGGCGGCGGGGCGCGGATGTACCGCACCGGCGACCTGGTGCGGTGGTCGGCGGACGGGCTGCTGCACCACGTCGCGCGGGCGGACGAGCAGGTGAAGCTGCGCGGGTTCCGGGTGGAGCCGGGCGAGGTGGCGGCGGCGCTGCTGGCGCTGCCGGGGGTGTCGGCGGCCGCGGCGGTGGTGCGCGAGGACGTGCCGGGGCGGCCGCGGCTGGTGGGGTACGCCGCAGGGGCGGGGGTGTCGGGCGGGGCGCTGCGGGAGGCGCTGGCGGGGGTGCTGCCGGGGCACCTGGTGCCGGAGGCGGTGGTGGTGCTGGACGCGCTGCCGCTGCTGCCGAACGGGAAGGTGGACCGGGCGGCGCTGCCCGCGCCGCGAGGCGGGGGCGGCGAGGGCCGGGGCCCGCTGGGGGCGCGGGAGGAGCTGGTCGCGGGGATCTTCGCGGAGGTGCTGGAGCGTCCCGCGGTCGGGCCGCAGGAGGGGTTCTTCGAGCTGGGCGGCCACTCGCTGCTGGCGATGCGGGTGGTGGGCCGGGTGCGGGCCGTGCTGGGCGCGGACCTCGCGGTGCGGACGCTGTTCGACCACCCGACGGCGGCGGCGCTGGCCCGGGTGCTGGATCCGGCGGCGCCGCACCGGCCGCCGGTGGTGGCGGCGCGGCGGCCCGATCCGGTGCCGCTGTCGTTCGCCCAGGGGCGGCTGTGGTTCCTGAACCGGATGGAGGGCCCCGGTTCGGCCTACAACCTGCCGCTGGTGCTGGAGCTGCGCGGCGCGCTGGACCCGCAGGCGCTGCGCGGGGCGCTGCTGGACGTGGTGGAGCGGCACGAGTCGCTGCGCACGGTCTTCCCGGAGCGGGACGGCGTGCCATACCAGCTGGTGCTGCCGGCGGCGCAGGCGGCACCGTGCCCGCCGGTGGAGGGCGTCGCGCCGAAGGACCTGGAGGCGGCGGTGCTGGCGGCGGTCGGCGAGCCGTTCGACGTGCTGGTGGACGTGCCGTTGCGGGCCCGGCTGCTGCGGGCCGCGCCGGAGCACCACGTGCTGGTGCTGGTGCTGCACCACATCGCGGGGGACGGCTGGTCGCTCGGCCCGCTGGTGCGGGACCTGGGCGAGGCGTACCGGGCCCGGCTGGCGGGCGGGGCGGCTCCGGCGGGGCGGCCGTTGCAGTACGCCGACTACGCGCTGTGGCAGCGGGAGCTGCTGCGCGCGGACGGGGAGCTGCTGCAGGAGCAGCTGGCCTTCTGGCGGGGCGCGCTGGCGGGCCTGCCGGGGTTGGTGGACCTGCCGTGGGACCGGCCGCGGCCGTCGGTGGCGGATCCGCGCGGCGCGGTGGTGGAGTTCGAGGTGCCGGCCGCGCTGCACGCGGCGCTGCTGGGGCTGGCCCGCTCGGCGGGCAGCACGCTGTTCATGGTGCTGCGGGCGGCGGTGGCGACGCTGCTGCACCGGCACGGCGCCGGGGAGGACGTCCCGCTGGGGGCGCCGGTGGCGGGGCGGACGGATCCGGGGCTGGAGGAGCTGGTCGGTTTCTTCGTCAACACGCTGGTGCTGCGCACCGATCTGTCCGGCGACCCCACTTTCCGTGAACTGCTGGGCCGGGTGCGGGAGTTCGACCTGGCGGCGTACGCGCACCAGGACGTGCCGTTCGAGCGGCTGGTGGAGGAGCTGAACCCGGTGCGGGCCCGGGACCACCACCCGCTGTTCCAGACCGTGGTGGTGCTGCAGAACCAGCGGGCGGCCCGGCCCGAGCTGCCGGGCCTGACGGTGGAGCAGCGGCTGGTGCACAACGGGCTGAGCAAGTTCGACCTGACCTTCTCGTTCTCCGAGGAGGGCGGGGGGCTGTCGGCGGGGCTGGAGTACGCGACGGCGCTGTTCGACCGGTCGACGGCCGGGGCGCTGGCGGCGCGGCTGGTGCGGCTGCTGGAGCTGGTGGCGGCGGAGCCGGACCGGCGGCTGTCGGGGTACGAGCTGCTGACGGCCGAGGAGCACCGGCGGATCGCCCGCTGGGGCACGGCCCGGGCGCTGTCCCCGGCTCCGGTCGGGGGCGACGGGACGCTGCCCGCGCTGTTCGCCCGCCGGGCGCGCAGCGCGCCGGACGCGGTGGCGGTGCAGGACGGCGGGGAGGCGCTGTCGTACGCGGAACTGGACCGGCTCTCGGCCGAGTTGGCGGCGGTGCTGGCCGGGCACGGGGTCGGGCCGGAGGACCGGGTGGGTGTGCTGCTGGGCCGTTCGGCGGCGGTGGTGGTGGCGTCGCTGGGCGCGGTGCGGGCGGCGGCGGCGTACGTGCCGCTGGACGTGCGCTGGCCCGGCGAGCGGCTGGACCGGGTGGCGGAGGTGGCGGGCCCGCGGCTGCTGGTGGTGGACGAGGGGACCGCGGCCGAGCCGTGGGTGGCGGGGCGCGGCCTGCCGGTGGTGGTGCTGGACCGGCTGGGCCGGGTGCTGCGCGGCGCGCCGGAGCGCCCGGGCCGTCCGGTCGCCGTGCCGGGGCCGCGGGCGCTGGCGTACGTGGTGTTCACCTCGGGCTCGACCGGTCTGCCCAAGGGCGTCGGGGTCACCCACGCGGACGTGGCGGCGCTGGCGGCGGACGCGGCCTGGGCGGACGGGGCGGTGGACGCGGTGCTGATGCACTCCGCGTACGTCTTCGACGCCTCGACCTTCGAGATCTGGGCGCCGCTGCTGAACGGCGGCCGGGTGGTGGTGGCCCCGGGCGGGCTGCTGGAGGCCCGGGGGCTGGACGTGGCGGTGCACGAGCGGGGCGTGACGGCGGTGTTCCTGACCACCGCGCTGTTCAACGTGGTCGCGGAGACCGACCCGGGCGCGTTCGCGGGCCTGCGGGTGGTGTGCGCGGGCGGCGAGCTGGCCTCGCCGGACGCGATGCAGCGGGTGGCGGCGACGGCGCCGGGGACCCGGGTGCTGCACGTGTACGGGCCGACCGAGACCACGACGTTCGCGACCCGGTACGAGGTGCGGCCCGACGCGCCCGGGGTGCCGCCGATCGGCCGGCCGCTGGACGGGATGCGGCTGCACGTGCTGGACGCGGCGCTGAACCCGGTGGCGCCGGGCGTGGTGGGCGAGCTGTACCTGGCCGGGGCGGGCGTGGCGCGCGGCTACCTGGGGCGGCCGGGGGCGACGGCGGACCGCTTCGTGGCGGACCCGTTCGCGGCGGACGGCTCCCGGATGTACCGCACCGGCGACCTGGTGCGCTGGACGGCGGACGGCGAGGTGGCGTACGTCGCGCGGGCGGACGGGCAGGTGAAGCTGCGCGGCTACCGGGTCGAGCCGGGTGAGATCGAGGGCGTGCTGGCGGGCCTGCCGGAGGTCGCGGACGCGTTCGTGCTGGTGCGCGAGGACGCGCCGGGCGACCGGCGGCTGGTGGCGTACGTGGTGCCGGTGGCGGGGGCGCACCCCGATCCGGCGGCGCTGGCGGACGCGGTGGGCCGGGTGCTGCCGGGGTACATGGTGCCCTCGGCGTTGGTGCTGCTGGACGCGTTCCCGCTGAACCCGAACGGGAAGGTCGACCGGGCGGCGCTGCCCGCGCCGGCGCAGGACGCCCCGCGGCGCGGCCGGGCGGCGCGCACACCGCGCGAGGAGCTGCTCTGCGGCCTGTTCGCGGACCTGCTGGGCCGGGCGTCGGTGGGCGCGGACGACGACTTCTTCGCCCTGGGCGGGCACTCGCTGCTGGCCACCCGGCTGGCCGCCCGGATCCGCACCGCGCTGGACGCGGACGCGGAGGTGCGCACCGTCTTCGAGCACCCGACGCCGGCCCGGCTGGCGGCGGCGCTGGACGGCGGCCGGGCCTCGCGCCCCCGGCTGGAGCGGGCGGCGCCCCGCCCGGAGGCGGTGCCGCTG
Organism: Kitasatospora sp. NPDC001540; assembly: GCF_042894345.1. Classification (NCBI taxonomy): domain Bacteria; kingdom Bacillati; phylum Actinomycetota; class Actinomycetes; order Kitasatosporales; family Streptomycetaceae; genus Kitasatospora; species Kitasatospora sp. NPDC001540. The sequence continues at coordinate 94,478 of NZ_JBIAVO010000010.1, forward strand.
TCGTACGCGCAGCAGCGCCTGTGGTTCCTGCAGCGCTTCGAGGGGCCGAGCCCGACGTACAACGTGCCGCTGGTGCTGCGCCTGACCGGTCCGCTGGACGCGGCCGCGCTGGAGCGGGCGCTGCGGGACGTGGTGGAGCGGCACGAGGCGCTGCGCACGGTCTTCCCCGAGACCGGGGGCGTACCGCGCCAGCTGGTGCTGGACGCGGCGGGCGCGGACCTGGACCTGACGCCCCGGGACGTCGACCCGCGGCGCCTGGACGAGGTGCTGACGGCGCAGACGGCGCACGCCTTCGACGTGGCCGTCGAACGGCCGGTGCGGGCCCGGCTGCTGCGGACGGGCGCGCGGGCGCACGTGCTGGTGCTGCTGGTGCACCACGTCGCGGGTGACGGCTGGTCGCTGGCGCCGCTGGTGCGGGAGCTGGGCGAGGCGTACCGGGCCCGGTCGGCGGGCCGGGCGCCGCAGTGGGCCGACCTGCCGGTGCAGTACGCCGACTACACGCTGTGGCAGCGCGCCCTGCTGGGCGACGAGGCCGACCCGGGGAGCCTGGCGGCCCGCCAGCTCGCCTTCTGGCAGGAGGCGTTGGAGGACCTGCCGGAGGTGCTGGAGCTGCCGCTGGACCGGCCCCGGCCGGCCGCGGCCTCGCACCGGGGCGACGCGTTCGCCTTCCCGGTGGACGAGGACACCCACCGGGCGCTGGACGGCCTGGCCCGGGCCCGCGGCTGCAGCCTGTTCATGGTGCTGCAGGCCGCGCTGGCGGTACTGCTGCGGGCCCACGGCGCCGGGGAGGACGTCCCGCTGGGCACACCGGTGGCGGGCCGCACCGACGAGGCGCTGGACGGCCTGGTCGGCTTCTTCGTCAACACGCTGGTGCTGCGCACCGACCTGTCCGGCGACCCGACCTTCGAGCAGGTCCTGGACCGGGTCCGGGAGTTCGACCTGGCGGCGTACGCGCACCAGGACGTGCCGTTCGAGCGGCTGGTGGACGCGCTGGAGCCGGAGCGCACCGAGAGCCGCCACCCGCTGTTCCAGGTGATGCTGGCGCTGCAGAACAACGCGGACGCCGAGTTCGACCTGCCGGGCCTGACGGTCGCGCAGCAGCCGGTGCGCACCGGCGTCAGCAAGTTCGACCTGACCTTCTCGTTCACCGAGCGCCGGGACGACCGGGGCCGCCCGCTGGGCCTGGACGGGACGCTGGAGTTCGCCACCGACCTGTTCGACCCGGCGACGGCCCGGGCGCTGGCGGCCCGGCTGGTGCGGCTGCTGGGCGTGCTGGCCGGGGACCCGGCGCGGCGGGTGCGGGCCGTCGAGGTGCTGGACGGCGCGGAGCGGGCCGCGCTGGCGGCCGCCGCGCGGGGGGCGGTCCGGGCGGGGGCCGCGCGGTCGGTGCCGGAGGCGTTCCGCGCCCGGTGCGCGCGCACGCCGGACGCGGTCGCCGTGCTGGACGGCGCGCGGAGCCTGAGCTTCGCGGAGCTGGACGCCCGCTCCGACGCCGCCGCCCGGCTGCTGCGCGGGCGCGGGGTGGGCCGGGGCGACGTGGTCGCGCTGGCCCTGCCGGGCACGGTCGAGCAGGTGGTGGCGATGCTGGCGGTCGCCAAGGCGGGCGCGGCCTGGCTGCCGCTGGACCCGCGCTACCCGGCGGCCCGGCTGCGCTTCGCGGTCGAGGACGCCCGGCCGGTGCTGCTGGTGACGGCGCAGCCGTTCCTGCCCGGGCTGCCCGAACTGCCGGTCCCGGTGCTGGTGCTGGACGGGACGGCCCTCGCGGCGGCACCGGTGGACGTGCCGCTGCCGGAGCCGGGGCCGCTGGACGCCGCGTACGTGATCCACACCTCGGGCTCCACCGGCCGTCCCAAGGGCGTGGTGGTCCCGCACGGCGCGCTGGTCAACCATATGGCGTGGATGGCCGGACACCTGGAGCTGACCGACGGGGACCGGGTGCTGGCCCGGACCTCCCCGAGCTTCGACGCCTCGGTCTGGGAGACCTGGCTGCCGCTGCTGCACGGCGGCGCGACCTGCCCGGTGCCGCCGGAGCTGGACCACGACCCGGCGGGCCTGCTCGCCCGGATGCGCGAACTCGGCGTGACGCTGGCCCAGTTCGTGCCCTCGCTGCTGGGCGTCGTGCTCGGCGAGACGACCGGCCGCGAGCGGCCGCCGACCGCGCTGCGGGCGGTGCTGTGCGGCGGCGAGCCGCTGACGGCCGCACTGGCGGGGCAGGCGGCGCGGGCCTGGGGCGTCGCGGTGCACAACCTGTACGGGCCGACCGAGGCGACCGTCGACGCCACCGCGCACCGCTGGCGGCCGGAGGCGGACGGGACGGGCGGCGTGCCGCTGGGCACCCCGGTGGACAACACCTCGGCGTACGTCCTGGACGAGGACCTGCGGCCCGTCCCGCCGGGCGTGCTGGGCGAGCTGTACCTGGCCGGGGCGGGCCTGGCCCGCGGCTACCTGGGGCGGCCGGGGCTGACCGCCGAGCGCTTCGTGGCCTGCCCGTTCGGCGCCCCCGGCGAGCGGATGTACCGCACCGGCGACCTGGTGCGCCGGGGCCCGGACGGGCTGCTGCGCTACGCGGGCCGGGCGGACGACCAGGTCAAGCTGCACGGCCTGCGGATCGAGCCGGGCGAGGTGGAGGCGGCGCTGACCGCGCTGGACGGGGTGGCGGCGGCCTGCGTGCTGGTGCGCGGCGGGCGGCTGGTGGGGTACCTGGTGCCGGGCCCGGAGCCGCTCTCCGACGCCGGGCTGCGGGCCCGGCTGGCGGAGGCGCTGCCGCCCTCGCTGGTGCCGTCGGCGTTCGTCCGGCTGGCGGCGCTGCCGCTGCTGCCCAACGGCAAGACCGACCGGCGGGCGCTGCCCGACCCGGTGCTGCCGGAACGGCCGGCGGGCGGGACGGGACGGGAGCCGACGGCGGCCGAGCGGGCGCTGTGCGAGGTGTTCGCGGCGGTGCTGCGGGTGCCGGAGGTCCGCCTCGACGACGACTTCTTCGCGCTGGGCGGCGACAGCATCCTCTCCATCCAGCTGGTCAGCCGGGCCCGCGAGGCCGGGCTGCGGATCACCCCGCGCGAGGTGTTCCTGCACCGCACGCCGGAGGCGGTGGCGGCGGTGGCCGGGTCCGCCGCGCGGGACGGCGCGGCTCCGGCGCGGGCGGCGGACGGCACGGGCACGATGCCGCCGACGCCGATCGCGGCCTGGTTCCTGGAGCGGCCGGGCCCCACCGACGGCTACAACCAGTCCGCGGTGCTGCGCACCCCGGCGGGCGCGGACCGGGAGCGGCTGGCGGCCGCGCTGCAGCTGCTGGTCGACCACCACGACATGCTGCGGATGCGGGTGGGGCGCGCGGCGGACGGCGCGGCGCTGCTGGAGGCGCTCCCCCGGGGCGCCGTGCCGGTCGCGCCGCGGCTGGAGCGGGTGGACGTCGCGGGCCTGGACGAGGAGCGGGTGCGCGCCGTCCTCGCCGGGGCGGGAGAGCGGGCCCGGCGGCGGCTGCGGCCGGCGGACGGGCGGGTGTTCGAGGCGGTGTGGTGCGACGCGGGCCCCGCGGCGCGCGGCCGGCTGCTGCTGGTGGTGCACCACCTGGCGGTGGACGCGGTCTCCTGGCGGATCCTGGTCGAGGACCTGGCGACGGCCTGGCGGGCGGTCGCCGACGGGGAGGCGGCGGCGCTGCCGCCGGTCGGGACGCCGTACCGCTCCTGGGCCCGGCTGCTGGCCGAGCAGGGCGCGAGCGGCGCCCGGGCGGCCGAGCTGCCGCTGTGGGAGGCGGTGACGGCGGCGCGGCCGGGCGGCCCGGCGCTGGACCCGTCCCGCGACACGGCCGGGCGGACCGGGACGCTGACCACCCGTCCGGCGGCCGGGTGCGTGCGGGAGCTGCTGACCACCGCGCCGCGGGCGTTCCACGCCGGGGTGGACGACGTCCTGCTGACGGCGCTCGCGCTGGCGGTGCGCGCGCGGCCCGTCGGGGACGCGGACGGTCCGGACGGGGTGCTGGTGGGCCTGGAGAGCCACGGGCGCGAGCAGCTCGCCGAGGGGCTGGACCTGTCGCGGACGGTGGGCTGGTTCACCAGCCTGTACCCGGTGCTGCTGGATCCGGGGCCGCTGGATCCGCGCGACCCGGGCCGCTTCGACGCGGGCCTGGTGGACCGGGCGGTGAAGAACGTCAAGGAGCAGCTGCGCGCGGTGCCGGACCACGGCGTCGGGTACGGGGTGCTGCGGCACCTGGACCCGGCGGCCCGGGAGCGGCTGGCGGGCGGCGCGGGGCCGCGGATCGGCTTCAACTACCTGGGCCGGTACCCGGCGCCCGGCTCGGGCCCGGCGGCGGACTGGGAGGTGCTGCCGGACGGCGGCGCGCCCGCCCCGACCGACCCGGGGATGCCGGTGCACCACGTGCTGGACGTCAACGCGCACACCGAGGACGGGCCGGACGGCCCGCGTCTGCACGTCCGCTGGACGTGGGCCGCCGACCTGCTCGCCGAGGCGGACGTGGCCGCGCTCGCCGGGGTCTTCGACCGGGCGCTGCGCGCGATCGCGGAGCACTCCGCACAGCCCGACGCGGGCGGCTGGACGCCGTCCGACCTCCCCCTGGTCTCCCTGGACCAGGCCCAGCTCGACCGACTGAAGAACAAGTGGGGTGGACGCGCATGACCGGGTTCCAGTTGGAGGACGTCCTGCCGCTGACGCCGTTGCAGGCGGGCATGCTCTTCCACGCGCTGTACGACTCCGCGGCGGTGGACGTGTACACCTCGCAGTTCGCGCTCTCCCTGGAGGGCGGGGTGGACGCGGCGGCGCTGCGGGCGGCCCTGGGGGCGCTGCTGCGGCGGCACGCCAACCTGCGGGTGGGCTTCCTGCACGAGGACCTGGACCAGCCGGTGCAGGCGGTGGCGGCCGAGGTGCCGGTGCCGCTGGTCGAGCGGGACCTCACGGCCGGCGGCGGTGACCCCGGGGAGCGCCTGCGGGCGTTCCTGGCCGAGGACCGGGTGCGCCGCTTCGACCTGGACCAGCCGCCGCTGATGCGCTTCGCGCTGCTGCGCACCGGCGAGGACCGCCACCACCTGGTGATCACCAGTCACCACCTGCTGCTGGACGGCTGGTCGGTGCCGCTGCTGCTGCGCGAGCTGTTCGAGCTGTACGCGCGGCGGGGCGACGCGTCCGGCCTGCCGCGGGTCGCCCCGTACCGGAACTACCTGGCCTGGCTGGCCGGGCAGGACCGGGACGGCGCGCTGGCGGCGTGGCGTTCCGCGCTGGCCGGGGTGGAGGGGCCGACGCTGCTGGCGGGCCGGACGACGGCCGCCGCGCACGCGGGCGAGCTGCCCGGGGCGGTGGTGCTGGAGCTGGACGGGACGCTGGCCGACGGTCTGCGGGCCGCCGCCCGGGCGCACCGGCTGACCCTGAACACCCTGGTGCAGGGCGCCTGGGGGCTGCTGCTGTCCCGGCTGACCGGTCGGACGGACGTGCTGTTCGGGACGACGGTGTCGGGTCGGCCGCCGGAGCTGCCGGGCGTGGAGTCGATGATCGGCCTGTTCATCAACACGGTGCCGGTGCGGCTGGTGGTGCGCCCCGGGGAGAGCCTGGCCGCGCTGCTGACCCGGTTGCAGGACGAGCAGGCCGCGCTGCTGGGCAGCCAGCACGTCGGGCTGGGCGAGGTGCGGGCGCTCACCGGACTGGACGAACTCTTCGACACCCTGGCGGTGTTCGAGAACTACCCGCTGGACCGGGAGGGCCTGCGGGCGGCCGGCCGGGACCTGCCGGGCGGGCTCGCGGTGACCGGGATGACGGGCGCGGACGCCGCGCACTACCCGCTCACGCTGACCGTCGCCCCGGGCCGGACGCTGCGCTTCACCTTCGCCTTCCGCCCGTCCGTCTTCGACCGGGCCCTGGTCGAGCGGGTGGCGGACCGGCTGCGGCTGCTGCTGACCGCGATGGCCCGGGACCTGGGGGTGCGGGCCGACGCGGTGCCGGTGCTGCTGGACGGCGAGGGCGGGGCGCTGCTGGCCCGGGGCACGGGCGGGCCGCTGCCTGCCGCCGCCGTCGTCGGTGACCTGGCGGCGGCCGTGGCCCGGGTGGCGGCCGAACGGCCGGACGCGGTGGCGGTGGGCGGCGCGGGCGAGCACCTGACCTACCGCCAACTGGACGCGGTCGCCGACGACCTGGCGGGCGCGCTGGCCGGTCTGGGCGCGGCCCCGGAGGAGGGCGTGGGACTGCTGCTGGGCCGCTCGGCGGCCCAGGTCACGGCGCCGCTGGCGGTGCTGCGGGCGGGGGCGGCGTACGTGCCGCTGGATCCGCGCTGGCCGGCCGAGCGGCTGTCGGCGGTGGCCGCGGCGGCGGCGCCCCGGCTGCTGGTGGTGGACGCGGCGGGCGCCGCGCACCCGTGGGTGCGCGCGCTGGGCCCCGGGGTGCGGGTGCTGACCGTGGACGGCGCGGGCCGGGTGCTGGAGGGTGCCCCGGCGGTGCCCGGCCCGCTGCCGGGCCCGGCGGACGGCGCGCGGCTGGCGTACGTGATGTTCACCTCGGGCTCCACCGGCCGCCCCAAGGGCGTGGGCGTCACGCACCGCGACGTCGCCGCGCTGGCCGCGGACCGCACCTGGGACGAGGGCGGGGCGGGCTCGGCGGTGCTGCTGCACTCGGCGTACGCCTTCGACGCGGCGACCTTCGAGCTGTGGGTGCCGCTGCTGCGCGGCGGGCGGGTGGTGCTGGCCCCGGAGGGCGTGCTGCAGCCCGCGGCGCTGCGGGAGGCGGCCGTCCGGGACGGGGTGCGCGCCGCGTTCTTGACCACGGCGCTGTTCAACGTGGTCGCCGAGACCGACCCGGGCGCGCTGGGCCTGCTGCGGCTGGTGGCCGCGGGCGGGGAGGCGGCGGCGCCGGGGGTGCTGCAGCGACTGGCGGCGGCGTACCCGGACACCCTGGTGCTGAACGCGTACGGGCCGACCGAGGCGACCACCTTCGCCCTGCTGCACCGGGTGGGTCCCGGTGACGGCACCGAGGGGGTGCCGCCCGTCGGCAGCCCGCTGGACGGGGTGCGGGCGCTGGTGCTGGACGGTGCGCTGCGGCCGGTGCCGGAGGGCGCGGAGGGCGAGCTGTACCTGGCCGGGCCGGGGGTGGCGCGCGGCTACCTGGGGCAGCCGGGGCTGACCGCCGCCCGGTTCGTCGCCGACCCCTCGGACCCGTCGGGCGGACGGATGTACCGGACCGGGGACGTGGTGCGCTGGGGGCGGCGGGGCCTGGAGTACGTGGGGCGGGCCGACCAGCAGGTGAAGCTGCGCGGGCACCGGATCGAGCCGGGCGAGGTGGAGGCGGTGCTGCGCGCCCACCCGTCGGTGCGGGCGGCGTGCGTGCTGGTGCGCGAGGACCTGCCGGGCGACCGGGCGCTGGTGGCGTACGTCGTCCCGGCGCCCGGGCGGGTCGCGGACCCGGCGGCGCTGGTGGCGCACGCGGGGCGGCGGCTGCCCGCGTTCACGGTGCCCTCGGCGGTGCTGGTGCTGGAGGCACTGCCGCTGACGGCCAACGGGAAGCTCGACCGGGCCGCGCTGCCCGCGCCGGCCGCCGGGGCCGTCCGGGCCTCGGGCCGGGCGCCGCGCGAGGGACGGGAGGAGATCCTGGCCGGGCTGTTCGCCGAGACGCTGGGGGTGGACCGGGTCGGCGCGGACGACAACTTCTTCGCGCTGGGCGGCAACTCGCTGCTGGCGACGCTGCTGGTGGGCCGGATCCGCTCGGCGCTGGACGCGGAGGCCCAGATCCGCACCCTGTTCGAGCACCCGACCGTCGCCGCGCTGGCCGCGGCGCTGCGGGACGCCGGCCGGCCGACCCGTCCGGCGCTGCGCCCGGGGCCGCGCCCGGAGCTGGTGCCGCTGTCGCACGCCCAGCGGCGGCTGTGGTTCCTGCACCGGTTGGACGGGCCGTCCGCGACGTACCACATCCCGTTCGCGGTGCGCCTGGACGGCGCCCTGGACGTGGACGCGCTGCGGCTGGCCTGCGCGGACGTGGTCGCCCGGCACTCGGCGCTGCGCACGCTCTTCCCGGTGGACGGCGACGGCCCGGTGCAGCGGGTCGTGGCGCCGGGGGCGGTGCGCCTGCCGTTCGCGGTGGAGGACGTGGAGCCGGGCAAGTGCGCCGACCGGATCGCCGCGGCGGTGGCCGAGCCGATCGACGTGGAGCGCGAACTGCCGCTGCGGGCGGTGCTGCTGCGCCTCGCGGCGGACGCGCACGTGCTGGTCCTGGTGGTGCACCACATCGCGGCGGACGGCTCCTCGCTGGCGCCGCTCTTCCGCGACCTGGGCACCGCCTACCGGGAGCGGCTCGCCGGGGCGGCACCGTCCTGGGGTCCGCCGCCGGTCGACTACGTCGACTACACGCTGTGGCAGGAGACGCTGCTGGGCGGGGAGGACGGCCCGGACGGCGTGCTGCACGAGCAACTGGCCTACTGGCGCCAGGCGTTGGCCGGGCTGCCCGAGCGGGTCGAGCTGCCCGTGGACCGGCCGCGTCCGGCCGGGGGCGGGCAGCAGGGCGCCACGCACCGCTTCGCGGTCGACGCCGCCACCGGGCGGGCGCTCGCCGCCCTGGCCCGCTCGGCCCGGTGCAGCGAGTTCATGGTGCTCCAGGCCGCGCTGGCGCTGCTGCTGTCGCGGCACGGTGCCGGGGAGGACGTCCCGCTGGGCACCGCGGTGGCGGGGCGCACCGACGAGGCGACGGCCGACCTGGTGGGCTTCTTCGTCAACACCCTGGTGCTGCGCACCGACCTGTCGGGCGATCCGACGTTCCGCGAACTGCTGGACCGGGTCAAGGAGTCCGACCTCGCCGCGTACGCCCACCAGGACGTGCCGTTCGAGCGGCTGGTGGAGCTGCTGAACCCGCCGCGGGCCGGGCACCACCCGCTGTTCCAGACCATGCTGGTGCTGCAGAACCACTCCCCCGCCGCGCCGGTCGAGCTGCCGGGCCTGCGGGTCGAGCCGGTGCCGGTGGACCTGGGCGCCAGCAAGTTCGACCTGTCCTTCACCTTCGCGGCCGACCCCGGTGCGCAGGGCGGTCTCCTGGCCACCGTCGACTACGCGACCGCGCTGTTCGACACCGCCACCGTCGCCGCGCTGGCGGAGCGGCTGGTGCGGCTGCTCCGGGCGGTCACGGCCGACCCCGGCCTGCCGCTGCACGCGTACGAGGTGCTCGCCCCGGAGGAGCGGGCCCGGTTGGAGCGCTGGGGCAGCGGCCCGGACGCCGACCTGCCCGGTCCGTCCTTCCCGGAGCTGTTCGCCGCGCAGGTGCGCCGCACGCCCGACGCCCCGGCGGTCCGCGACCCGCACGCCGTGCTGAGCTACCGCGAGCTGGACGCCCGCGCCGACGCGCTGGCCCGGCGGCTGGTCGCGCACGGCGTCGGTCCGGAGGACCGGGTCGCCGTGGCGCTGCCCCGCGACGGCGGCCTGGTGGTGGCGCTGCTGGCCGTCCTGAAGGCGGGCGCGGCCTACCTGCCGCTGGACCCCGCCTACCCGGCCGCCCGGCTCGCGTACATGCTGGAGGACGCCGCGCCCCGGCTGCTGCTGACCACCGCCGGGGTGCGCCGGGGCCTGCCGCCCTCGGACGTGCCGCACCTGGACCCGGCCGGGGTGTCCGCGGCGGCGTCCGCGCCGCTGCCCCCGGTGGACCCGGCGCATCCCGCGTACGTGATCTACACCTCGGGGTCCACCGGCCGTCCCAAGGGCGTGGTGGTCACCCACCGGGGCGTGGCGGCGCTGGCCGCGACGCAGCGCGAGCGGCTGCGGGTGACGGCGGCCAGCCGGGTGCTGCAGCTGGCGTCGGTGAGTTTCGACGCCGCGTTCTGGGAGCTGTGCATGGCCCTGCTGTCCGGGGCCTGCCTGGAGCTGGACGACCGGGAGGCGCTGCTGCCGGGCCCGGCGCTGGCGGAGCGGGTGCGCGCGCACGGCGTCACCCACCTGACGCTGCCGCCGGCCGCGCTCGCGGTGCTGCCGCCGGACTCGCTCCCGACCGGGACGACCCTGGTGCTGGCGGGTGAGGCCTGCCCGCCCGCGCTGGCCCGTTCCTGGGCGCGGGGGCGGTTCCTGGTCAACGCGTACGGCCCGACCGAGACCACGGTGTGCGCCACCATGAGCGGCTTCCAGCCCGCCGACGGCCGACTCGCGCCGGAGCGCACCGTGCCCATCGGCGTCCCGGTCGACGGCGCCCGGGTGCGGGTGCTGGACGCCCGGCTGGCCCCCGTCCCGCCGGGCGTGGTGGGCGAGTTGTACGTGTCGGGCGCGGGCCTGGCGCGCGGCTACCTGGGGCGGCCGGGGCTGACCGCCGCCCGGTTCGTCGCCGATCCGTTCGACCCGTCCGGCGGCCGGATGTACCGCACCGGCGACCTGGCCCGCTGGGGGCGGGACGGGCAGTTGGAGTACGCGGGACGGGTGGACGAGCAGGTCAAGCTGCGCGGGTTCCGGATCGAGCCGGGCGAGGTGGAGGCGGCGCTGACGGCGCTGCCGGGCGTGGCCGCGGCCTGCGTGCTGGTCCGGGAGGACCGTCCGGGCGACCGCCGCCTGGTGGCGTACACCGTGGGCGGGGACGGGCCGCAGGAGCTGCGGGCGCGGCTGGCGCAGGTGCTGCCCGAGCACCTGGTGCCCGCCGCGATCGTGCGCCTGGACGCGCTGCCGGTGACGCCCAACGGCAAGGTCGACCGGCGGGCGCTGCCCGCGCCCCGGGGCGCGACGGCGGCCGGGCGGGGGCCGCGCACCGAGCGGGAGCGGGTGCTGTGCGAGGTGTTCGCGGAGACCCTCGGCGTGCCGGAGGTCGGGGTCACGGACGACTTCTTCGCGCTGGGCGGGCACTCGCTGCTGGCGGTGGCGCTGGCCCGGCGGATCGAGGAGCGCTGCGGGCGGCGGCTGTCGCTGCGGGCGCTGTTCGCGGCGCCGACGGTGGAGGGCGTCGGTCGGCTGCTGGAGGAGCCGGCCGACGGGCCGGGGGCGGCCCCGCCCGCGGAGGCGGTCGACTGGGCGGCCGAGGTCCGGCTCGCGCAGGACGTCACCCCCGCCCGCCGCGGGCCCGCCCGCCCCTCCCCCGTGCCGCTGCTGACGGGCGCCTCCGGGTTCCTCGGCGCGTTCCTGCTGCGCGACCTGCTGGAGCTCACCGGCGGCCCGGTCGACTGCCTGGTGCGCGCCTCCGACGAGCAGGACGGAGCCCGGCGGCTGGAGGAGAACCTGCGCCGGTACGGCCTGTGGCGGGAGGGGTACCGGCGGCTGGTGCGGGCCGTCCCCGGTGACCTGGCCGCGCCGGGCCTGGGCCTGGACCCGGGCGCCCGGGCGGCGCTGCTGCGCCGGCTCGGACCGGTGCTGCACAACGGCGCCCGGGTGAACTTCGCGGCCGGTTACCGGGAGCTGCGGGCGGCGAACGTCGGCGGCACCGAGGAGTTGCTGCGCCTGCTCGCGGACTCCGGCTCGCCCGGCCTGCACCACGTGTCGACCACCGGCGTCTACCCGCCCGCCGACGCCCCGGCGGCCGTCACCGAGGACACCCCGACCGGACCGGTCGAGGCGCTGCCGGACGGGTACGCGCGGAGCAAGTGGGTGGCCGAGGGCCTGGTCGAGCTGGCGCGCGGGCGCGGCCTGCCGGTGACGGTGCACCGTCCGGGCCGGATCAGCGGCGACACGACCAACGGCGCCTGCCAGGACCGCGACCTGCTCTGGCAGTTGATCAAGGGCTGCCTGCAGGCCGGCGCCGTCCCCGACCTGCCGGCCGGCTCCACCGGCTGGGTGCCGGTGGACTACGTCAGCGCCGCGGTCACCGCCCTGGTCGGCGCCGGCCGCACGGGGACCTTCCACCTCACCCACCCCGACCCTCCGGGCCTGGACCGGGTGTTCGCCGTCGCCGGGACCCTCGGCTACCGGCTGCGCACCCTGCCCGCCGAGCAGTGGCGCGCGGCCGTCGCCGCCCGCCACGACAACGCCGCGCAACTGTTCCTCGGCGAGGAGGGGCCGTCCGGCACCGCGCCGTCGGCGGCGCGCCGCTTCGACTCCCGCCGCACGGCCGGGGCGGTGGCGGAGCTGGGTGTCCGGCTGCCCGCGCTGACCGACGAGGTCCTGGTGCGCTACCTGACCTACTTCCGGGAGACGGGGTTCCTCCCCGCGCCGTGAGGACGGGGGCGGGGGCGGGGGGCGGGGGCGGGGGGGGGCGGGCGGGGGGGGCCCCCCCCCCCCCCCCGGCGGGCGCCCGCCCCCCCCCGGGGGGGGGCCCCCGGGGGGCCCCCCGCCGGCCCCACCCACCCCCGGCCCCCCCCCCCCCCCCCCCCCCGCCCCGCGGCCCCCCCCCCCCCCCCGGCCCCGGGGGGGGGGGGGGGGGGGGGGGCGCGGGGGCCCGGCCGGATGTTGCCGGCCGCCCAGCCACCAGGAGTGGCAGCGCGCCTCGCGCGGCTGGAAGCGCCGCTGGAGGAGCGCCGCCGGACCATCGAACGCCTGGAGGCCGAACTGACCGGCTGCATCGGCTGCGGCTGCCTGTCGATGAAGGCCTGCGCGCTGCTCAACCCGGACGACAGCCTCGCCGAGGACGGCTCCGGCCCGCGCCGCCTGTAGCGGGGGCGGCGGGGGTGCGCGGCGGACTGACGGGGCGCCAACGGCGCAGGGGCCGAGGTCGGACGCTCACCCGGAACCCGACGGGCGCTCACCGGTGCAGCAGCGCGTAGACCTCGGCCAGCCCGCGCAGGATCCAGGGCGAAGCCAGGACCAGCACCGCCACCGCTCCTGTCGCCGGCGCGAACTGCACCGCCACCGATCGCGTCTCCCGCCGCACGCCCCGCCTCCGTCCTCCGCACCCGGATCCGCCCACCTCCAGGACGCCGCACCGGCCCGTACCGTTCCGCTCCTACTCCCCCGGCCCCAGCACGCTCCGGCGCACCAGCACCCGGCACTCCCGCGACCAGCGCCCGTCCGTCTCCCGCCCGCACAGCGGCTGGACCAGCACCTCGTCGGCCGCCACGCCCGCCGCGTCGATCCCCCGCTCCCGGAGCCACCCGGCCACGGCCTCGGCCACCGGCGGCCGCCCCTCCCCCGCCTCGCACCGTCCGAGCTCCACCCAGCCGTTCACCCTCGCCCCCCGCCGTCCAGGAACGCCGCCACCTCGGCGGCCAGGGCGGCGAGTTGCTCCCCGGCCTCCAGCCGGGTGGTCGCCTCGGCCCGCCAGTCGCCGTCGGCGGCGCGCCAGGGGCGCAGCGCCCAGGTCAGGTCGACGTGGCCGCCGGAGCGGAACACCGCGCGGAGCGCCAGGTCGCCGTCGGCGTTGTGCCAGCTCCGTTCGCCCGCCCAGCCCCGGAAGTCCGCGGCCAGGGCGGCCAGGAAGCCCGCGAGCCCGACGTCCGGCGCCAGGTCGACCACGTCGGCCAGCCGGGCCGTCAGGCCGGGGGCCCGTAGCCGTACCGTGAACCGTACGAGCCCATCGTCCTCCTGACGGTCCGTCAGCGAGACACCGGCCGTCCGGTCCCGCCCGCAGCGCACCTCCAGGTCGCCGTCCTCGCCCCGGGCCTCCCCGCTCATCCGGCGATCATCCCGGCCAGCGCGAGGTCGAGCAGCCGGTCGGCCTGGGCGGGGGTGTCGTGCGCGCGGGCCCAGGCGGCGGCGTTCATCAGGGTGAACACGTCGGCGCCGGTGGTGTCGCCGCGCAGGGCACCCGCGGCCCGGGCCCGGGCGACCAGGCGTTCGCCGATCGCCGTCAACCGGTGGCAGGAGTCCTGGAGTTCGTCGGACCGGGCGGCCAGCGCGGCGGCCAGGCCCTGGTAGGCGGCGGCGTGCCGGACGACGGCGCGCACCCAGTCGGCCAGCGCCCGGGCCGGGTCGGGGTGGTCGGCGAGGGCGTCGCCGTGCGCGAACAGCTCCTGGTTGCGGGCGTCCAGCAGGGCGGCGATCAGGGCGGCCCGGGTCGGGAAGTGGCCGTACAGGGTGCCGATCGCGACCCCGGCCCGGCGGGCGACGCCCTCCAGCGAGGCGTCGGTGCCCTGTTCGCGGAAGACCGCGTCGGCCTCGGCGAGCAGCCGTTCGCGGTTGCGCAGCGCGTCGGCGCGCGGGCGGCGGGGGGCGGTTCCGGCCACGGCAACTCCCTTTCCGGGCCGGGCCCTTGCGCCCGGCCGACAAGTCGAGGCATCCTCGATTTACATCGAAGTCGAGGGATCCTCAGTTTAACCGGGGCGCCACCCTCCCCGTACACCGTCCGTCCCCGCAGTGCCCGCCCGCACAGCGCCCAGACAGGGAGAACCCGTCGTGATCCTGCTGACCGGAGCCACCGGCTCGATCGGCCGCCACCTGGTCCGCCGACTCGCCGACCGGGGGGTCGAGTTCCGCGCCCTGGTCCGCGACGAGGCCAAGGGCCGGGCCCTGGGCTGCGCGTACGCCGTCGGCGACTTCGACGACCCGGCCTCGCTGGCCGCCGCCTTCGCGGGCGTGGACCGGCTGTTCCTCGGCGGCCCCGGCGCGCTGCCGGTGGACGGCGAGCAGCCGATGGTCCGGCAACTCACCGCCGCCGTCGAGGCGGCCGCCGCGGCGGGCGTCGAACGGGTGGTGAAGGTCTCGGTGTGGCACGCCGCGCCCGACAGCCCGCTGGCCCAGGGCGCGCACGGCGTGCTGGACCGCCGCCTGGCCGACGCGCTCCCCGGCTGGACGCTGCTGCAGCCCTCGGGCTTCCTGCAGAACCTGCTCCTCCCCGGGGCGTTCACCCCGGACGGGCGGCTGGTCGGCCGCTACGGCGACGCGCCCGTCTCGCACCTGGACGCCCGGGACGTCGCCGAGTGCGCGGAGGTCCTGCTGACGGGGCCGCCGCGCCCGGGCGAGTCCTTCGTCCTGACCGGCCCGCAAGCCCTCACCGACCGGGAGTTGGCCGACCGCGTCGCCCGCGCCCTGCGCCGCCCCGTCGGTCTCCTCCCCCTCACCCCGGACGAGACCGCCGCCGCCCTGAGCGCCCAGGGCGCCCCGCCCGCCTTCGCCGCCGACCTGGCCGCGCTGCTGCGCGAGGTCGCCGCGGGCTCACTGGCCGAGGTGACCACCGCCGTCCCCACCCTGCTCGGCCGCCCCGCCCGCACCGTCGACGCCTTCCTCACCGACCACCTCCCGGCCCTGCGCACGGCCGTCGGCCACCACCCGTGAACCGACCGGTGTCCCCGCCCCGCCTGCTCAGCCGCCGAGTTCCCGGGACCGTCCGGCCCACCGGACCACGAACGGCACGGCCAGACCGGCCGCGACGAAGACACCGCCCATGACCAGCCAGCCGGGGGCGCCCAGGCTCAGGCAGAGCAGGCCGAGCAGGCCCGGGGCGACGGTGTAGCACAGGCCCGTGCCGAGGCCGAACACGCCGGAGTACTGCCCCTGCGCGTGCGCGGGGGCCAGCCGGAACCGCAGCTCCAGCGACCCGGCCGCGTGCCACAGCGAACCCACCGTGTGGACGGCGACGCCGAGGGTCACGACCGCGGCGGCGGCCGGACCCGGGAGGGCCGGGGCAGTCGCGATGACCGCCATGCCGACCAGGAACGCCAGCCCGGCGCGGCGGGTGGCCCGACCGGCGGCCCGGCCGCCCTTGATCCCGCGGCTGGTCCGGACCTGCAGGACGACCACCATCACGGTGTTGACGGCGAGCGCGACGCCGGTGAACCAGCGCGGCGCGTGGGTGTGCAGGACCACCCACAGCGGCAGCGCGTAGGTCACCACCTCGCCCTGGATCCACAGGATGCCGTCCAGCACGACGAACGCCACGTACGGCTTGTCCCGGAGCGCGAGCCACCGGTCCGCCCCGGTCGGCGCGGGCAGCGGCTCCAGCGCGGGCAGCCGGAGCACGACGGCCGCGCAGCCGACGAAGGTCAGGGCGTCGGCGACGACGAGCGCGCGGTAGGCGGAGCCGGAGTCGAGCTGGATCACCGCACCGGCGGCCAGCGCGCCGAAGGTACTGGCCAGGAAGGCGGTCGCGCGCAGGTAGGAGCGGAACTTCGGCACCTCGTCACCGCCGAGGCGGCGGATCATCGGGCCGCGCGCCGCACCCCCCGAGGCGCCGGCCAGGTCGGTCACCGCCATGGACACCGTGAACGCCACGAACGAGTGGGCGAACAGCAGCGACAGCACGGAGACGGCCTGGACCAGCAGGGTGACCAGGAAGACGCCGCGCGGGCCGCGGCGGTCGGCGAGGTGCCCGACCGGCGGCCCGGCGAGCAGGCCGACCACTCCCGCGATCCCGAGGGCGAGGCCGACCTGTCCGATCGTCAGGCCGACCACCCGCAGGGCGTACAGCGGCGCCGTCGCCAGGAAGGCCGCGCTGCCGAGCTGGTTGACGAACCCCCCGAGCGCCAACCCGCGCCGGGGGCCGGACTCCGGGAGCAGCCCCCGGCGCACCGGCCAGGGCCTGCGCTCCGGGGCGGTGTCCTCCTGCCGGTCGTCGGAAGACAGCGTGCCGGTCGAACTCACCTGGTGCTCCTGGACGTTGGTCGCCACTGGACGGGGACGGGCGGTGCGGCACAGTGCCCCGCCTGACGGATCGTCAATCCGTTCCGGAAGATGCCCGTACCGCCCCGCGGCCCGAGCCCCTTTCCGGCGCCCGCGCGGTCTGAGTACGCGTACTCTAGGCGAAGATTCACCGCATACGGAATGATGATCGCATCGCCGGGCCGCTCGGGCCCGCCCCCGCCGACCGGAGCGCCCCCACCGTGAAACGTCCCGCCCTGGCCGCGACCGCCGTCCTGTTCGCCGTCGGCGCCCTGCTCACCGGCTGCGGCTCCGTCCACGGCTCCGACGGCACCACCGCGGGTGCGTCGAAGCCCGCGCCGCAGGGCGCGTCGACGGCCGCGTCGGAGGCCCAGCAGAAGTACCGGCAGCAGGCGGAACAGGCGGCCGCCGAGCACGACCGGGCGTTCCCGGCCGTCGCGCAGGCCTGCGCGGGGAAGTCCACCGCCGTACCGACCGCGGCGGCCCCCACCTCCTCCTCCGGCCCGCAGCCCGAGAACCCCAAGTACGCCGAGAACCACGGTTACTTGAAGACCACCGAGCTGAGCCCCCTCGCCCAGTGCCGCGGCGACGCGCACGCCGCCCGCCTCGCGGCCGAGCTCGCCCGGCAGACCCCCGCCGACGCCGAGCAGGCGAAGGCCCTGCTCGCCCGCCTCGGCTACCCGGAGGCCACCGTCGCCCGGGCCGGTCAGGGCGTGCAGTTCTCCTTCTTCGTCCCGCAGGTCGGGCCCTGCCTGTCGGGCACGCTGTCGAACCCGCCGCACATCGAGGTGCACGGCCCGTACGTCGAGGGTGGCTGCGAGGCCTCCCGGGGCGGTCACTGAGCCGGCCCGGCCGAAACCGCCTCGCCTGCGGCCAACTGCCCTGTCAGGATGGGGCGGTGACGGAAGATTCGCTGCTCCGCCGGGCGGCCGGCCTGTGGGAGGGGCTGGCCGCCGAACCGGTCGTCCTCCCCGCGCCGGGCGCGGCCGCCGTCGTGGTGTCCCCGCGCTCCGGACTGTGCCCGCCCGGCTGGGTCGGCCTGCTGACCCTGGGCGGCGCGGTGCTGGCGACCGCGCCGGACGCCCGGCGCGCCGAACTGCTCCGCACCGCGCTGCGCTCCTGCCCGGAGGCCGCCCGGGACACCGCCCGGCTGCGCGCGGCCCTCCCCGTCGGCCGGATCCTCGGCCCCGCCGCACTCGCCTACCTCGCCCCGGACGCCCTCGTCCCGCAAGCCCCCGCTCCGGGCACCGTCCGCCGACTCCCGCCCGACCACCCGGCGTTGCGCGAGCTGGAGGCCGGGGTCACCGAGGAGGAACGCGGCGAGGCCGCCCTCGGCTACATCACCTCCCCCGCGTTCGCCGTCCTCCGCGGCGAGCGCGTGCTGGCCGCCTGCGGCTACCGCACCTGGCCGTACGAGACCGCCCAGTTCAGCGTCCTCACCGCCCCGGACGCCCGTGACCGCGGCCTGGCCCGCACCGCCGCGGCGGCCGCCGCCGCGCACGCCCTCGCCGCCGGCCTGCTCCCGCAGTGGCGCGCCCGCGTCCCCGCCTCCCGCCGCGTCGCCGCCCGCCTCGGCTTCCGCGAACTGGGCACCCAACTCTCCGCCGAACTCCCCTGAGCCACGCCCCCGACCGTCCCGGGCCGACAGGCGGGCAGACGGACAGGCGGCCCGGCCCAGCAGGCAGGCGGCCGCTTCAGCGGCGGGCCACGGCCAGCAGGGCGGCATGCGGAAGAGCCAGGCGCGGAGCCCGGCCCTGCTCGCCGCCCCGCCCGTCCGGGGGCTCAGCCCTGCTCGCCCTCCCCGCGGACCTTCGCCAGGAAGGCGGCCAGGTTGCCGCGCAGCCGCTCGATCCGCTCCTCCACCGTCAGCGATTCGTGGATCTTGGTGCCGGTCTCGCGCAGGCCGCGGACGTACAGCGAGCAGGCCAGGTCGCTGCACATGTACGCGCCGACCGAGTTCCCCTGCCGTCCGGCGGGGCCCGCCAGGGGGGCCACCAGCAGGGAGACCCCGCCGGTGTGGGTGGTGACGCAGAGCGAGCAGATGCTGCGGCGGGGCTGCCAGGAGGCGCCGGAGGAGGCGCGCAGGACGACGGCCTGCAGGCGGCCGTCGAGCTCGGTGGCCAGGTAGGCGCGGTCGGGGGCCTGCGGGTCGCGCCAGCCGAGGAAGTCCAGTTCGGCCCAGGGCTGCTCGGCCAGCTCGCGGGGCAGGTTCGTGCGTTTCGCCTCGCCCTTGGAGCAGTTCAGGAAGGCGGCACGGATCTCGGGGTCGGTCAGCTCTCTCACGGGGACCACGCTAGCTGTGCCTAGGATGTTTAGGCAAAAGATTAATCAGCCAAGGGGCGCCCGCCGCCGCCCCGGACGCGACGCGGCGGCGGCCACCGTCACCGGTGACCGCCGCCGCTTCACGCCTTCACCCCCGCACGCCTCCGTCGGCGCCGCCGCTCAGGCTCCTTCGCGCACCGGCAGCTTCCACCCCGGCCGCGGGTAGTGGCAGGTGTAGCCGTTGGGGTAGTGCTGCAGGTAGTCCTGGTGCTCGGGCTCGGCCTCCCAGAAGTCGCCGAGCGGGGTGACCTCGGTGACGACCTTGCCGGGCCACAGGCCGCTGGCGTCGACGTCCGCGATGGTGTCGAGGGCGGTGGCGCGCTGGGCCTCGTCGGCGTAGAAGATCGCCGAGCGGTAGCTGCTGCCGATGTCGTTGCCCTGCCGGTCGAGGGTGCTCGGGTCGTGGATCTGGAAGAAGTACTCCAGCAGCGTCCGGTAGCTGATCCGCTCCGGGTCGTAGACGATCTCCAGCGCCTCGGCGTGGCCGGGGTGGTTGCGGTAGGTGGCGTGCGCGTTCTGGCCGCCGGTGTAGCCGGTCCGGGTCGACTGGACGCCGGGGAGCTTGCGGATCAACTCCTGCATACCCCAGAAGCACCCGCCGGCCAGGACAGCGCGGTCCGTGGTCATCTCGTACTCACTCCTCGCATGGGACGTCGACTCGTCCCGCCCGGGGCACCACCCCGACGGGACCATCCGGTCCAACCGTCCGGCCGCCCCCGGTGTTCCCGCCTACGGCGATCCCGCCCCCGCTGTTCCCACACCCGGTGTTCCCGCTCGCAGCCGTTCCCCTCCCCGGTCGGCCGGGGCTCAGCCGGCCAGCCCCTCCAGCACCTGCGCCCCGGGCAGCGCGGCGACGGCCGCACCGGGCAGGATCAGCTTCCCGCGCCGCCGCCCGCTGCCGACCAGCACGTACGGGGTGGCGGCGACCGCGGCGTCCACCAGCAGCGGCCAGTGCGCGGGCAGGCCGACGGGGGTGATGCCGCCGTACTCCATGCCGCTCTCGCCCACGGCGGTGTCCATCGGCGCGAACGAGGCCTTGCGCGCGCCCAGGTGACCGCGGACCGCCTTGTTGACGTCGAGCCGGGTGGTGGCCAGCACCAGCCCGGCGGCCAGCGTGGTCTCCCCGCCCCGCTTCGCGGCGACCACCACGCAGTTCGCGGACGCCTCCGGCGGAACGCCGTAGGCGGCACAGAACGCGGCGGTGTCGGCCAGCTCCGGATCGGTGTCCACGTACAGCACCTGCCGGGCCCACTCCGCCTCCCAGCCCTCCAGCGCCCCGGCCACCGGGGGCGCCAGCTCCGCCACGACGTCCACCGCCCGCCGCACCCGCGGGAACTCCCCGAACGGCGCCCGCACCACCTGCTCCACCTGCTCGCCCATGCCCCGACTCTAGGGCGGGCGCCGGGACGTGATCAATCCGGACCGGAGGCGCCGCCGGCAGCCGACCGCGCCTCTGCGGGCGGGGGCCGAGCGGGAGCGGGCGGAGCGGTGGCCCTTGATCGACGCCGCCGGGCTTCGTACCCTCGCCCGATGGGACATGACGACCTTCCGGCCCTCGAACTCGCCTTCCCCGGTCCGGAACGCGACCGGGGCGTGTCGGCGATCCTGAGCGGCCGGAAGACCGCGCTCACGGGTCTCCTGGAGATCTACGAACACGCCGGGGAGGCAGTGCCGGTGACCGGTCAGCGGTTCTCGGTGCTCGACTCCCGGGGGCGCCCGGCCTGCACGATCGAGGTCGTCGACGTGCGCGTCGTCCCCATGAAGGAGATCGATGACGACTTCGCGCGGGCCGAGGGGCGCGGCTACTCCGACGCGGCCGCATGGCGGGCTGCCCACGAGGCGTTCTTCCGGAGCGACGGCGTGAGCGACTACCTGGGACGCACCCCGGTCATCGACGACCACACCCTCGTCGTCGCGGAACGCTTCCGCCTGGTCGAGTCAGACGACCCGGGCGGTTCGTGAGCCGGCCCGGACTCGTGACGGACGGCGAGGTCGTCGGGCTCGGCGTCGGCGCCGCCGGGAGGCTCACGCGTTCGGTGCGACCGCCGGACCGGGGCCGTAGGTGCTGATCTCGATGAGGTTGCCGTCCGGGTCGCGCAGGTAGGTGCTGGTGAGCGGCCCTCGGGCGCCGGTCCGCGGCACGGGGCCTGCCAGCACGGGCACTTGGCAGGCGGCCAGATGGGCCAGGACCTGTTCCTGCGGGACGTCGGTGATCAGGCACAGGTCCGCGCTGCCGGGGACGGGGTGCGTGGCGTGCGGGAGCACCTCGCTGCCGGCCCGGTGGAGGTTGATCTTGCTGGTGCCGAAGGCCAGTGCGCGGCGTCCCTCCCCGAAGGTGACCGGACGCATGCCCAGCACGCGTTCGTAGAAGTCGACGGCCCGTTCGACGTCGGCGACGGTCAGCACCAGGTGGTCCAGGCCGGTGATCCGGATCCTCGGCCCCGGTTGGGGGGAGTACCGACCCAGCTGCCGTTCGCAGGCCTCCCGCGCCGGGGCGGAGAGCAGGTCCCGCGCACGGGTGAACAGCTCGTGCAGGGCGGGGCCGTGGCGCTCGGCGAGGTCGGGGTCGTGCGCGAGCACGTCGAGTTCGTTGGCCGCGGTGATCTCGACGAAGGCGCGCACGTCCGGCGGTGGCGGGATGTGCTCCTGCCCGGTGAAGCGGTCGCGGAAGACCGTCGGCCGCCCGCTCGCCAACCGGGGGTACACGGCTGCGCGGTCACAGCCGGCGTAGAGGTGGACCAGTGCCTCGGCCCGTTCGCCGATCAGCTCGGCGAGGAGCGCGCGTTCGTCGGTGCCCATCAGGGCGTGGTCGTACCCGTCGGTTCCGTACATCGCGTGGCACAGTCCGGCGACCTGCAGGTCCGGATCGGCGCCCCACTCCGCCAGCAGGAGCGCGACGCGGTCCAGGTGGTCCAGGAGCGTACCGCCGGGATGCTCCGCCTCGTCGGCGCCCCGGGCGCGCAGGAAGGCCCGTACGGCGGGCCAGGACGCCGCGGGGTCACGGTCGCTTCGCGGTGAGCCGCCGTCGGACGGGGTGGATCGTCGCATCGGGTTCACGCCTCCGGGGCCGTCAGGCGTGCGACCTCTGCCACCAGCCGGGCCGTGACCGGGGTCTCGACGCGGTGGGCGGCACCGGCCCGGAGGACCGCTCCGCCGATGGCGTCGACCTCGAGGGGGCGTCCGGCCTCGGCGTCACGCTGCATGGAGGACTTCATGGTCTCCGGGACGCGGTCGAAGGAGGAGAGCACGGTCTCGGCCGTCACCGGTGCGCCGGCCGCCCGGGCCACGGCGGTGATCTCGTCGAGCACGGTGAGCAGTTCCGGTCGCCGGTCGCTGCGGACGGTGCCGGCGTCCGCGCGGTGCCGGGTGGTCAGCAGGGCGAGCGGGGCGAGGAAGGCGAGCTTGTCCCAGAGCATCGCCGTCTCGTCGCTCCGCAGGGTCACGCCGAGACCGGCGTGCCGCAGTCGCTCCGCGAACCCGTCGAGCGGCGCGGCCAGTTCGAGGTCGGCGAAGGGACTGGTGTGCTCGATGCGCCCTGGTGCGGTGCGCGTGGCCTCGACCCTGATCGTGCCGGCGACGACCTCGGCCGAGGGGTAGCGCTCGCGCAGCAGGCGGAGGTGGTCGAGGCCGTTGAGCAACGGAACCAGGACCGCGTTGCCGAGGACCGGGGGCGGGACGCGGTCGAGCGCCTCCTCCAGGGAGGTCTGCTTGACCGTCACGAAGACGGCGTCCACCGCCTCCCGCAGTCGCGTGTCCGCCTCGACCGCTGCGGTGAAGTCCCCGAACTGGGCGCTTTCGACCCGCAGGCCGCCCCGGCTCAGTGCGGCCGCGGTCGCCTCACCGGCCAGGCAGATGACGCGGTGCCCGTCACGGGCGAGGAGCGCGCCGATCAGACCTCCGACACCTCCCGGTCCGAGGACGGCCACCGTCAGCGGGGTGGTGTTCATCCGAGCTCCTGTCGTCCTTGGGAGGGCCGTTCAGCCGGGCGGGGGCCGACGGAGGCCGACGGGGGAACGGCGCGTGGGCCACGGCGCCTCCCTTCGGCGAGAACCGGGTCGACACCCGCCTGCCGCTCACCGCGCCGTGTCCGGAGCGGGTGGGTGACGGGCGGGTTGCCGCCCTGGGCAGCAATGCTCGAGCGTCCCGGGATCCAAGTCAATCGACGGATTTACTGGCATCACCCCAAGCGATACCTTGGGTCGCCGTGACCCTTGACGATCTCCGCGTCTTCGCCGCGGTCTGCCGGGCCGGCTCGCTGAGCGCGGTGGCCCGCGACTTCTCCTGCACGCAGTCGGCGGTCAGCCAGCACGTGAAGCGGCTGGAACGGGAACTGGGCCTGAGCCTGCTGGAACGGCACACCCGGGGCGTGGTGCCCACGCCGGCCGGGCACACGCTGAGCGCGGCGGTCACCGAGGGCCTGGGCGGCATCGACCACGTCCTGCGCCGACTCAAGGAAGCCGCGCGCGCGGAAGGCGGATCGGTGCGGATCACGACGGGGGCCACGACCGTCCGCCACTTCATGGCCGCGGCCGTCGTCGACTTCCGGCGGCGCTTTCCCCGGGCCAGCCTGGAGTTCCAGACCGAGACCTCCAGCCGCGGCTGCTTCGACGCGCTCGTGGCCGGCCGCGCCGACCTCGCCTGGATCACCCTGGGGCTCCCGGTCCGCGCCATCGAGCAGCGCCCCGTCGTCAAGATTCCCTGGGCGCTCGCCGTCTCGGCGTCCGATCCGCTGGCGGCCAAGGCCCACGTCGAACCGGCCGACCTGCAGGACGCCCGGCTCATCGGGCTCCCGCAGAACTCCACCTCCCGCCTGCAACTGGGCGCCTGGCTCGCCGAAGCCGGGATCCGGCCGGTGTTCGACACCAGCGTCACCGACTGGGACACCGCGATCCTGCTGGCCGAACTGGGCCTGGGCCTCGCCGTCGTCCCGACCCTGCCCGCCTGGAGCGGCCCCGCGCACCCGGACCTGCGCCTGGTCCCCGTCCCCGCGCTCCCCGCCCTCACCGCGGGCTGGGCGGTGCGCCGTTGGGACGCCCTCTCCCCACTGGCCCGCGCCTTCGCAGAGACCGTCGCGCACCACTGCGGCGAGCAGACCGTCCGGGAGTAGCCGCGCGCCGCGACCCGCCGTCCGTTCCGTTCGCCCGGGCTGCGGGCGGCCCCTGTCGGCCAGGCGCCCGGGTCGGCACCGGACGTGGATCCCGGACTGCGGAGATCACGGTTCACAGGTCGGGCAGGTGGTGGCGGCGGAGGCGGGTGAAGGCGGTGGGGGTGGGGCGGTGCGGGAGGAAGTCCTTGATCCGCTGGGCGCACTCACGGGGAGTCGCCGTGCCGGTGTCGCACTCGAGGTCGTAGTCGCCGTGCCGGTGGACCAGGTCGTACTGGTGCGCCGCGAGGCCCGGCGGGCGGTCGCCGCGGGCCAGTTCGCGGCGGGTCAGTTCGTCCACCGGGCAGTGGACGCCGACGAACAGCACGTCCTCGGGGCGCAGCACCGCCAGGCAGTCGAGCAGCCGCCACGGTTCGCTCAGCACGTGGTCGACCACGAGGTCGTTGCCCGCGGCGGCCATGGCCGCGATCGAGCGGTGGAAGCCCGCCCTGGTCCGCCGCAGGGCGGCGTCGAGTTCCGCGGCCCCGAGTTCGCGCTTGGTGCGCATCGCGTTGAAGCCGTCGACCGCCAGGTGGAAGAAGACGCCGTCGTCCAGGATCTCCAGGAGTTCCCGGGCGATGCTCGACTTTCCCGAACTCGAGGTGCCGTTGAGGAAGATGATCCGACCGGATGTCATGCCGACATGATCACACGCCGTCCGCGCCGCCCCGGCGGCGGCGGCCCCCTGGCCGGTCACCCCTCGAGCGCCGCCCGCCGCGTCCAGGAGGTGCGGCGCGGGCGGCCGGGGAGCGCGGCCGGTGGTGATGTCGTGGGTGTGCAGCAGCGTCTCGGCGACGCCCGTCGCGGCGAAGCCGGTCGGGTCGGTCGGGCCCCGGTGCCAGGCCCGCGCGCCGGGTTCGGCGGCGGCCGGCGCGAGGGCCGGCGGTTCGCCGCAGGCGAGCGCGGTGGTCAGCACCTCGCCCGGCCCGGCGTCCCGACGCACCGTCAGGTCGAAGGGCGGGTAGCCGCCTTCGGGGAGGGCCGCGACCTGCCCGGCGTAGGCGAGCAGGTCGTGGCCGACGTGGGCCGGAGCGTCCCGGCAGCTCCACTCCGGTGGGCCTCCGGGACGCTCCGGTCCGCGTCGAGGTGCGGGGCGAGGGCCCGCCGCGCCTGCGCCAGGGCGGCACGCAGGTGCTGGTGGTCCGGGTGATCCACCGCCCCGTCCTCCTCCCCCGTCCTGCGCCCCTACAGGTAGGGGCGGGTGATCAGTTCCAGGCCGTGCCCGGACGGGTCGAGCAGGTAGACCCCGCGACCGCCGTGCTCGGTGTTGGTCTCGCCGGGGCGCTGCATCTGCGGGTCGGCCCAGTGGTCGATGCCGCGCTCGCGCAGCAGGGCGTGGGCGCGGTCGAACAGCTCGTCGTCGACCAGGAAGGCGTAGTGCTGCATCTGGATCTCCACCGGCGGTTCGGCGAACTGCAGCAGCACGCCGTCGGCGAGCTTCAGGTTGGTGAACGGGCCCCAGGAGGGCGCCTGTTCGGCCTCCAGCAGCTCGCGGTAGAAGCGGGCGGACGCGGTGCGGTCCTCGGAGGCGATGATGGTGTGGTTGAAAGCGGCTGGCACGGTGGGGTGAACCTCGTTCGGGTCGGTCGGTCCGGGGGCTGGTTCGCGTGTCTGCTCCCAGGCCTGGGCGGCCCTCTGGCGCGCGGGCACCCCTGCGCCGCCCGGGGCGGGGTCAGCCGCCCACCGGGTCGCCGATCCGTGCGTGGCCCGTGGCCGTTCCGGTGTTCACCCGCCCCACCGTACGGACCTCCGTGCCCCCCGGCAAACCCTTTTCCGTCCCGGCCCGCCCCGTACTACCTTCTCCCGGATGGCCGACGAATGCTTCACGCTGCCCGCCCTGGCGACGCTCTACGACGCGCTCGACCCGGACCGCTCGGACCTGCTCCCCTACCTGGACCTGGTGGACGAGTTCGGCGCGGGCGAGGTGCTCGACCTGGGCTGCGGCACCGGGGTGTTCGCCCTGCTGCTGGCCGGGCGCGGGGTGCGCGTGCTCGGCGTCGACCCGGCCGCCGCGTCGGTGGAGGTGGCCCGCGGCAAGCCGGGCGCCGACCGGGTCCGCTGGCTGGTGGGGGACGCGACGGAGCTGCCCCCGCTCCGGGTCGACCTGGTCACCATGACGGCCAACGCCGCCCAGGAGATCACCGACCCGGCGCGGTGGCGGGCCACCCTGCGGGGCGTGCGCGACGCGCTGCGCCCGGGCGGGCACCTGGTGTTCGAGAGCAGGGTCCCGGCCCGCCGCGCCTGGGAGTCCTGGACGCGTGAGGCGTCCCACCGGGTGGGCGAGCTCCCGGGCGTCGGCGCGGTCGAGACCTGGGTCGAACTGCTCTCCGTCGCCGGTCCGTTGGTGTCGTTCCGCTGGCACTACGTGTTCGCCGCGGGCGGGCGGCACCTCACCTCGGACTCCACCCTGCGCTTCCGCGAACGCCCCGAGGTCGAGGCCGACCTGCGCGCCGCAGGCCTCGAGCCCCTGGAGGTCCGGGACGCCCCGGACCGGCCCGGCATGGAGTACGTCTTCCTGGCCCGCAGGCCCCACCGTCCCCGCAGGCCCTGAGGGCCCCGAAAGCCCCGGGGTCCTCCCGGCCGCGGGTCAGGCGGGGTCGGGGCGCTCCTCCTCCCGGTCGCCCGGGTGGGGCGTGCCGTCCGCGTCGTGCCAGCCGGATTCGGCGGGACCGTCCGGCGCCTCGCCGTCGGGCCCGCCGGTGGGCGGGTTGTCGTGCAGGTGCGGTGTCGAGGCGGTCTGTTCCGGCCCCTGCTCGGCCGGGGTGTCCTGGGTGCTCATCGGGTTCCTCCGCAGCGTCGGCCGTGCCCGGTCCCCGTCCCGCTGCTGCCCGCACCGCCGGACCCGAAACGGCCCGCACCGCCCACGGTCACGGCCGGGCGGCCAGTACCCCGGCGGCCGACCGGCGGAGCCCGTCCAGGAGTTCGGCCTGCCGGTCGGCCCGGTCGGCGAGTTCGTCGAGCCGGGGCCGGTCGAGGCGGGGGTCGGCAGCGGCGCGGTCGGCCAGGGCGGCCCACAGCTGGCGCTTGCCCAGGACGCCGAGCCGGAGGGCCTCCAACTCGACCAGGTCGGTCAGCGGGGAGCGGCGCAGCAGGGTGCCGTTCGGTTTGAGCAGGCCCGCCAGTTCGCCGAGCCGCCCCAGCCAGGCGTACGGGCGCCGTTCGGGGACGCCGAGCTCCCGCATCACCCGGAGCAGGGAGGCCTTGTCGCAGGCGATGTCCGCGGCCAGTTGTCGCAGCAGGCGGGCCCCGTCCGGATCGGAGAGGGACCGGGCGGTCCGGTGGGCCCGCCTGGTACCGGCTTCGGCACCCGCGAGGTGGTTGTTCAGGTAGACGGTGAGCAGTTGGTGGTCGGTGGGTGGTGCGGTCACGGGCACCTCCGCCTCTCGTTCTCGTGTGTGGGTGGGCTCGTGCGCGGGCGGGCCGGGGCGGGTGGGCCCTCACGGGTCCGGTGGGCCCTCACGGGTCCCCGGTGCGGCGCATGGGGCCCCAGCGGCCCGGCTGGTGGGCGATCTCGCGGTTCGCCTCGGCGATGACGTCCTCGCTGATCCGGGCCAGGGGGCGGGCCCCGGTGAGGAGGGGTTCGTCGTCCGGTCCGCGGGCGGTCTCGGTGCCGGTGAGGATCCAGGGGTGGACGCCGGGCGGCTTGTCGCGCCGCAGGTGCGAGTAGTCGTACAGGCGGCGGGCGGCCCACAGGCGCAGCGGGCGGTCCCGCCACCATTCCTCGACGGACAGCGGGGTGGCGGACAGGCCGGGCAGCGCGTCGCGGGTCAGGTCGTCCTGGCTGCCGTTCCCGTCCGCGAGGTCGGCCCGGGGGTCGCGGGACCAGCGCACGTACAGCGGCTCGTCCCCGTGCTCGCGCAGGAAGTCGGCGAGGGCGTCCAGGCTGGTGATGTCGGGGTGGGGGAAGGACGTCATGGGGTGCGGGTGCCTCCGTGCGGGTGCCTCCGTGCGGGCGGTGGCCCGGCGGGTCCGGCCCCGGGCGGGCGGTGGTGCCCGCCCGCCCGGAGCCGGGTGCCGGGCGGGCGGTCAGGCGGCGGAGATGGCCTCCAGCACGTCGCCGACCTTGGCGTCGGGCAGCGCGCGGGCGACGTCGGCCAGCGCGACGATGCCGACCAGCCGGTGGCCGTCGATGACGGGCAGGCGGCGGACCTGGTGGGAGCCCATGGTGCGCAGGATCTCGTTCGCCTCGTCGTCGGCGCCGATGGTGACGGCCTCGCCCTGGGCGAGTTCACCGGCCTTGACCTGCTGGGGGTCCTTGCCCGCGCCGAGCACCTTCACCACGATGTCGCGGTCGGTCAGGACGCCCTTGAGCCGGTCGTCGGTGCCGCAGATGGGCAGCGCGCCCACGCCCAGCCGGGTCATCTTCTCCGCGGCCTCCAGGACGGACTCCTGCTCGCCGACGCACTCGGCGCCCTCGGTCATGATCTCGCGTGCGGTCGTCATCGCGTTCCTCCTGTTCGTTCCGGTGTCCCCCGTAGGGGCGGCTGCCCAGGTGGCCGACGGCCATGCGTCACCGCCCGCCCCCTTTCGGGAGCGGGCGGCTGCGGTGGGCTACCGGGTTCAGCCGGTCTGGACGGCGGTGTCGTCGATCACGAAGGAGGTCTGCAGCGAGGAGTCCTCGACCGCGTTGAACTTCACCGTGACGCTCTGGCCCGCGTAGGCCGACAGGTCGATGCTCTTCTGGGTGTAGCCGGTGGCCGCGTTGACGTTCGAGTGGGTCGCGACCGTGGTGCCGTTGACGGTCACGGTCAGCTTGTCGTACGCGGTGCTGCCGGTCTCGGCGGTGTCGATGTGCAGCCAGTAGCTGAAGGTGGCCTTGCACCCGGCCGGGACGGTGACGGTCTGCGAGAGGCTGTCGGTGTGGGCGGAGCCGTAGCCGTCCATCCAGGCCTTCCAGGAGCCGCTGTGGGCCGCCTCGGAGGAGGAGTTGTCCACCACGCCGGAGGAGGCCGTCCAGGGGCTGGCGGTGCCGGTCTCGAAGCCCGGGTTGCCGAGCAGCTGGGCCGGGGTGCAGCTGCCCTGGGTGGTGGTGACCGCCCAGGAGAACGTGGTGGAGGCGGTCCGGTTGGCGGCGTCCTTGACGGTCACGGTCACCGTGGAGCTGCCCGCGGCGGTGGCGGTGCCGCTGATCAGGCCGGTGGAGGCGTTGATCGACAGGCCGGTGGGCAGCCCGGTGGCCGAGTAACTGAGCGGCGCGGTGCCGCCGGAGGCCTGGATCTGCAGGCTGACGGCGCCGTTGACCGCGGTCGACTGGTTGCCCGGGTTGGCCACCGAGGGGGCCGCGCCGGCCGGCTTGGTCAGCAGGCAGCCGCTGACGTTCAGGTCGATGACCCGGCCGGTGCCCAGGCAGGTGGTGAACCAGTAGGTCTCCTCGCCGTAGCTCTGGCCCTTGGTGGCGGTGGTGGTGCCGTCCGCGGCGACCTCGCACGGGTTGTTCAGGGTGCACATCGCGCCGTCGTCGTTGCCGGTGTTGTTGATGCCGACGACCTTCCGGCTGGCCGCGTCGACGATCGGCGAACCGGAGGTGCCGTGCGTGGTGTTGCAGCCCGCGCTGTAGCGCAGCGAGTCGTGCCAGGTCCACTGGTCCTCGCGCAGGGTCGGGACGAACCCGTTGACCGAGCAGTTCCAGACCTGCTTCCAGTACGAGGACGGTATGTACATCGCGGAGCCGTCGACCGGGTGGGTGTCGCTGATGGTCAGCGCCGTCGCCCCGTACTTGGAGCTGATGGCGGAGAAGGTGTCGGTGAGCTGGTACAGCGCGACGTCGGTGCCGGTCATCGTCGCGTACAGCACCTTGTCCGCCTGGACGGTGCCGAGCGAGGCGCCGGAGGAGTTCAGCAGGGTGCCGCTGCGGCTGGCGCTCGCGTTCTGGATGACCTGGCCGGCCGTCGGCATGGTGGGCAGGCAGTGGCCGTTGGTCAGCATCATCGCCCGGTCGGTGTCCACCGAGGTCGGGTAACGGACCAGCGAGGCCGAGCAGTTGCTCAGCGCGATGGTGGAGGTCAGGTCGCCGGCCTGGACGGCCTGCGCGGGGGCGGCACCGAGGGTGAGGGTGCCTGCGACGACCGCGCCCGCGCCGAACGCGGCGGCGAGTTTCTTGAACATGGCTCTCCTTGTGGGGGATTGCGGGCGTGCGACCGGTTGGCGCACGCCCGCGCCGGACGAAAGTGCCATGGCCACTTCAATGCGGTCAACCGTGCCGACGGAACTCGCGACCGGAATTCCCCCTGGGGAGGCGGACCGCACCCGGCGCCGGGCGCCGGGTGCGGCCGGGGGTCAGGACAGGGGCTGGGCGGTCAGCCAGGAGGTGTCCTCGGCCCAGTAGTTGGCGTTGTCCCAGGTGTTGCCGCCGACGCCGTCACCGGCGAGGTAGCCGGTGTACTCGTAGTGGCGCAGGAAGCGGTTGGGGAAGTTGACGGACTGGAAGGAGTAGCCCTGTCCGCTGTGCCCGGCCTGGAGGCAGAAGGTGGCGTCCTGCTTGAAGACGGTGCTGCCGTCGGAGGCCGCGGTGTGGAGCTGGTAGTTGAAGTGCCGCAGGTACTGGCCGGGGGCGGAGGCGGACTCGAAGGACAGGCAGGAGCCGTTGGCCAGTCCGGCCCGGACGATCCAGGTGGCGTCGTTCCGGTCGGCGGCCGAACTGCCGGACGTGATCGGGGAGATGGCCACCGTGGCGTCGGCGCTGCGGCGCAGGTAGTCGGCGGTGCAGCAGGCGGTGGTCGCCTTCAGCGAGACCCGGGCGCCGGGCGTGAGGGCGCTCGAAGTGACGGGCGCCTCCTGGTAGTTGGCCGCGGCGATGTTGGCCTGGACGGCGTTCTCGGTGGTGTCCGAGGGGTAGCCGGAGGTCATCACGCCCTCGTAGAAGGTGCCGCTGGAGGACTTGCTGTTGTCACCGCCGATGCCCAGGATGATCGCGCCCTCCTTGTGCATCGGGTTGTAGCCCGCGACGTTGGGCCGGACCCCGTTGTAGTACGTCGACAGGCCGCCGGACTGCGCGTTGCCCGCCTTGATCGCCCACAGGTTGGGGGCGCCCTTGACGATCGCGGTCAGGAAGCGGTGGCTGACGCTCGGGTCGTTCGCGTTGTAGCCCGCGTTGACGCCGGAGAACAGGCCGTTCTCCAGGTCGGCCATCACCCAGGGGCCCTTGCCGGTGCCGGAGCCCCAGATGGTGCTGTCGCCGAAGTAGATGGCCTCCATGTGGCCGTTGCCGGTGTCGAGGTTGTTGGTCTCGGCGTTGCCGTAGTCGAAGCAGCAGCCGCCGCCGAAGTGGGTGCCGTCCAGGACGGCGTACATGCCCTCGGACTGGTCGCCGGTGGCGATGCCGTTGGTCTTGTTGTTGCGGTAGCCGGTGCCCGCGGCCACGTACACGCCGTACGCCTTGTGACCGGCGACGGTGACCGGGGCGGCGGTGGCGGGGGCGAGGTTGTCCGGGCCGGGCGCGGCGCCGCCGGCCGGGGCCTGGGTGAGGTGGTTGCCCCTGCCCGACTGGTCGTAGATCACGGTGATGACGCAGGTGGTGGCGGCGCAGAAGGCGTCCTGGGCGGCGGCGTTGGCGTAGCCGCCGGTGGCGAGGACGCCGATGTCCTTGGTCGCGCCGTCGGAGGCGCGGCGGACCTGGTAGAGCGCGCCGCCGTACCCGCCGTACAGGGCCCGGGTGGTGGAGTGGGCCGCCACGCAGGGCGTCCCGCCGGAGGCGTAGAGGTCGCACGGCCCCTGGGTGGCGGCCTGCGAGGCCGTCTCGGTGCCGGCGATCAGGGCGACGGTCAGGACCGCGGTGGTGCCGGTCGCGAGGAGGGCGCGCCGGGCGCGGCGCAGCCAGGTCTGGACAGCCAAGGGTGGACTCCTTGCTGAGGGGTGGGGGGTCGGGAGGTCCCGAGGAGACGGCCGCCCCGGGGCCCCGACGGCGGAGCCGTCCGCGGCGGGCGAGGGGGGGCGCTGCGCTTTGTTAGCGCTAACAATTCACCCTGACGGAGGCTCAGAGCCGTGGGGACGAACGGGATTTCGGCTCAGGAGGCGGCCGTGCATCACTATGGAGAAGCGCCGTGACCCCGTCAAGGCTTCCGTCCGGATTGCCCCTCGACTCCGGCAGCACTCCCCGAACATCGGCGCGACCCCTTGCCCCGCCGCTTGTTAGCGCTCACAATGCCTGTCGGAGCCGCATTCCCGCCGCGCTCCCCAGGTGCGCGGCGACCCCGTGCGGTAGGTGGACGTCCGGGCACCCGCCGGTTCGACGGGTGCCCGGACGCGGGGTCGGCGTCCGGCCCCCGGCGGGCGCTCAGCCCTGGTGGCCTGGCCGTTCAGCCCCCGGCCGCCGTTCAGCCCTCGGCGGCCGCCTGCCGTCGCACCGTCTCGCGCAGCCTGCGGCGACGCTCGGCCGCGCGGCGGCGCTCGTCCTCGTCGGCCGCGGTGATGTCCAGGAAGATCTGGTCGAACTCGGGGCACTCCGCCCGGATCCGCTGCTTCAACCCGACGCAGAGTTCCTCGACCCCGCTGCTGTCCAGGCCGTCGACCAGGTCGATCCGGGCGGCCAACAGGGCCGAGCGGGGGCCGAGTTGCATGGTCAGCAGCCGGGTCACGGTGTCGACCTCGGGCCGCTCGGTGAGCACGTCCAGCGCCTGCTGCTGGACGGCCGGGTCGACGGCCTGCCCGACCAGCCGGTCCTTGGCGTCGCGGCCCAGCCGGTAGGCGACGTACATCAGCAGCACCCCGATGGCCAGGGCCGCGGCCGCCTCCCACCCGGGCCGCCCGGTCCACTGGTGGAGCCCGGCGCCCGCCAGGGCCAGCAGGACGCCGAGCACCGCCGCCGCGTCCTCGGCGAACACCGTCCGCACCGTCGGGTCGTCGCCGCGGCGCAACTGCGCCAGCAGGCCGCGCCCGGCCCGCCGGGCCTGCCCGCGCACCTGCAGGGCGGCCCTGGCCAGCGAGGCGCCCTCCGCGAGCAGCGACACCAGCAGCACCAGGTAGACGACCAGGTAGCCCTCGGTGGCCTCGGCCTCCGGGTTCAGCAGGGTGTGCAGGCCCTGGTAGAACGAGAAGCAGCCGCCGGTGACGAAGATGCCGACGGCGGCCAGCATCGACCAGAAGAACCGCTCCTTGCCGTAGCCGAAGGGGTGGCGGGCGTCCGGACGTCGGCGGCTGCGGCTCAACGAGGCCAGCAGGAACACCTCGTTGAGGCTGTCGGCGACCGAGTGCGCCGCCTCGGACAGCAGCGCGGGCGAGCCCGCGAGCAGACCGCCCACGGTCTTCGCCAGGGCGATCACCAGGTTGGCCACCAGCGCGATCAGCACCGTCCCCCTGGTCTCGCCGTCCCCCTCCGGACCGTGCCCCTCCGGGCCGTCCGCCCCCGCGCCCTTCGGGCCGTCCGTCTCCGCGCCGTGCGCGCCGTCCGTCGTCATGCCCCGCCGTGTGCCCCGGGGAGCGCGACACAACCGCCCCGTCGGGCCCGCCGCGTCCCCGCCCCCGGCGCCTCCCCTTCCCGGCAGGGGAGTCGGATCCGCTCGGCGGGGCACCCGGCGGACATGACGCACACGGACGCACGACGAGCGGGCAGGCCATGGTGGACGCAGCCGCAGGTGTGGGTGGCGACGGTGGCGTCGGGAGCGGCGTGGAGCATGGTCACGCACTTCATGAACGGGGCGTCGTGGCCGCTCACGGCCGTCGCGGGCGGATGCTACGCGCTGGCGACCCTGGCGCTCCTGCGCTGGGGGCACCGCCGCCGGGCCAGGAGGCTGGGCCTGCCGGACGAGTCCGCCCTCGTCGATCTGGACCGCGCCGTCAAGGAGGAGCGGATCCCCGCGGACCCGGTGCTGGTGGAGGCGCTGCGCCGGGTGGTCCGCGCCGACCGGGCGCAGCGGCGCCGCGCGTGGTGGGTGTGGCCGGTGCTGGGGGCGTCCGTGCTGTGGTCGGCGGCCTCGCTCTGGCAGCGCCACGGGCCGGTGGTGGGTGTGGTGGCCCTGGTGTTCCTGCTGTGCTGGTTCCCGCTGCTGTTCG
The DNA here is from genome assembly GCF_042894345.1 of Kitasatospora sp. NPDC001540. Lineage (NCBI taxonomy): Bacteria > Bacillati > Actinomycetota > Actinomycetes > Kitasatosporales > Streptomycetaceae > Kitasatospora > Kitasatospora sp. NPDC001540. The sequence goes on from NZ_JBIAVO010000010.1 coordinate 128,339, forward strand.
TCCTCGACCGTCGGCAGCGGGCCAGGCTCCGGCGTCTGGAGTCCCGGCTGGGCCGGTGAGCCGCCCGGACGGGGCCGGGGGCATGGCGCGGCCGATTCCGGTTACCCGTCGGTAGTGATGGTGTGCGGAGAGGCCGTGACGGCCCGGGGAATCAGTGTGCACGGCCCGCGCGGGCCGGTGTTCGAGAACGTGGACGCGGACGTGCCGCCCGGCGGCCTGCTGGTGGTGCACGGGCCCGCCGGGTCGGGCCGCACCAGCGCGCTGCTGGCGCTGTCCGGCCGGATGCGGCTGCGCACGGGCGTGCTGCGGGTGGGCCGCCACCGGGCCCCCGGGGCCGGGTCCGGCAGGGTGCGCCGGTCGGTGGCGGTGGCCCGGGCGGACGGGGCGGTCGCCGCCGAGGGACGGCTGCGGGTGCGCGAACTGGTCGCCGAACGCTGCTGGTTGGACCGGGACGTCACCCGGCGCGGCGTGGTCGAGGCCGCCCGGCTGCTCGGCCTGCACCTGCGCGGCGCGGCCCTCGCCGAGGACCTGCCGCCGCTGGAGGCGCTGCTGCTGGACGTGGCGCTCGCCCTCGCAGCCCGCCCGCCCGTCCTGGCCGTGGACGCGGTGGACCGCGACTGCCCCGACGCCGACCGGGCCCGCGCCTGGCGGGCGCTGGCGGCGGTGACGGCCACCGGCTGCACCGTCCTGGCCACCGCCGCCCAGCCACCCTCGCCACCGCCCCCGGGCACCGTCCTGCTGGCCCTGCCGCACCGCGCCGACCCGGACGCCCCCGCGTCCGCGCCCGCCGACGGGGGGACGGCATGACCGCCCTCCGCCTCGCCCTGCTCGAACTGCGCCGCTTCCGCGGCCCGTTGCGCCGGTGGGTGCCGCTGCTGCTCTGCCTGATCCCGCTGCTGTACGGGGCGATGTACCTGTGGGCGAACTGGGACCCGTACGGGAAGACCGGCCGGATCCCGGTCGCGGTGGTGAACCTGGACCGTCCCGCCGTCGCCGAGGGGGGACGGCCGGTGGACGCCGGGGCGCAGCTGGTGGAGCAGTTGAAGGCGTCCGGCACCTTCGGCTGGCGGTTCGTCGACGCCGGGGCGGCCGACGCGGGGCTGCGCGAGGGGCGGTACGCGTTCACGGTCGAGATCCCGGCGGACTTCAGCAGCCGGCTGGCGACCGCCGCCGACGCGCAGCCGCAGCAGGGCGGCGTCCTGCTGCGGCTGAACGACGCGAACAACTACATCGCGGGCGTGATGACCGAGGTGGTGCAGTCGAAGCTGCAGGCCCAGGTCGACTCGGCGGTGCACGAGGCGTACGTCCGCGCGCTGTACGGCGAACTCTCGGACTTCCGGCAGGAGTTGGCGGTGGCCTCGGAGGGCGCCCGGCAACTGGTCGGGGCGACCACGACCGCTCAGCAGGGCAGCGCCGCCCTGGCGACCGCCGCGGACGGCCTGCACGCGGGCACCGAGCGGATCGGCGCCGGGGCGCAGCAGATCAGCCGGGCCGTCGGGCAGGTCGACCGGGCCGCCGAGGCGCTGGACGGGGCGGTGGCGGACCGGCTGCCGCAGGCCGCCGCCCAGCTGGTGACGGCCGCCTCGGTGGCCGCCGAGGGGCTGCACGCCCTGCACACCGGCACCTCGCAGGTCCACCAGGGCGCCGACACCGCCCTCGCCGATCTGCGCCAACTCGCCTCGGCGCACCCGGATCTGGCCCAGGACGCGGTGTTCGCCCGGGCCCTGCGCGACGCCGAGCAGGCGGACGCCACCGCCGCCGGGATCGACGACCGGGCCGCCGCGGCCGACACCGGCGCCCAGCACCAGCTGGCCGCCGCCCGCGACCTGCAGCGCACCGCCGCCGAGGTGCAGCAGGGCGCCGCGGCCCTGAACGCCCCGCTGCGGCTGCTGGACGGCGGCGCCGCCGACGTCGCCGCGGGAACGGCGACGGTCGCCGACGGCCTGCGGTCGCTGCGCGCGGGCGCGGACGCCGCGAGGTCCGCCGCCGACCAGGCGCACGACGGGGCGAGCAGGCTGTCGAGCACCGTGGACGACGGCCTGCACCGGATCCCCGAGCTGAGCGACCAGCAGATCGAGGGCGCCGCCCGGGTGCTGGGCACCCCGGCCCGGATCGACCGCACCAACCTGCACCCGGCGGGCGTGTACGGGCGCGGGATGGCGCCGTTCTTCTTCGGCATCGCGCTGTGGGTCTTCGGCCTGTTCGCCTACCTGCTGCTGCGGCCGGTCAACGGCCGCGCGCTGGCCGGCCGGGCCCGCTCGGCGACCGTGGCCGCCGCCGGGTGGCTGCCCGCCGCGCTGCTGGGCGCGGTGGCGGCGCTCGTCCTGTACGCGGTGGTGGACCTGACGCTGGGGCTGCGCCCGGCGCACCCGTGGGCCACGGTCGCCCTGCTGGTGCTGGGCGTGGCCTCCTTCGTGGCGGTCGACCACTTCCTGCGGACCTCGCTGGGCGTGGCGGGCGACGTGCTCTCGCTGGTCCTGCTGATCCTCCAACTGACCGCCGCGGGCGGCCTGTACCCGATGCCCACCGCCCCGGCGTTCTTCCGGTTCCTGCACCCGCTGCTGCCGATGACGTACCTGATCGACGGCCTGCGGGCCACCGTCTCCGGCGGCCTGGCCGCCCACGTGCTGCGCGACGGGGCCGTGCTGGCGGCCTTCGGCGTCCTCTTCCTCGCGCTCACCACGCTGGCCGTCCGCCGTCAACGGGTGTGGACGGTGGCCCGGCTGCACCCCGACGTCGAGCTCTGACGCCCCGTGACCGGCCCCGCCCCCCACCGGGGCCGGTCGGCCGTCAGCGCCCGGCGGTGAACCGGTAGACCGTGGTGGAGCGGTACTCCTCCCCCGGGCGCAGGACGGTGGAGGGGTAGTCGGGCCGGTTCGGGGAGTCGGGGAAGTGCTGGGTCTCCAGGGCGACGCCCGCGTGGGCGCGATAGGGGCGGCCGGAGCGGCCGGTGACCGCGCCGTCGAAGAGGTTGCCGGTGTAGACCTGCAGGCCGGGTTCGGTGGTGCGGCACTCCAGGCGGCGGCCGCTGGCCGGGTCGGTGAGGACGGCGGCGGTGCGCAGTCCGGTGCCGTCCAGGACCCAGGTGTGGTCGTAGCCGGAGCCGGCCGGGCCCAGCTGCGGGTGGCGCAGGGCGAAGCGTTCGCCGAGGACGCGGGCCGAGCGGAGGTCGAAGGGGGTTCCGGCGACGGGTTCGACCGGGCCGAGCGGGATCAGGTCCTCGTCGACGGGCAGGTAGCCGGAGGCGTCGACCCGCAGCAGGTGGTCGAGGACGGTGCCGTTGCCCTCCCCGGCGAGGTTGAAGTAGGCGTGGTTGGTGAGGTTGACGACGGTGGGCGCGTCGGTGGTGGCCCGGTACTCGATGGTCAGCTCGCCCTCGGCGTCGAGCAGGTAGCCGACCTCGGCGGTGAGCGCGCCGGGGAAGCCCTGGTCGCCGTCGGGGCTGTGCAGGCGCAGCCGGACGCCGACCCGCTGCTCCTCCCGGACGGTCTCGCCCTCCCAGTGGCGGGTGGCGTAGCCGTCCGGTCCGCCGTGCAGGGTGTGGCCGGTGTCCTGGGTGGCGAGGCGGTGGACGGTGCCGTCCAGCGGCAGCAGGCCGCCCGCGATCCGGTTGCCGTAGCGGCCGACGGTGGCGCCGAAGTAGGCGGCGGCGTCGAGGAGTTCGGCGACATCGCCGCCGCCGAGGACGACGTTGGCGCGCTGCCCGTACCGGTCGGGGGCGTGCAGGGCTTCGAGGCGGGCGCCGAGGCTGAGCACCTCCGCCGTGACGCCGCCGGGGGCGCCGAACGTCCAGCGGGTGATCGGCTGCCCGTCGGGGAGGGCCGCCACCTCGGCCTGGGTGATCCTCAGTGGGGCGGGGGCTTCGGACGACACGGGTGCTCCGTTCGGTGTGCGGTCGGACGGTCGGGGGTGGGCGAGAACGGGGACGACGCCCGTGGGTGGACGGGCGTCGTCGGTCCGGCTGACGGGAGGGGTCAGAGGCGCTGGGCGAGGCGGTGGTAGGCCTGGTTCCAGCGCAGTTCGCGGGTGAAGGTGCGCATGGTGGTGTCGGCGTCGATGAGGACGAGTTCGACGTCGAGCATCTCGGCGAGGTCGTCGAGGTGCTCGGTGGTGAGCGCCCGGGTGAGGACGGTGTGGTGCGGCGCGCCCGCGGTCAGCCAGGCCTCGGTGGAGGTGCGCAGGTTGGGGCGGGGGGCCCAGACGGCGCGGGCGACGGGCAGCTTGGGCAGCGGCTCGTTGGGCTCGACGACGTCGATCTCGTTGGCGACCAGGCGGAAGCGGTCGCCGAGGTCGGCCAGGCCGACGACCACGGCGGGGCCGGTGGCGGCGTCGAAGACCAGGCGGACCGGGTCCTCGCGGCCGCCGATGCCCAGCGGGTGGATCTCGCAGGACGGGGTGGCGGCGGCGATGGACGGGCAGACCTCCAGCATGTGCGCGCCGAGGATCAGCTCCCGGCCGGGCTCCAGGTGGTAGGTGTAGTCCTCCATGAAGGAGGTGCCGCCCTCCAGGCCGGTCGCGGCGGTCTTGAGGGTGCGCAGCAGGACGGAGGTCTTCCAGTCGCCCTCGCCGCCGAAGCCGTAGCCGTCGGCCATCAGGCGCTGCACCGCGAGGCCGGGGAGCTGGCGCAGGCCGCCGAGGTCCTCGAAGTTGGTGGTGAAGGCGCCGAAGCCGCCCTCGGTGAGGAAGCCGCGCAGGCCCAGTTCGATCCGGGCGGCGTAGCGCAGCGCCTCGTGCCGCTCGCCGCCGGCGCGCAGTTCGGGGGCGAGGCGGTAGAGCTCCTCGTACTCCTTGACGAGTTCGTCCACGTCCGCGTCGGCGGTGGCGTCGACGGCGGCGACCAGGTCGTTGACGCCGTAGGTGTTGACGGAGACGCCCAGGCGCAGCTGGGCCTCGACCTTGTCGCCCTCGGTGACGGCGACGTCGCGCATGTTGTCGCCGAAGCGGGCGAGCTTGAGGGTGGCGAGGTCGGCGCGGGCGGCGGCGGCGCGGGCCCAGGTGGCGACGCGCTCGGCGACGACGGGGTCGCTGACGTGTCCGGCGACGGTCTTGCGGGTGACGCCGAGGCGGGACTGGATGTAGCCGAACTCGCGGTCGCCGTGGGCGGCCTGGTTCAGGTTCATGAAGTCCATGTCGATGGTCGACCACGGCAGGTCGCGGTTGGCCTGGGTGTGCAGGTGCAGCAGCGGCTTGCGCAGCGCGTCCAGGCCGGAGATCCACATCTTGGCCGGGGAGAAGGTGTGCATCCAGGCGATCAGGCCGACGCAGGCGTCGTCGGCGTTGGCCTCCAGGCAGACCCGGCGGATGGAGGCGGCGTCGGTCAACACGGGCTTCCAGATGATCCGCACCGGCAGGCCGGTGCGGGCGAGCTGGTTGACGACCTGCTGGGACTGCTCGGCGACCTGCTGCAACGTCTCGGGGCCGTAGAGGCCCTGGCTGCCGGTGAGGAACCAGATCTCGCGGTTGAGGAACACTTCGCTCATCGGGGGTTTCTCCTTCAGCGGGCAGCGGGGCGCTGGCCGTAGACGTTCTGGTAGCGGAAGTTGAGGCGGTCGATGTCGTCCTGCGCGATGGGCAGCGGCTCGCCGAGCTGGCGGGAGATGTGCACGGTGCGGGCGACGTCCTCGCACATCACGGCGGCCTTGACGGCGGCCCTGGCGTCCTTGCCGATGGTGAAGACGCCGTGGCTCTTCATCAGGACGGCGGGCGAGCGGTGCCCGTCGAGGGTCTCGACGATGCCGCGGCCGATCGAGTCGTCGCCGATCAGCGCGAACGGGCCGATCGGGATCTCGGCGCCGAACTCGTCGGCCATCGCGGTCAGCACGCACGGCACCGGCTCGCCGCGGGCGGCCCAGGCGCTGGCGTAGGTGGAGTGGGTGTGCACCACGCCGCCGACGTCGGGGCGGTGGCGGTAGACGTAGGCGTGCGCGGCGGTGTCGGAGGACGGGGCGTGCTCGCCCTCGACCACGTTGCCGTCCAGGTCGCACAGGATCATGTTCTCGGGGGTCAGCTCGTCGTAGGAGACGCCGCTGGGCTTGATGACCAGCAGGTCCTCGCCGGGCACGCGGGCGGAGACGTTGCCCGCCGTCCACACCACCAGCTGGTAGCGCACCAGTTCCTGGTGCAGGTCGCAGACCTGGCGGCGCAGCAGGTCGATCGGGGAAGTCATGGTCAGTCCTCGGTGTCGTGGCTGAGGGCGGCGTTGCGGAGGGCGCGCAGGCGGTGCAGCAGCAGGTCGGGTCCGGTGCCGAAGTGCTCGTGCAGCAGGCGGTACTCGGCGTACAGGGCGTCGTAGGCGTCGGCGCGGGCCTCGTCCGGGAGGTAGGCGTGGCGCTGGACGCGGCCCATCGCGGCGGCGGCGGCCCGCACGTCGGGGTAGGCCCCGGCGGCGACGGCGGCGTGGATGGCCGAGCCGAGGGCCGGGCCCTGGGCGGAGACGGCGAGCGAGACCGGGCGGCGCAGCACGTCCGCGTAGATCTGCATCAGCAGGGCGTTCTTCTTCAGGCCGCCGGTGACGACGAACTCGGTGACCGGGACGCCGCCGTTCTCCAACGCCTCGACGATGGTGCGGGTGCCGTAGGCGGTGGCCTCCAGCAGGGCGCGGTAGACGTCCTCGGGGCGGGTGGCCAGGGTCAGGCCCGCGATGACGCCGGAGAGGTGGTGGTCGACCAGGGTGGAGCGGTTGCCGTTCATCCAGTCGAGCGCGACCAGGCCGTGCGCGCCGACCCGCTGGGCGGCGGCCTTGCGGGTGAGCAGCTGGTGGGCGTCCTCGCCGTTGGCCTCGGCCTCGGCGAGGTAGTCGGCGGGCAGGCCCTGGCGCAGCCACCAGGCGAAGATGTCGCCGACCGCGGACTGCCCGGCCTCGTAGCCGTAGGCGCCCTCGGCGATGCCGCCGTCGACGACGCCGCAGATGCCGGGGACGTCGGCCAGGGTGGGGCCGTTGACGACGTGGCAGGTGGAGGTGCCCATGATCGCCAGCAGCTTGCCGTTGTCGACGGCCTGCGCGGCGGGCGCCGCGACGTGCGCGTCCACGTTCCCGGCGGCGACCGCGATGCCCTCCGGCAGGCCGGTCCAGGCGGCGGCCTGGGCGGTCAGCGAGCCCACCCGGGAACCGAGCGGCGCGAGCGGGTGCTCCAGCCTGGTCCGCGCGAAGTCCGCGAACTCGGGGTGCAGGGCGGCCAGGTACTCCTCGGACGGGTAGCCGCCGTCCTGGAAGATGCCCTTGTACCCGGCGGTGCAGGTGTTGCGGGACTCGGTGCCGGTCAGCTGCCAGATGATCCAGTCGGCGGCCTCGATCCAGCGCTCGCACGCCGCGTAGACGGCCGGGTCCTCCTCCAGCACCTGCAGCGCCTTGGCGAACTGCCACTCCGCGGAGATCTTCCCGCCGTAGCGGTGGATCCACTTCTCGCCGCGGGCGTGCGCCAGCGCGTTGATCCGGTCGGCCTGGCCCTGGGCGGCGTGGTGCTTCCACAACTTGGGCCAGGCGTGCGGGCGCTGCGCCCACTCGGGCAGCTCGGCCAGCGGGGTGCCGTCGGCCAGGGTCGGCAGCACCGTGCAGGCGGTGAAGTCGGTGGCGATGCCGATCACCGAGGCGGGGTCGACGCCCGAGGCCGCCAGCGCCTGCGGCACCGCGGTGCGCAGCACCTCGCGCCAGTCCTCCGGGTGCTGCAGCGCCCAGTCGGGGGGCAGGCGGCGGGCGGTGCCGGGCAGGCGGTCCTCGATCACGGCGTGCGGGTAGGCGTGCACGGCGGTGCCGAGCTCCTCGCCGTCGCACACCCGGACCACCACCGCGCGCCCCGACAGGGTGCCGAAGTCGATGCCGACGACGTATCTCTCCGGCTCGTTCGCCCGGTCGTGGTGGGGAGTGAAGCTCACTGTCTCTTCCTTGGCGTGGGGTGGGGGCGTGAACGGTGGGGTTGGCGGCCGCCGGCGGTTTCCGCGCCGTTGCGGGCCGGCGGCCGACCGGTGTCCCGTCGTCGCCTGTTGGGAGGGCGGACGGGAGCCGCGCGGTCCGTCCGGCGAAGCGGGGGGCCGGACGGTTCGGCGGTGTTCGGGGTGGTGCCCGCGGGGCTCCGCGACGCAGCGGCGGAGCCCGGCGGGCCGTCGGTGCCGACCGGCGGTCAGCGTCGGCGGGCGGTGATCAGGCGCTGCAGGACGATGAAGACGAACAGCAGGGCGCCGATGACGATCCGGGTCCACCAGGAGCTGAGGGTGCCCTGGAAGCTGATCACGGTCTGGATCAGGCCGAGCACCAGCACGCCGAGCAGGGTGCCCAGCAGGTAGCCGGAGCCGCCGGTCAGCAGGGTGCCGCCGATGACGACCGCGGCGATCGCGTCGAGTTCCAGACCCACCGCGTGCAGGCCGTAGCCGGACAGCATGTAGAAGGTGAGCAGGACGCCGCCGAGCGCGGAGCAGAAGCCGCTGATCGCGTACACGGTGGTCTTGGTGCGCTGCACCGGCAGGCCCATCAGCAGCGCGGACTGCTCGCTGCCGCCGAGCGCGTACACGTTGCGGCCGAGCTTGGTGTAGTGCAGGACCACGAACCCGGCGGCGACCACCAGCAGGGCGATCAGGGCGCTGGGCGAGACGAACAGGTCGCCGAGCGGGATCCGGGTCTGCGCCAGGGAGGTGTACGTCGGGTCGGTGATGGAGATCGACTCGACGCTGATCGTGTAGCACAGGCCGCGGGCCAGGAACATGCCGGCCAGGGTGACGATGAACGGCTGGATCTCGAAGACGTGGATGATCCAGCCCATCACCCAGCCGCCGACGGTGCCCATCAGCAGGACCAGCGGGATCACCAGGAACGGCGACCAGCCGTGCTTCTCGACCAGCCAGGCGGAGACCATGGTGGACAGGGCGACCACCGCGCCGACCGACAGGTCGATGCCGCCGGTGAGGATCACGAAGGTCATGCCGACCGCGACGACCAGCAGGAAGGCGTTGTCGATCAGCAGGTTGAGCACGACCTGGCCGGAGAAGAAGCCCTCGTACTGCACCGAGCCGACGCTGAACATCGACACCAGCAGGACCGCGGTGACCAGCAGCGGGATCTGCCCGCGCAGGCGGGTCAGCAGGGCGTGGGCGTTCATGCGCCGACCTCCCGGTTGGTGGGGGCCGCGGCGTGCGACCGGGTGGGGCGCCGGGTGCGGGCGCCGCGGGCGGCGAGCTTGGCGCGGAAGGCGGGCGACTGGATCAGGCAGACCACGATGACCACGAACGCCTTGAACACCAGGGTGGTCTCCGGCGGGATGCCGATGGTGTAGACGGTGGTGGAGAGGGTCTGGATGATGAGCGCGCCCAGGACGGTGCCGCCGATCGAGAACCGGCCGCCGTTGAGCGAGGTCCCGCCGAGCACGACCGCGAGGATGGCGTCGAGTTCGATCCACAGTCCGGCGTTGTTGCCGTCGGCGGCCGAGACGTTGGAGGAGACCATCAGCCCGGCCAGCGCCGCGCACAGCGCGCTGAACACGTAGACCAGGGCGACCAGCCGCATCGCCCGGATGCCGACCAGCCGGCTGGCGACCGGGTTGCCGCCGACCGACTCCAGCAGCAGGCCGAGCGCGGTGGAGCGGGTCAGCAGCACGGTGGCCAGCACCACCAGGGCGCTGAGCAGGATCGCGAACGGCATGGTCAGCCAGTAGCCGCCGCCGATCATCTTGTACGGGTCGCTGGTGACGGTGATGATCTGGCCGTCGGTGATCAGCTGGGCCACGCCGCGCCCGGCGACCATCAGGATCAGGGTGGCGATGATCGGCTGGACCCCGGCCTTGGCCACCAGCAGCCCGTTGACGACGCCGAGCAGCACCGCGGTGCCGAGCGCGATGCCGAGGGCGGTCAGCACGGTGGAGAGGCTGCCCGGGTCGGTGGACTCGCTGATGTGCAGGCAGGCCAGGGCGCCGGAGATCGCGACGGTGGAGCCGACCGAGAGGTCGATGCCGCCGGTGGCGATCACCAGGGTCATGCCCAGGGAGACCAGGATCAGCGGGGCGCCGAAGTGCAGGATGTCGATCAGGGAGCCGTAGAGGTGGCCGCCCTGGAGGCGGACGGCGAAGAAGTCGGGGGTGAAGGCGAGGTTGGCGACCAGGAGCACGGCCAGCACCACCGCGGGCCAGAACAGCCGGGACCGGGTCACCGCCTTCACCGGGCTCGTCGCCACTGCTGCCGTACTCATGCGTGGGCTCCGCTCGCGATGGTGGCCATGATGCGCTCCGGGGTGAGTGCGCCGTCGTTGTCGAGTTGGGCGACCATCCGGTGGTCGCGCAGCACGCCGACCCGGTGGCTGAGCCGCAGCACCTCCTCCAGTTCGGCGGAGATGAACAGCACCGCCATGCCGTCCTCGGCGAGGTTCGCCACCAGCTTCTGGATCTCGGCCTTGGCGCCGATGTCGATGCCGCGGGTGGGCTCGTCCAGGATCAGCAGCTTGGGGTCGGTGATCAGCCAGCGGGCGAGCAGCACCTTCTGCTGGTTGCCGCCGCTGAGGTTGCGCACCAGCGCTTCGGGGTTGCCGGGGCGGATGTCCAGGGCGCGGATCCACTTCAGCGCGTAGGCGTCCTGGACGGTGCGCGAGAGCGGGCGGGTCCAGCCGCGGGAGGCCTGCAGGGCCAGCACGATGTTCTCGCGGACGGTCAGTTCGCCGACCAGGCCCTCGGTCTTGCGGTTCTCCGAGCAGAACGCGATGCCGCGGGCGATCGCGTCGCGCGGGCTGCGCAGCGAGGTCACCGCGCCCTCGATCCGCAGGGTGCCGCCGTCGCTCTGGTCGGCGCCGAACAGCAGCCGGGCGGCCTCGGTCCGCCCGGAGCCGAGCAGCCCGGCCAGGCCGACCACCTCGCCGGGGCGGATGTCGAGGTCGTACGGTTCGACGGCGCCGCGGCGGGCGAGCCGGTCGGCCTGCAGGAACGCCTTGCCGGTGGGGGCGGTGCGCTCGCGCCGCTTGCCGCCGCCGAGCTGGTCGAGTCCGGCGAGTTCGGAGCCGATCATCCGGGAGACGAGTTCGACCTGGTTCAGCTCGCTGGTCAGGTACTCGCCCTCCAGGCGGCCGTTGCGCAGCACGGTCATCCGGTCGCAGATCTCGTAGATCTGGTCGAGGAAGTGCGAGACGAACAGGATCGCCACGCCCTGGTCGCGCAGGCGCCGCATGACGGTGAAGAGCTGGCGGACCTCGTCGCGGTCCAGGCTGGAGGTCGGCTCGTCCAGGATCAGGACCTTGGCGGAGACGTCGACCGCGCGGACGATCGCGACCAGTTGCTGGACGGCGATGGAGTAGCTGTTCAGCGGCGCGTTGACGTCGATGTCCAGGTCGATCCCGCGGACCAGTTCGGCGGCCCGGCGGCGCATCGAGGACCAGTCGATCAGGCCGAAGCGGCGGGGTTCGCGGCCGATGAAGATGTTCTCCGCGACCGACAGGTTCGGGCAGAGGTTCACCTCCTGGTAGACCGTGCTGATGCCGGCCTGCTGGGCCTGCAGCGGCCCGGCGATCCGCACCTGCTCGCCGGCCAGTTCGACCTCGCCGCCGTCCGACTGGTAGACGCCGGTGAGCACCTTGATCAGGGTGGACTTCCCGGCGCCGTTCTCCCCCATCAGGGCGTGCACCTCGCCGGGGAAGAGCCGGAAGTCGACCCCGTCCAGCGCGACCACCCCGGGGAACTCCTTGCGGATCCCCCGGACTTCCAGGACCGGTTGCTGGCGCACCCCGGTTCTCCTCTCGTGTCTCCCGTGCCGGGCCGCCCGCGGGCGGCCCGGCACGGCGGGGTGGATCAGTACTGGCGGTTCGGCAGGGCCGCGGTGGCCTGCTCGGGGGTGAAGGTGCCCTCCTCGGTCTTGATCCGGCGCGGCACGCTCTCACCCGCCTTGACCTTCTTCACCAGGTCCATCAGCTGGTCGCCCAGCAGCGGGTTGCACTCGACGTCGTAGTTGATCTTGCCCTGGCTCATCGCGCTCAGGGCGTCCTTGACGCCGTCCACGGAGACGATCTTGATGTCGGTGCCGGGCTTCTTGCCGGCCTCCTCGATCGCCTGGATCGCGCCCAGCGCCATGTCGTCGTTGTGCGCGTACAGCACGTCGATCTTCGGCTGGGACTTCAGGAAGGCCTGCATGACCTCCTTGCCCTTGGCGCGGGTGAAGTCACCGGTCTGCGAGGCGACGACCTTGAACTTCGGCTCGCCCTTGATGGCGTCCGCGAAGCCGGACTTGCGGTCGTTGGCGGGCGCGGAGCCGGTGGTGCCCTCCAGCTGGACGATGTTCACGTCGCCGCCGGCGGAGGCGTACTCCTTGACCAGCCAGTCGCCGGCCTTCTTGCCCTCCTCGACGAAGTCGGAGCCGAGGAAGGAGACGTACAGCGACTCGTCCTTGGAGTCCACCGCGCGGTCGGTCAGGATGACCGGGATGTGCGCGTCCTTGGCCTCCTTGAGGACGGTGTCCCAACCCGACTCGACCACCGGCGAGAAGGCGATCACGTCGACCTTCTGCTGGATGAACGAACGGATCGCCTTGATCTGGTTCTCCTGCTTCTGCTGCGCGTCGGAGAACTTCAGCTCGATGCCGGCCTTCTTCGCCGACTCCTGGATCGACTTGGTGTTGGCGGTGCGCCAACCGCTCTCCGCGCCGACCTGGGAGAAGCCCACGACGAGCTTGTGACCGGCACCCTTGTCGGCGGAACCGCCGCCGCCGCCGGAACCGCAGGCGGTGAGGACGGCGACCATCGCACCGGCGACCAGGGCCGCCGCAGCTCTCTTGGACATGTGGGACTTCCTCTCGGGTTCGTCGATCGCACGGGCGGCAGGGGCCGGCCGGCGTCCACGGGGTGGGGTGTACGAGGGGCGAGACGACCGGACCGGGGTGCGGCCGGGGAAGGCGCTCCGTCTCGTCCGGGTGAACGCGGTGTGGCGGCGCCGTTTCGCTTGAGGGAGATTGTTAGCGCTAACAATCACGATGGACAACCCAAGTAACCGCCCGTTATCCAATCTTGACCGACCTCCGGGCCATCGCGACGCCCTTCTTGACACCCCTCCCCCGCCGGTGCTTTTCTCCGTGCCACAGCCGGTTCCCCGCTAGTTGTGAGCGCTAACAGACGTCACCGGCTCCCCCACCACCCAGGGCCCGGCTCACGCCGACCGCACGCACCGTGCCGCGATCCGCCCCGGATCCCGTGCCGAGGTCGCCCGGCCCCTGCCCCCACCCCGTAAGAAGGTGCACATGAATGCTCGCAGTGGGGCCCGCCGGGCCCTGCCCGGGCGAGGCTGGCGGTCGCGGCTGGCCGCGGTCCTGTCGGTGGTCTTCCTGGCCGGTTTCCTGGTCGCCGTGGACACCGGCGGCGCCCAGGCCGCGACCGTCGACACGGCCAAGTGGTACGTGCTGGTCAACCGCAACAGCGGCAAGGCCCTGGACGACTACAACTTCGCCACCGCCAACGGCTCCGCGGTGGTCCAGTGGGCCCGCTCCGACAACCAGGCCCAGCAGTGGCGCTTCCTGGACTCCGGCGGCGGCTGGTACCGGCTGCAGAACCGCAACAGCGGCAAGGTGCTGGACAACTACAACTGGTCGACCGCCGACGGCGCCGACTTCGTCCAGTGGAGCGACCTGAACGCCGCCAACCAGCAGTTCCAGCTCGCCGACTCGGCGGGCGGCTACGTCCGTCTGCTGAACCGCAACAGCGGCAAGGCGCTGGAGGTCCAGGGCGCCTCCACCGCCGACGGCGGCAAGGTCGTCCAGTACGCCGACTGGGGCGGCACCAACCAGCAGTGGCAGCTCGTCCCGGTCGCGGACGCCTCCGGCACCGCCGGCTCGCTGCCCTCGACCTTCCGCTGGAGCTCCAGCGGGGTGCTGGCCGGCCCGAAGCCGGACGCCGCGCACGGTGACATCGCGGCGATCAAGGACTTCTCGGTCATCCGGTACAACAACAAGTGGATCGTGTACGCGACCACCGCCAGCAGGACGGCCGGCTGGAGCCTGGAGCAGTTCAGCTTCTCCGACTGGTCCCAGGCCGCCGCCGCGACCCCCGTCTACCTGGACACCACCGCGGTCGGCAAGGGCTACCGGGCCGCCCTGCAGGTCTTCTACTTCGCCCCGCAGAACCTCTGGTACATGGTCTACCAGACCGGCCCGCCGACCTACTCGACCAGCACCGACCCGAGCAACCCGGCCGGCTGGTCGGCGCCGAGGACGTTCATCGGCACCGAGCCCGCGATCGTGACCCAGAACAAGGGCAACGGCACCTGGATCGACTTCTGGACGATCTGCGACAGCGCCAACTGCTACCTGTTCTTCGCCGACGACAACGGCCACATGTACCGGGCGCAGACCACGCTGGCGAACTTCCCCAACGGCTTCGGCAACACCCAGCTGATCCTGTCGGACGCCCCCAACAACCTCTTCGAGGCCTCCAACGTGTACAAGATCCAGGGCCGTGACCAGTACCTGATGATCGTCGAGGCGATCGGCTCCACCGGCCGCCGCTACTTCCGCTCCTGGACCGCCACCGGCCTCACCGGCACCTGGACCCCGCTCGCCTCCACCGAGGCCGAGCCGTTCGCCGGGCGCAACAACGTCACCTTCCCCGGCGGCGCCTGGACCCAGGACATCAGCCACGGCGAGATGGTCCGGGCGGGCAACGACCAGAGCCTGACCATCAACCCCTGCAACCTCCAGTACGTCTACCAGGGGCTGGACCCGGCCGCCACCGGCGACTACCTCCAACTCCCCTACCGGATGGGCCTGCTGACGCAGACCAACAGCACCTGCTGAACCCCTTCCGGCGCCCCGCGGGGCCCGGCCGCCGAGCGCGGCCGGGCCCTTCGGCCGGTGTCGGCGCTCCGGTCGGCCGCCCGTCCGACCCCCGATTGTGAGCGTGAACAAACCGAACGGGTACGCTTCTGGAGCACCGGCGCGTGACCTCCCACCGCTCTCCCCGCACCGCACGGGGCTGACCGGCCGCCCGGCGCACGTCCGCGGTCGGTGAGGAGTGGGTAGCGTTGGGGACCGAAACGGCCGGCCTTGAGGCGCGGCAGCCCGTGATGGCGGACGTCGCGAAACTGGCGGGGGTGTCCCACCAGACCGTCTCCCGGGTCCTCAACGGCGCCCCGCACGTCCGCCCCGGCACCCGGGACCGGGTGCTCGCCGCCATCCGGGAACTCGACTACCGGCCCAACTCGGCCGCCCGCGCCCTGGTCACCCGCCGCTCGCAGACCCTCGGCGTGGTCAGCTTCGAGTCCACCCTGTACGGGCCCGCCTCCATGCTGGACGGCATCGAGCGCGCCGCCCGCAGCGCCGGGTACTTCGTCAGCGTCGCCAGCCTGCGCTCGCTGGACAGCCGCTCCGTCCAGGAGGCCGTCGACCGGCTCCGCGACCAGGGCGTCGAGGGCATCGTGGTGATCGCGCCGCAGACCTCGGCCGTCAGCGCCGTCGCCAAGGTCTCCAGCTCGGTCCCGGTAGTGGCGGTCGGCTCCGGCGCCCGCTCCAGCATCCCGACCGTCACGGTCGACAACCGCTCCGGCGCGGAGGCCGCCACCCGGCAGCTGCTCGACCTCGGCCACCGCACCGTCCACCACCTGGCGGGCCCGGCGGGCTGGTTGGAGAGCCAGGACCGCCAGGAGGGCTGGCGCCGCGCCCTGGAGGCCGCCGGGGCCCCGGTGCCGACCGTGGCGGTCGGCGACTGGAGCGCCCGCTCCGGCTACGAGGCCGGGCAGCGGATGGCCCGGCTGGACGGCGTCACCGCCGTCTTCTGCGCCAACGACCACATGGCCCTCGGGCTGCTGCGCGCCCTGCACGAGAGCGGCCGCCCGGTGCCGGGCGACATCAGCGTGGTCGGCTTCGACGACATCCCCGAGGCCGCCTACTTCATCCCGCCGCTCACCACCGTCCGGCAGGACTTCGGCGAACTCGGCCGCCGGGCCCTGGAACTGCTGGTGGCCGAACTCGGCGGCACCGACCAGCCGATCGCCCGGGTGCAGATCGCCCCCGAGATGGTGCTGCGCCGCAGCACCGGCCCGGCGCACCGCGACTGAGCGCGGGAGGACCCCGGACTCTTCCGCGTTCAGGAGCGTGGCAGCGGCGCCCGGACGAGGGTGAACTCCGCGGGTCCCGGCTCCAGCCGGTGCCGGGGCAGCACGCCGGGCCCGGCAGGAGCCGCTACCGAGGCCCTGGGCGGCGTGGTCGGGACGGTTGGCCGACGACCCCGACGAGCAGTGGCACCGGGTGGCGGAGGTCAACGTGCTCGGCATCGTCCGCGCCACCCGCGCCGCCCTCCCCCACCTGCGCGCCTCCGCCCGCGCCGCGATCGCCAACACCTGCTCGATCGCCGCCACCGCCGGGCTGCCGCAGCGCGCCCCGTACTCCGCCGACAAGGGCGCCGTCCTCGCGCTGACCCTGGCGACGGCCGCCGACCACGTCCGCGAGGGCATCCGGGTCAACTGCGTCAACCCCGGTAGGGTGGACACCCCCGGGGTCGGCCGACTGCTCGACGCCGCCGACGACCCGACCGCCGAACGCGCCGCCGAGGAGGTCACCGCCATCGCGCGCCCCACCTCCCCCGCCGCGGCCTCCACCACCGGCACCGCCCTCGCGGTGGACGGCGGCATGCACGGCCTGCGCCTGCGCCCGGCGGCGTCGTGACCGCCCGCACCCTGGGCCGCTCCGGCGTGCGGGTCAGCCCGCTGTCGTTCGGCGCGGCCGCCATCGGCAACCTGTTCACCGCCGTCACCGACGAGCAGGCCGCCGGGGCCGTCCGCGCCGCCCTCGCCCACGGCTACCGCCACTTCGACACCGCCCCGCACTACGGCCTGGGCCTGTCCGAGCGCCGCCTCGGCGCCGCGCTGCGCCAGCACCCCCGCGACACCTACACCCTCGCCACCAAGGTCGGCCGCCTCCTCGTCGAGGACGGCCGGCCGGGCCCGGACGACCAGGGCTTCGCCGTCCCCGCCACCCACCGCCGCGTCTGGGACTTCAGCGCCGACGGCGTCCGCCGCTCCCTCGAAGCCAGCCTCCGGCGCCTGGGCGCCGACCGGATCGACCTCGTCCACCTGCACGACCCCGACGACCACGCCGACCAGGCCCTGCGCGAGGCCTACCCGGCCCTCGAGCGACTGCGCGCCGAGGGGGTGGTCGGCGCGATCGGCATCGGCATGAACCAGGCCGCCCTGCCCGCCCGCTTCGTCCGCGACACCGACGTCGACGCCGTCCTGCTCGCCGGGCGCCACACCCTGCTCGACCACTCCGGCCTGGACGAACTCCTCCCTCTCGCCCTGGAACGCGGCGTCGGGGTGCTCGTCGGCGGGGTGTTCAACTCCGGCCTGCTCGCCGACCCGAGACCCGGCGCCCCCTACGACTACGCGCCCGCCCCGCCCGAACTCCTCGACCGGGCCCTGCGGTTGAAGGACGCGTGCGAGCGCCACGGCGTGCCGCTGCGCGCCGCGGCGCTGCGCTTCCCGTTCGGGCACCCGGCCGTCGCCTCCGTACTGGTCGGCGCCCGCAGCGCCGCCGAGGTCCGCGACGCCGCGGCGCTGCTCGAGCGCCCCGTGCCCGCCGCGCTCTGGAGCGAGCTGCGCGGACGCGGGCTGCTGCCCGCGCACGTGCCCGTCCCCGTCGGCTGAGCGGCGCGGCTCGCGGCGGGCTTTCCGGTGACACGCCACCCCCTATGCTGCAAGGCACCGGACCAGCAGGAGGACGACGCCGTGCCAGTGACCGACGAGGCGATCGGCAAGATCAAGGCCATGATCGTGAGCGGCGAGCTGCAACCGGGCGCGCGGCTCCCGAAGGAGGCCGACCTCGCGGAGCGGCTGGGGCTGTCGCGCAACTCGCTGCGCGAGGCGGTGAAGGCGCTGTCGCTGATCCGGGTGCTGGACGTGCGCCAGGGCGACGGCACGTACGTGACCAGCCTGTCGCCCGAGGTGCTGCTGGAGACGCTGGGCTTCCTGGTCGACCTCCACCAGGACGGCACGGTGCTGGAGTTCCTGGAGCTGCGCCGCATCCTGGAGCCCGCGGCGACCGCGATGGCGGCCCGGGTGATGCCGGACGAGGACGTGGCCGCGCTCGGCGAGGTGCTGGAGGGCCTGCCCGGGGACGCCTCGCTGGACGACCTGATCGCCAACGACCTGGAGTTCCACCGGCGGATCGCGGCGGGCTCCGGGAACACCGTGCTCTGCTCGCTGCTGGAGGGCCTGTCCGGCCCGACCGTGCGGGCCCGGATCTGGCGCGGCCTCACCGAGGAGGGCGCCGTCGCGCACACCCACCAGCAGCACCGGGCGATCTTCGAGGCCGTCGCGGGCCGCCGCCCGGAGGAGGCCCACGCCTGGGCGACCGTGCACGTCTCGGGCCTGGAGCGGTGGCTGCGCGGGGCCCTCGGCGAGCCGGGCTCCGCACCGGCCTGAACGGCGTCCTCAGCCGGGGCCCTGTCCGGTGTCGGGCCCGGTCGGGCCGGTACGTCCGAAGGGCGGCGAGGAACTCGCGGGTCTCGGCGAGGTCCGGCAGGACCTGCACCAGGACCGTCCGCCGCACCCCGGCCGCCGGGGCCGCCGGGGCCAGCTCGGCCACGGTGAAGTCCCGCCGGATGGCGGCGAGTTGCGGATCGTCGAGTGGGCGCTGCGGGCGCCGGTTCGAATGGTCGGCGCACCTCGGTGAGTTCCAGCGCGGTGTCGCGCTGCAGGAGTTCGACCGCGCCGCCGGGGCCGGACAGCAGTACGTCGGGCGCCAGCACCGGCTCGGGCGGCAGCTTCGATCCGGGCGGCGGGTCACCGGCCACGATCGCCTGCCGGATGCGCGCGACGGCCTTGTCGGTCAGGGAGACGGCGACGACCTCACAGGTGGTCCCATGTCCGGGAAGGGCCTCTTCCTTAACCACCGCCCCGGCCTGCTGTTCTGCCCCACAGGGCCGCCGCCACCCCCGACAGACATGGGATGCGCGCGCCGAGTTTCCGAAATTTTCGAACATTGACTCGCAATGATCGGAACTGCTCTAATCGTGCCATGCCGCCAGCACAGGAAGCGCGCGTCCCCGTCCGATCCTTCGTCGTCCTCGCGGCCCTGACGGTGGCCCTGTTCTCGTACGGAACGGTGGAGAGCCTGCCCGTGGGCCTGCTGCCGCAGATCGCGGGGAGCCTGGGCACCACGCCCTCCGCGGTCGGGCTGCTGGTCACCGGCTACGGGATCGTCGTGATGGTCACCTCCGTCCCGCTGACCGGGGCAGTGCGGGGCGTCCACCGGCGGCGGCTGCTCGGCGCCCTGCTCACCGTGTTCACGCTGGCCACCTCCGTCTGCGCGCTGAGCGGCAGCTACGGCACCCTGTTGGGGGCGCGGATCGCCATCGCGCTCACCCACGCGGTGTTCTGGTCGGTGATCGCCAGCACCGCCGCGGGCCAGTTCCCGGAGCGGCACCGGGCCCGGGTGATCGCGGCGCTGTTCTCCGGATCCTCGCTGGCCGGTGTCGCCGGGGTGCCGGCCGGCACCTACCTGGGCCAGCAGTTCGGCTGGCGGGTGCCGTTCCTGGTGATGAGCGTGCTGGCCCTGGGGGCCCTCGCCGCCGTGGTGGTGTGCGTGCCGTCCGGGCCGCCGGAGGCCGGTTCGGCGACCAGGTCGCCGCACCCCAGCCCGCCGCAGTACGCCGTGCTGCTGACCGCCCTGCTGTTCACGGTCTCCGGGGTGTTCACCTTCTTCACCTACATCACGCTCTACCTCTCCCGGGTCACCCACCTCTCCTCCGGACGGATCGGCACCGTCCTGCTGCTGATCGGCCTGGCCGGACTGGCGGGCACCCAGGCGGCCGGACAGCTCGCCTCCCGCGGCGCGGTGGGGACGTTCACCGGCGCGCTGCTCGGGCTCGCGGCCGCCTGCGGACTGCTGGGCCTGGTCGGCGGCCGCCCGGTGCCCGCCACGCTCTGCCTGGCCCTGCTGGGCGCGAGCCTGGCCGCCATGACCACCGCCCTGCAGGCCAGGATCATGCAGGTCGCCCCCGGCGACACCGACACGGCGTCGGCGGGCGGGTCGGCGGTCTTCAACGCGGGCATCGCCGCCGGGTCGTACCTCGGCTCGCTGCTGGTCGGCTCCCGCGGCCCGGCGTCGCTGGCGCCCGTGGGCTTCCTGCTCTGCCTGCTCGGGCTGCTGACCGTCACGCTCGGCTCGGCCGCACTGGCCCGGCGCCCGGTCGCCCCGCCGGTCCTGCTCCGGGAGGAGTGAACCACCGGGCACCCGCGCACCGGCACCGAGCCGCACCCCGTACGCGGGGCCCGGGGGCGGACCCGCCGGTTCAGGCCGAGGAGGCCGGGGTGGGCGGGAAGTCCAGGCGGGTCGCCCGGCCCGCCGCGAGGCGCAGGCGCAACCGGCCACCGTCGCCACGCCCGCCGTCGTCGGCCCCGGCCGGGCGGCCGGTGCCCGCCGGGAGGTGCAGTTCGACGGTGGTGTCCCGGTCGGCGCGCAGGGTGGCGGTGGCCAGGCCCCCCCGGTGCCAGGTCAGGTCGACGGTGACGCCGCCGCGGGCGCGCAGGCCGCGGGCCGCACCGTCCGGCCAGCCGGGCGGGAGGGCGGGCAGCAGGCGCAGGATGCCGTTGTGGCTCTGCAGCAGCGTCTCGGCCATCGCGGCGGCGATGCCGAAGTTGCCGTCGAGCTGGGCCAGTTGCGGCGGGTGCAGGTCGTACAGGTTGGGGGCGGTCGAGGTGGCGAGCAGCCGTTCGACGGCGTGTCCGGCGAGTGCGCCGTCGCCCAGGCGGGCGGCGAGCGCAGCCAGCCAGGCGAGGCTCCAGCCGGTGCCGCCGCCGCCGTGCTCCAGCCGCCGGTCGAGCGCGCGGCGGGCCGGTTCCACCAGGTCCGGGGCGGTGAGCGGGTCGATGGCGCTGCCGGGGTAGAGGCCGTAGAGGTGGGAGAAGTGGCGGTGGCCCGGGTCCTCCTCCGGGAGGTCCTCCGACCACTCCAGCAGGCGCCCGTCCGCGCCGACCGCCGGGGGCCGCAACCGGGCGCGCAGCGCGGTCAGTTCGGCCGCGA
Source organism: Kitasatospora sp. NPDC001540 (assembly GCF_042894345.1). NCBI lineage: Bacteria > Bacillati > Actinomycetota > Actinomycetes > Kitasatosporales > Streptomycetaceae > Kitasatospora > Kitasatospora sp. NPDC001540. The sequence continues at coordinate 149,300 of NZ_JBIAVO010000010.1, forward strand.
AGGCGTGGTCGGTGTCCAGTTCGCGGGCGGCCGCGGCGGTGTTCTCGAACAGTTCGGCGGCCAGCCACTGGTCCATGGCGCTGCCCGCGCCGACCGCGGCCAGGGTGCCGTCGTCGAGCCGGAAGTGGTGCTCCGGGGAGGTGGACGGGCAGGTCACCAGCGTGCCGTCGGGGTGCTCGACCAGCAGGGCGGTGACGAACCGGGCGGCCTCCCGCATCACCGGGTAGGCGCGTTCGGCCAGGAAGTCGCGGTCCCGGTGGAACAGGTGGTGGTCCCACAGGTGGGCGGCCAGCCAGGGCCCGGCCATCGGCCAGTTCGCCCACGACGGGGAGCCGCCGACCGGGTTGGTGGCGCGCCACACGTCGACGTTGTGGTGGCAGCACCAGCCGGGCGCGTCGTAGTAGGCGCGGGCGGTGGCGCGCCCGGCCTCGGCGAGGTCGTCGACCAGGTCGAACAGCGGCTGGTGGCACTCGGCGAGGCCGGTGGTCTCGGCGTGCCAGTAGTTCATCTGGAGGTTGATGTTGGAGGTCCAGTTCGAGTTCCACGGCGGGGTGGGGAACGGGTTCCAGATGCCCTGCAGGTTGGCGGGCTGGGTGCCGGGCCGGGAGGCGGCGATCAGCAGGTAGCGGCCGTGGGCGAACAGCAGGGCGGCCAGGCCCGGGTCGGGGGTGCCCGCGTTCGCCGCGGCGAGCCGCTCGTCGGTGGGCAGGTCGGCGGCGCCGGCCGGTCCGGGCAGGGTCAGGTCGGCGGCGCCGAACAGCCGCCGGTGGTCCGCCAGGTGCTCGGCGCGCAGGGCGCGGTGGTCCCGGTCGTGCGCCGCCGCCAGCAGGCGGCGGGCCCGGTCCAGGGCCGGGCCGGGGCCGTCGGGGCGCTGCTGCCGGCCCCGGAAGCCGGTGCCGACGGCGAGCAGCAGGACGGCGGCATCCGCGCCGGTGACCTGCAGGCCGTCCCGGTCGGCGGTGGTCCGGCCACCGGTGGTGCCGACCCGGAGCGCGGCGGCGAAGCCGGTGCCCTCGTCCTCGGCGTAGTGGGCGGCGGGGTCCGGCCCGTGCGGGACGCGGACCGGGGCGCGCCCGCTGACCTCCAGCGTGCCGGTCGCGCCGTCCGCCGCGAGCCGCACCCCGGGGTGCGGGGTGGGCAGGCCGATCCGGAAGGACAGCGCGCCGGGGGCGTCCGCGGTGAGCCGCACGGCCAGCACGCCCGCCGGGGCGGAGACGAAGGCCTCGCGCCGGTGCCGGACTCCCCCGGCGGCGAACTCCACGGTGTGCACGGCCCGGGCGAGGTCCAGTTCCCGCCGGTAGCCGGCGGTCTCCCCGGGGAGGGCGGCGAAGGTCAGTTCCAGGGTGGCGAGCGGCTGGTACGCCTCGGCGGACGGGCCCTGGAGGTGCTCGACGGCGAGTGCGTCGGCCTTGGCGAAGTCGCGCCGCTCCAGCACGGCGGCGCGCACGTCCGGCAGGTGGGCGGCCCCGGCCCGGTCGCGGGGGCCGGGGCCGCCGGACCACAGGGTGTCGGCGTTGAGCTCGATCCGTTCGGTGTGCACGCCGCCGTACACCGTGGCGCCGAGGGTGCCGTTGCCGAGCGGCAGCGCCTCCAGGAACGTCCCGGCGGGGCTCCGGTAGTGGAGCAGGTGGTCGGGACTGTGGTGGTGGTCCGTCGGCACGGCGTCGTCTCCCATGGCCGTCAACCTAACAGGTGGTCCTATGTCTGAGGAGGAGTTCGGGACCCGCCCCCAGCTGACTTTCGCTCAACAACCGTCTGCCATTTGGCAGTTATCCCCGGGCGCCGAGCAACCCCTAGACGGGGACGGCCTAGCTCCCATAAATCCATCCCATGTATTTCCCCGAGGCGAGCGAGGCGTCGCCATGAACGAATCGGAGTTCGCCGGTCCGGCCGCCCCGGGTGCGGTGCGGCTGCAGCCCGCCGACCGGGGCCTCTCCCGGGAGCACGACGGCGACCACCCGCACGTCCGAATCACCGCGCCGGACGGCCACGCGCTGCTGGTCGTCGACCACGCCTGGCGGGGTGGTCGTCGAAGCCCATCGACGCTGACACGGCTCGCTCTGTCATGTCAACACCCTTGCGGTATCCGCTCCTTATCCGGGATCAGGCCCTTGCCGAACCGGTAACCCGTCGTTAGTGTCGCCGGATCAGTGAAGCGATTCGACAGCGGGCGGGGGCGGGGAAGCTCCCCCGGGACGAGCCCCTCCCGCACCTGACACCTCGAAGGATCTGAGGACACCCATGACGACGCACCGGCTCACCGACCGGCTCGGCGGCCTCGCGTTCGGCGGCGACTACAACCCGGAGCAGTGGGACGCCGCGACCTGGAAGGAGGACGACGAACTGATGCGCCGGGCCGGGGTCAACCTGGCCACCGTCGGGGTGTTCTCCTGGGCGCTGCTGGAACCCGAGGAGGGGCGCTACGCGTTCGACTGGCTCGACGCCCACCTGGACCGGCTGCACGCCGCCGGGGTCGCCGTCGACCTGGCCACCCCGACCGCCTCCCCGCCGCCCTGGTTCACCCTCACCCACCCGGACGCCCTGCCGGTCACCCCCGAGGGGGTCCGGCTCACCCACGGCAGCCGCGACACCTACTGCCTGGCCGCCCCCGCCTACCGCGAGGCCGCCCGCCGGATCGCCGCCGCGCTCGCCGAACGCTACGCCGACCACCCGGCGGTGGCGATGTGGCACGTGCACAACGAGTACGCGACGCCGTGCCACTGCGAGCACACCGCGGCCGCCTTCCGGAGCTGGCTGCTCGAGCGGCACGGCAGCCTCGACGCCCTCAACGAGGCGTGGGGGACGGCGTTCTGGAGCCAGCGCTACGGCAGTTGGGAGCAGGTCCAGCCGCCGCGCGCCACCCAGTGGCACGGCAACCCCGGCCGTTCGGTGGACTTCAGCCGCTTCTGCTCCGACCTGGCCCTGGCCGCGTACCGCGAGCAGCGCGACGCGATCCGGGCGCACAGCGACCTGCCGGTCACCACCAACTTCATGCTGCCCGCCTACCAGAGCCTGGACCTGTGGGCGTTCGGCCGCGAGGTGGACCTGGTCGCCGTCGACCACTACCCCTGCGCGCCGGGCGTGGACGCCGCCGCCGACACCGCGTTCGGCGCCGACCGGGCCCGCTCCTTCGCGGGCGGGAGGCCCTGGCTGCTGATGGAGCAGGGCACCAACACCGTCTACGCCGGGGACCGCACGCTGGCCAAGGAGCCCGGCGACATCCTGCGCCACTCGCTCGGCCACATCGCCCGCGGCTCGGAGGGCGCGCTGTTCTTCCAGTGGCGCCAGTCCAGGGCCGGTGCCGAGTTCTTCCACTCCGCGCTGGTCCCGCACGCCGGGGCCGACAGCCGGGTCTTCCGCGAGGCGGCGGCCACCGGCACGGCCGTCGGGCGGCTCGCCGAGCTGGCCGGCTCCACCGTGCGCGCCCGGGCCGCCGTGCTGCACGACTCCGACGCCTGGTGGGCGATGGACGTGGACGGCCTGCCGTCCCGCGAACTCGACTACCACGGCTCGCTGCGCCGCGCCCACCGCGCCCTGTGGGACGCCCGCGTCACCACCGACTTCGCCCACCCCGAGCAGGACCTGAGCCGCTACCGCCTGGTCCTCGCCCCCGCCCTGTTCCTGCTCTCCGACGCGGGCGCGGCCAACCTGCGCGCCTACGTCGAGGGCGGCGGCACCCTGCTGGTGCAGCCGTTCAGCGGGGCCGTCGACGAGCGCGTGCAGGCCCGGCTCGGCGGCTACCCGGCCGCGCCGCTGCGCGAGGCGCTCGGCATCCGGGTCGAGGAGTACCGGCCGCTGCCCGCCGACGCCGAACTGGCGCTCTCCGACGGCTCCCGGGCCCGCTCCTGGAGCGAGTCGCTGCGCGCCGAGGGCGCCGAGACCGTCGCCGCCTACACCGACGGCATGCTGGCGGGCCTCCCCGCCCTGACCCGCCACGCCTTCGGCGCGGGCCACGGCTGGTACCTCTCCACCCGCCTGGACGACGCCTCGTACGCCGCCCTGGTCGCCGCGCTCGCCGCCGCCACCGGTCTCGGCCCCGACGTCCCCGGCCTGCCCGCGGCGGTGGAGTCGGTGACCCGCCGCGCCGAGGACGGCCGCCGCTGGCACGTCCTGATCAACCACGGCTCCGACCCGGTGGCGCTGCCCGGGCCCGCCCACGACCTGCTGACGGACGGCCCGCTCGCCGAACTCCCGCCCGGCGGCTGCGCCGTGCTGCGCGCCCGCTGACCGGCGGCCGCCGCCCGCGCCCCGCCGCCCGCACCTCGTACCCCGCACCCCGCACCTTTCACCGACGGAAAGGAGCTGACCCCGTGTCAGCGCAGCACCACCCGCCCGGCACCGTGGCCAACCCCGTGATCCCGGGCCTCCACCCCGACCCGAGCGTCTGCCGGGTGGGCGAGGACTACTACCTCGCGTGCTCCAGCTTCGAGTACTTCCCCGGCATCCCGGTCTTCCACAGCCGCGACCTGGTGCACTGGACCCAGATCGGCAACGTGCTGGACCGGCCGGAGCTCCACCTGCCGCTGGAGGTGCCGTCCTCGGCGGGCATCTACGCGCCGACCCTGCGCCACCACGACGGCCGGTTCCACCTGGTCGTCACCAGCGTCGGCGCGGGCGGCAACGTGCTGTTCACCGCCACCGACCCGGCCGGGCCGTGGTCCGACCCGCTGCCGCTGCCGGACGTCCCCGGCATCGACCCGGACCTCGCCTGGGACGAGGACGGCACCTGCTGGGTCACCGTCGCGGGCGTCTCCCAGCAGCCCGTGGACCTGGCCACCGGCCGGTCGCTCGGCCCGTCGCGGCCGCTGTGGTCCGGCACCGTCGACGCCCAGGCGCCCGAGGCGCCGCACCTGTACCGGATCGGCGTGTGGTGGTACCTGCTGATCGCCGAGGGCGGCACCGAGCGCGGGCACAGCGTGGCGATCGCCCGCGGCCGCACCCCCTCCGGGCCGTTCGAGCCCTGCCCGCACAACCCGCTGCTCACCCACCGCGGCACCCACCGGCCGATCCAGAACACCGGCCACGCGGACCTGGTGCAGGCGCCGGACGGCTCCTGGTGCCTGGTGCTGCTCGGGGTGCGCCCCGGCGGCGGCACCCCGGGCTGGCACGTGCTCGGCCGGGAGACCTTCCTCGCCCCGGTGACCTGGGCGGACGGCTGGCCGGTGGTCGGCGGCCTCACCCCGGAGCTGCCCGTCCCGGCCTGGCCGCTGCACCCGGTGCCGGAGGCGCCGGTCCGCGAGGACTTCGACGGGGCCGCACTGCACCCGCGCTGGCTGTCGGTGCGCCGCCGCCCCGCCGAACTCGTCACCACCGGCGAGCGCCCCGGCTGGCTGACCCTGCACGCGGCCGGCGCCTCGCTCGACGCGCCCGACGCGGTCTTCGTCGGCCGCCGCCAGCAGCACCCGTTCTGCGAGGTGCGCGCCCTGGTGGACGCCACCGCGGGCCGCGGCGGCCTGGCCGTGCGGCTGGACGAGCGCCACCACTACGAGGTCGAGGCGGTCGACGGCGAGGTGAAGGTGTTCGCCCGGATCGGCCCGCTGCGCCCCGAGGTGGCCGCCGTCCGGGTGCCCGCGGGCCCGGTCGTGCTCGGCATCGACGTCGCCCCGCACCCGCCGGAGGACTCCCGCACCGCCCCCGACCTGGTCGTCCTCGGCCTCGAGCAGCCGGACGGGGCGTTCACCCCGCTGGCCTCGCTCGACGGCCGCTACCTGTCCACCGAGGTCGCGGGCGGCTTCACCGGCCGGGTGATCGGCGCCTACGCGGCGGCCGGCACCGTCCACGTGGACTGGTTCGACTACCGTCCCCGCAAGGATTCCTGACGATCCCCCTGACGCGCCGTCATCGTGCGGGCATCGTGCGGTCATCGCGCGGTCGAACCTCTGGACGGGCTGCGGAGGCGGGGGATATAACGACTTGTTAGCGCTAACAACGCCGAACCCCGGGCGTGCAGTCAGATGTGAGCGCTCACAATCCCCCGCCCCGGCTCCCTCCCCCACCCGGAAGGACCAGATCCGCGATGTCCCCCTCCCCCCTGGACCGCCGCAGCCTGCTCAAGGCGACCGGCGTCCTGGCCCTGGCCCCCGCCGTCGGCCTGGCCGCGCCGACCTCCGCGGCCGCCGCGACCGCCGCGGCCGTCACCTCCTCGACCCAGCCGTTCGACCTCGGCCAGGTCCGGCTCACCGCGGGCCGGTTGCGCGACAACCAGGACCGCACCCTGGCGTACCTGCGCTTCGTCGACGTCGACCGCCTGCTGTACAACTTCCGCGCCAACCACCGCCTGTCCACCAACGCCGCGACCCAGAACGGCGGTTGGGACGCCCCCTCGTTCCCGTTCCGCACCCACGTGCAAGGGCACTTCCTCAGCGCCTGGGCCCAGGCCTACGCCGGGACGGGCGACACCACCTGCCGGGACAAGGCCCTCTACATGGTCGCCGAACTGGCCAAGTGCCAGGCCAACAACGGCGCGGCCGGGTTCTCCCCCGGCTACCTCTCGGGCTTCCCCGAGAGCGACTTCGTCCAGTTGGAGGCGGGGACGCTCAAGAACGGCAACGTCCCGTACTACTGCGTCCACAAGACCATGGCCGGGCTGCTCGACGTGTGGCGGCTGCTCGGCAGCACCCAGGCCCGCGACGTGCTGCTGGCCATGGCCGGCTGGGTCGACCAGCGCACCGGCCGACTGACCCAGGCGCAGCAGCAGGCGCAGCTGGGCACCGAGTTCGGCGGGATGAACGAGGTGCTGGCCGACCTGCACCTGCGGACCGGCGACGCCCGCTGGCTGACGGTCGCCCAGCGCTTCGACCACGCCGCCGTGTTCGACCCGCTGGCGGCGGGCCAGGACCAGCTGAACGGCCTGCACGCCAACACCCAGGTGCCCAAGTGGATCGGCGCCGCCCGCGAGTACCTGGCCACCGGGACGGCTCGCTACCACGACATCGCCGCGAACGCCTGGACCTTCTGCACCACCGCGCACAGCTACGCCATCGGCGGGAACAGCCAGGCCGAGCACTTCCGCGCCCCGCACGCGATCGCCTCCCAGCTGACCAACGACAACTGCGAGCTGTGCAACTCGTACAACATGCTCAAACTCACCCGTGAGCTGTGGCTGTTGGACCCGGCCCGGGCCTCCTACTTCGACTTCTACGAGCGCGCGCTGCTCAACCACGTGGTCGGCGCGCAGAACCCCGCCGACCCGCACGGGCACGTCACCTACTTCACCCCGCTGAAGCCCGGCAGCCGCCGCGGCGTCGGTCCGGCCTGGGGCGGCGGCACCTGGAGCACCGACTACGACTCGTTCTGGTGCTGCCAGGGCACCGGCGTGGAGTCCAACACCAAGCTGGCGGACTCGGTCTACTTCCGCGACGGCACCACCCTGATCGTGAACCTGTTCGTGCCCACCGTCCTCAACTGGACCGAACGCGGCCTGACGGTCACCCAGACCACCGCGTTCCCCGCCGAGGACACCACCGTGCTGAAGGTCACCGGCACCACCGGCGACACCTGGTCGATGCGCGTCCGCATCCCGTCCTGGGCCTCCGGCGCCACCCTCAGCGTCAACGGCACCGTGCAGAACACCGCTGCCACGCCCGGCAGTTACGCCGTCCTCACCCGCGCCTGGGCCTCCGGCGACACGGTGACCGTCAAGCTGCCGATGCGCGTCGCGCTCACCGCCGCCGACGACGACCCGAACGTCGCCGCGGTCAGCTACGGCCCGGTCGTGCTGTGCGGGAACTACGGCAGCGCCGCGCTCGGCGCGCTCCCGGTGCTGGACCCGCAGTCGATCACCCGCAGCGGCACCACCGGCCTCGCCTTCACCGCGACCGCCGACGGCGCGTCGGTGAACCTCGGCCCGTTCCACGACGCGCAGGGCTTCAACTACACCGTCTACTGGAGCACCCGCAGCAGCTCCGGGTTCCGCCTGCTCAACGCGGGCAGCGGGCTGGTGCTGGGCGTGCAGAACATGTCCACCGCGGACGGCGGGGCCGCCCTGCAGTGGGCCGACAGCGGCACCGCCGACCACGACTGGGGGCTGGTGGTGGACGGCAGCGCGCTGCGCCTGCGCAACGCCAACAGCGGCAAGGTGCTGGGCGTGCAGAACATGTCCACGGCCGACGGCGCCGCCGTGCTGCAGTGGACGGACAACGGCACGGCCGACCACCGCTGGACGGTGGTGGCGACGTCCGACGGCGCGCACGGCCTGCGCAACGTCAACAGCGGCAAGCTGCTGGGCATCGCGGGCGGCTCCACCGCGCAGGGCGCCCTCGCCGTGCAGGCCCCGGACACCTCCGCGGCCACCAGCCGGTGGTGGTTCGTCCCGACCGGCACCCGGCGGATCCAGAACGTGGCCAGCGGGCTGGTGCTCGGGGTCTCGGGCATGTCGACCGCCGACGGCGGCCTGGTGCTCCAGTGGGGTGACAACGGCACCGCCGACCACCTGTGGACCGCGGTGGTCGACTCCGGCGGGTACCTGCGGCTGCGCAACGCCAACAGCGGCAAGGTGCTCGCCGTGGAGGGCGGCGGCACGGCCAACGGCTCCCGGATCGTCCAGTGGGCCGACAACGGGGGCGCCGACCACCGCTGGCGGCTGCGGCACGGTGGCGGCGACACCTTCCGCCTGCAGTCCGCGGTCAGCGGCCGGGTGCTCGGCGTCTCCGGGGCGTCCGCCGCGCAGGGCGCCCAGGTCGTGCTCTGGGACGACAACGGCACCGGCGACCACCTGTGGCGCTTCGTCTGACGCACCGTCCGACACACCGCCCGACGCGCCGTCACGCCGGGGGCCGGGCACGGCCCCCGGCGTTCTGCCTCCGGGCGGGGCGGGGCTCAGCGCACGCCGCTCAGCCGGGAGGGCTTCCAGTCGACGAAGGCGGCGCCGCCCAGGTCGAGCGCGGTGGCGCGGGCCTGCAGGGACTCGGGGGTGGCCACGTCGCCCCAGGAGCCGGTGGTCAGGCGCCGCTCCAGGGCGTGCAGCCCGGCCACGATCTCGGCGGTGGTGAAGTTGCAGTGCCCCTGCCGGGCGACGAAGGCCTGCCGCAGCAGGCGGTTGTCGCCCGCGGCCCGGATCCGGGCGGCGTAGGCGTTCTCCTGCTCGACGGGGACGAGCTGGTCGGAGGTGGTGTGCAGGGACAGCATCGGGATGCCGAGCGAGGTGACGGTGGAGCTGGCGTTCAGGTTCGCGCGGGCGGTGGCGGAGCCGGTGATGTCGGCGTGCGCGGTGAGCGCGGCGGTGTCGGCCTTCAGGTCGAGGCCCGCCGAGGCGTACAGGGCGCGGACCTCGTCGGCGTGCCAGGACTTGTTGAGCAGGTCGGTGTAGTCGACGCCCCTGGTGGAGGAGGGGTTGCCGCCCGCGGACTGCTCGATGGCGTAGCGGCCGGGGATGATGAAGGACAGCAGCCCCTGCTGGAGCCACTGGTACTGCTGGTACTCCTGGTCGGCGTAGTCGGCGGGAGCGGGCGGGGCCTGGCCGGGGGCCCAGGCCGACTGGTTGAGGTAGGCGGCGGCGAGGGAGATCCTGGCCCGTCCGGCGGGGGTCTGCTGGGCGGCGTCGACGGCGGTGGAGAGCCGGTCGGCCAGCGCGGAGGCGGCGGCCGGGTCGGAGAGGTTGACCAGGTTCGGCAGGTCGGCGCGGTCGAAGAACCAGGCCAGGGCGTACTCGGCGTCGAGCTGGTAGTCCTCCAGGTCGACGCCTCCCGCGACGAGTCCGCACAGGTTCAGCGCGCCGTCGATCCGCCCGGCGCCGTCGCGGGCCATCTGGGCGTTGACCAGGCCGCCCATCGAGAGCCCGACGGAGACGACGTGGGCGGGCCTGCCCGCCCGGTCGCCGAACGCGGCGACGGTGGCGAACTGGTCCCGCTCGGCGGAGTTCAGCGCCCAGGCCGAGCCGTTCGGGTCGTAGGAGGAGCCCACCAGCGCGTAGCCCTCGGCGAGCAGCCGGTCCCGGACGGCGTCGGAGGGGGCGTTGGCGGCGGTGAGCGCGCCGAAGCCGTGGCTGAACACCAGCAGGACGCCGTTCCACCGGGCGGGCTTGTCGGCGATCCAGGTCGCGCCGTCCTGCAGGGTGCCGCTGTAGTGGGTGGACGCGGTGGTGGCGGACGCGGTGGTGCCGGCGGCGGCCGGGGTGGCGGCGGCGAGCGGGGCGGTGACGGCGAGCGCGGTGGCGGCGCACAGCGCGGCCAGCGCCCGGCGGGGCGATCGGGGCATCGAGGGCTCCAACACGGTGGGTGGGCGGGCGGGCGGCGCGGACGCGCCGTGGCGGCAGGGCCGTTCTCCTGCCGCGGTCGAGCGGGGCCCGGGCCCGCCCCGCGAGGGGGGCGGCACCGGGCGGTGGAGCGGTCCGACGGCCGCACAACTCACCGTCGGCCCAAGGGATTTCGTCTACCGGGTTCGACACTGCTCAGCTACCGGCCGGCCGGGTCCCGGCTACCAGGGCCGGCGCTGCTCGGCTATCCGGGTCGGCACTGCTCGGCTACCGGCTCGGCCACCGGAGTCGGTGGTGCTCGGCGGTGCTCAGCCGACCGGCGTCGGCTCCTCGGCCGCGGCGTGGCCGCGCAGGGCGAGCAGCGCGAGCAGGGCGGCGAACAGCGCGGCGCAGCCGCAGACCACGAAGCCGAGCGAGTAGCCGGTGCCGAGCGCGCTCTCGGCGAGCGGGTGCAGGGCGGAGAGCTTCGGCGAGGCCGCCGAGGCGCCGTTGACGGCCAGCGGGCCGCCCTCCTCCAGGATCGCGGTGCCCGCGCCCTTGAGCGGGGCGGGCAGGTCGGCGGCGCCGAGCGTGCTGGTGAAGTGGTCGCCGGCCCGGCTGAGGGCGATCGCGCCGATCACGGCGGGGCCCAGGGTGAAGCCGAAGTCGCGCAGCAGGTTGGTGGTGGCGCTGGCCATGCCGGCCAGGTGCGGGGGCACGGTGGTGACGGCGGTGGCGGTGACGGAGGAGACGGTCACCGCGAAGCCCAGGCCGACCAGGGCGAGCGGCGCGATCAGTGGGAGGAAGGAGTGGTCGTGGACCGGCAGGGCCGCTGCCCAGTAGTTGCCGGCCGCGATCAGCAGCAGGCCGGAGCCGAGCAGCAGGCGCGGCGCCACCGCGTTCAGCAGCCGGTGGGTGACCGGCAGCATGGCCAGGGCGATGCCGTTGAGCAGCAGGAAGGCCAGGGCGGTCCGCATGGGGGGCAGTTCCTGGACGGGGCCGAGCCGGATGCTGACCGAGTAGGCGGTGCCGAGGAAGCTGAACATGCCGACCACGGTGATGACGGAGGCGACCGCGAAGGAGCGGTTGCGGAACAGGTCCAGGCGCAGCAGCGGGGAGGCGGAGCGCAGTTCGGCGGCCACGAAGCCGACCAGGCCGAGCACGGCCAGCACGAGGGCGATCAGCACGGGGGTGGCGGTCCAGCCGTCCTCGGGGCCCTGGATGATCGCGTAGAGCAGGGCGAACAGGCCGACACCGATGGTGAGTTGGCCCGGCAGGTCGAGCGAGCGGCCTTCAGGGGCGCGTGATTCGTCGGCGCAGAAGGCGCTGGTCAGGGCGCTGGCCGCGCCGATCAGGGTGACGACGACGAAGGCCCAGCGCCAGGAGCCGTAGGTGGCGGTGATGCCGCCGATCAGCGGGGCGACGAAGCCGCCGGTGGAGAGCAGGGCGGCCCACAGGGCGACGACCTTGGCCCGCTGGGCGGTGGAGGCGGTGCCCGCGGCGAGGATCGCCAGCGAGGTCGGGAAGAGCGCGGCGGCTCCGAGGCCGGCCAGGGCCTGGCCGACCCAGAGCTGGTGGATGCCGTTGGCGGTGGTGCTGACGATCTCGCCGACGGCCAGCAGGGCGGCTCCGCCGACCAGCAGTCGCTTGCGGCCGAGCAGGTCGCCGAGCAGGCCGAAGGTCAGTTCCAGGACGGCGACCGGCAGCAGGAAGGCGTCCGAGATCCACGTCAACTGCGAGCCGACGGGGTGCAGTTGGCTCTGAAAGAGGCCGTTGAGGGTGGCCGGGATGGCCAGGCCGATCTGGGCCGTGCAGACGGCGAGCAGTCCGGCGACGAGCGTGCCGCGGCGCAGGGCGGGTCCGCCCTGGGCGGCGCGTGCGGGCGCGTGGGTGGGGGTGGCCATGGGTGTTTCTCCTGGGGGAGGGCGCGAGCTGGGGGCCCGGTCGAGGGCCGGGGCCGGGAGCGGCGTTCGCGCGGAGGGGAGCGGCTGGGCACCGGGCGCGGGGCCGGTTCGAGTGGGCACCGAGGGGCGGGGTACCGGCCGTGCGGCGAATTTAGGGCCATTCTTTGTCGGCCGTCAATAATCTGCACAGGATTGGCCGCCGCCCGCCAGCCACCGCGCCCCGCACCGCCCCGCCGCGCCCCGCACCCGCCCCTGCCGAAAACGGCGCGAGCGGCCACCCCGATCGGGGCAGCCGCTCGCGCCGTTCAGGGCCGTTCGGACAGGGCGGACAGGGCGGACGGGACGGCCGGGCTCGGCCGCCGGAGCCGCACTCAGGCGTAGAAGCGGTAGACCGCCTGGGCCACCACCGCGGGCTTGGCCGAGCCGTCGATCTCGACGGTCAGGTCGACGGTCACCTCGGCGCCGCCCTTCACCTCCGCCACCGAGGCGATCGCGCCGTGGGCGCGGATCTTGGCGCCGACCTTGACCGGCGAGGGGAAACGGACCTTGTTGAGGCCGTAGTTGACGGCCATGGCGACGCCCTCGACCTGGAGGAGCTCGCTCCACAGCGGGATGAGCAGCGAGAGCGTCAGGTAGCCGTGGGCGATCGGGGCGCCGAACGGTCCGGCGGCGGCGCGTTCGGGGTCGGTGTGGATCCACTGGTGGTCGTCGGTGGCGTCGGCGAAGGTGTTCACCCGGTCCTGGGCGATCTCCAGCCACTGGCTGTGGCCGAGGTCGGTGCCGCCGAGGGCGAGCAGGTCGGTGATGCCGTGGACGGTGCGGGGCACGTGAGGGTCCTTCCGGGTGGGCACGCCGGGGCGCGCCGAGAGAAGTCAGGGGGGAGTCGGGAAAGGGTCAGGCCTGCCCGTGGGCGGTGCGGAGCGGCCCCTTGAGGAGCTTGCCCGCGCCGCTGCGGGGCAGCGCCTCGGTGAAGCGCACGGACTTGGGGATCTTGTAGCGGGCCAGTCGGCCGTCGAGGTGGGCGAGGATCTCCTCGGCGCTCGCGGTGGCGCCGGGCCGCAGCACCACGACGGCCCGTCCCACCTCGCCCCACTTCTCGTCGGGGACGCCGAAGACGGCGCACTCGGCGACGGCGGGGTGCTCCAGCAGGGCGTCCTCCACCTCGGCGGGGTAGATGTTCTCCCCGCCGGAGATGATCATGTCCTTGAGGCGGTCGACCAGCCGGACGTAGCCCGCCTCGTCCCGGACGGCGACGTCGCCGGAGCGGAACCAGGTGCCGTCGTGGTAGGCGTCCGCGCTCTCCTGCGGCAGCCCCCAGTAGCCGGGGGTGACGTTGGGGCCGCTGACCACCACCTCGCCGGGTTCGCCGACGCCGGCCTCCTCGCCCGCCGGGTCCAGCAGCCGGACGTCGGTGAAGAAGTGCGGTACGCCCGCCGTCCCGGCGTGCTCCAGGGCGTCCGCCCGGTCGAGCAGCAGCACGCCGGGGGCGGCCTCGGTCATGCCGTAGCCCTGGACGAACGCCAGCCCGAGGTCGAGGTAGGCCCGGATGGTGCGGGCGGGCACGGGCGCGCCGCCGCACATCAGGTTGCGCAGGCTGCGCAGGTCGGCCCGGGCCCAGCCGGGGGCCCGGACCATCGCGTCGTACATGGCCGGGACGCCGAACAGGCAGGTGATCCCCAGCCGTTCGACCAGTTCGAGGGTGCGTTCGGCGTCGAAGCCGGACTCCAGGACGGCGGTGCCGCCCTTGAGCAGGGTCGGCAGGCAGGTCATGTTGAGCGCGGCGGTGTGGAACAGCGGCGCGCTGACCAGGGTGACCTCGTCGCTCGCCAGGTCGACGTCGACCACCACGTTGAGGCTGTTCCAGACGATGTTGCCGTGGGTCAGCAGGGTGCCCTTGGGGCGGCCGGTGGTCCCCGAGGTGTACATGATCATGCACAGGTCCTCGTGGGCCACCGGCAGGTCCGACACCTCGCCGGGCGCCTCGGCGAGCAGCGCCTCGTACTCCGCCCCCTCCACCTCCCACACCTCGGCGTCCGCGGACAACTCCGCCAGCAGGGAGGCGTTCTGACGAACGGTCAGCAGCAGGGCGCTGCCGGAGTCGCGGAGCTGGTGGCGCAGTTCCGGCGGGGCCAGGCGGGTGTTGAGCGGCACGAAGACCGCGCCCAGTTGCCCGAGGGCGAAGAGGGTCTCCAGGAAGGCGGGGTGGTTGGGGCCGAGGAAGGCGACCCGGTCGCCCCGGCGCACCCCCCGCCGGTGCAGCAGGTGGGCCAACCCGCTGGAGCGGCGGTGCAGTTCGGCGTAGCTGGTGGACCGGTCCTCATGGACGAGGGCGGTGCGGTGCGGTGTCTTGCGGGCCCGGCGGGCGGGCCAGGAACCGATGCCTTGGTTGTGCAACGCGGGGCTCCTCCGTCTGCGTCACTGCTGCTGGTCGAGGCCGAGCAGGCGGGCGGCGTTCTGCTTGAGGATCTTCGGCCGCACCTCGTCCTTGATCGGCAGTTGCGCGAAGTCGGCCAGCCAGCGGTCGGGGCTGATCAGCGGGTAGTCGGAGCCGAACAGCACCTTGTCCTGGAGCAGGCTGTTGGCGTACTTCACCAGCTGCGGCGGGAAGTACTTCGGCGACCAGCCGGACAGGTCGATGTACACCTGCGGCTTGTGGGTCGCCACCGCCAGCGCCTCGTCCTGCCAGGGGAAGGACGGGTGGGCCAGGACGATCGGCATGCCGGGGAAGTCCGCGGCGACGTCGTCCACCAGCATCGGGTTCGAGTACTTCAGCCGGATGCCCCCGCCGCCGGGCGCACCGGCGCCGATGCCGGTCTGCCCGGTGTGGAAGACCGCGATGGCACCGGCCTCCTCGATCGCCTCGTACAGCGGGTAGGCGAGCCGGTCGTTGGGGAAGAACGCCTGCACGTTGGGGTGGAACTTGAAGCCGCGGACGCCGAACTCCTCCACCAGGCGGCGCACTTGGCGCACCCCGGCGCGGCCCTTGTACGGGTCGACGCTGGCGAACGGGATGATCACGTCGGGGTTCCGCCGGGCGGCCTCGGCGATCTCCTCGTTGGGGACGGGCGGGGTGCCGGTGGCGTGCTCGGCGTCCACGGTGAAGACCACGCAGGCCATCTTCCGCTCGCGGTAGTGGGCGGCGATCTCCGGCAGGGTGGGACGGCGGTGGTCGGCGTGGAAGTAGGCGCCGGCGGCGGCGTCGAGCTCGGCGGAGAGCGAGCCCTGCCCGCTCGCGGAGACCTCGGCGTGGGTGTGGACGTCGATCGCGACCAGGTCGTCGAGCGACAGGCGGGGCTGCTGGGGACTCATCGGGGCGCCGCCGTTCAGATCCGCGGGGCGGGGATGCCGTAGGTCTCGGGCACCCGTCCGACCGTCACCGGCCAGGCCGCGGCGATCGCGTCGGCGCTCCAGCCGCCGTCGGCGTAGGCGACCGAGACCTCCTGCGGGTGCGACCACAGGGCCAGCTTGTCGCCGCCGATGCCGATGCACTGGCCGGTGACGTCCGCGGAGGCGTCGGAGGCGAGGAAGGTGACCAGGGAGGCGACGTCCTCGGGGGTGCCGAAGCCCTCGCCCTTGCGCAGGCTGTCCGGCAGCGGGGTGCCGTGCTGCTCCAGCGCCTCGACGTGCGGGGCGAAGGCGGGGATGGTCCTGGTCATCGCGGTGGCGGCGACCGGGATCACCGCGTTGGCGGTGATGCCCGCCTTGGCCAGCTCCATCGCCCAGGTGCGGACCATGGCGGCGATCCCGGCCTTGGCGGCGGCGTAGTTGGTCTGCCCGAAGTTGCCGCGCTGGCCCGCCGGGGAGCCCGCGACGACGATGCGGCCGCCCTCGCCCTGCTCGCGCATCCGCGCCACGGCGGCGCGCACGCAGGTGAAGGTGCCGCGCAGGTGCACCTGGACGACCGTGTCGAAGTCCTCGTCGGACATCTTCCACAGCACCCGGTCGCGCAGCACGCCCGCGTTGGTGACCATCACGTCCAGCCGCCCGAACGCGTCGACGGCCCGCGCGACCAGCGCCTCGGCGGTCTCCGTGGAGCCGACCGCCCCCACCTCGGCGACCGCCCGGCCGCCCGCCGCCTCGATCTCCTTCACCGCGGCGGCGGCCGCCTCGGCGTCCACGTCGTTGACCACGACCGCCGCGCCGGAGGCGGCGAGCGCCTTGGCGTAGGCGAGTCCGAGACCGCGACCGCTGCCGGTGACCACGGCGACCTTGCCGTTCAGATCCATGGGTGCTTCTCCTTCGAGGGGTGGGACCGGCCTCAACTTAGGCACATTCGTGTTAGCCGTCAAGATATTGCCAAACATTACGGTGCCCGCTCCGGCCGCCCGGGCCGGGGTCCTAGGCTGGGGCCGTGATCGATCTCGACCCCGCCCCGCGCCCCCAGTCCCTGATGCTCACCTTCTTCGGCGTCCACGTCCTGGGCCGGGACGTGGCGCTCTCCTCCGGCTGCGTCATCGAGGTCTTCGAGCGGGTCGGCATCACCGAGGAGGCGGTGCGCTCCACGCTGACCCGGATGGTCAACCGCGGCCTGCTCGCCCGGCACCGGCAGGGGCGCAAGATGTACTTCGGCCTGACGCCGCGCGCCGTGGACGTCCTGCGCGACGGCCACCAGCGGGTCTGGAACACCGGCGCGGTCAACCGCGACTGGCGGGGGCAGTGGACCCTGGTCGGGTTCTCGCTGCCGGAGGCCTGGCGCCGCCAGCGCCACGACCTGCGCTCCCGGCTGACCTGGGGCGGCTTCGGGCCGCTGCAGAACGGCCTGTGGGTGGCGCCGGGCGAGGTGGACGTCGCCGCGCTGCTCGGCGACCTCGAACTCGACGGCCACCTGCGGGTGTTCCGGGGCACGGTGCTGGCGCCGACCGAGGTCGCGCAGGTGGTGGAGTCCGCCTTCGACACGGCGGCCATCGCCGCCGGCTACCGCGCCTTCCTGGAGCGCTGGGGCGACGGCGCGGGCGCGGACGGCGACCCGGTGCGGCGGCAGTTGCTGCTGCACACCGACTGGCTCGAACTCGTCCGCACCGACCCGCACCTGCCCGCCGAGCACCTGCCCGCCGACTGGCCCGCGATCCGGGCCGAGGAGCTGTTCCGCGAGATCGCCCGGGAGGTCGCCCCGGCCGCCGCCGAGCAGGCCGCCCGACTGCTGGACACGATCGGCACGGGGTGAGCCGGACGGCTCACAGGTCGAGCACGAGCCGCTCCCCCAGGCAGCGCGAGACGCAGACCATCATGCTGGCGGACTCCGCCCGCTCCGCCTCGGTGAGCAGCGAGTCCCGGTGCTCGGGGCGCCCCTCCAGGACGTCGGTCTCGCACGTCCCGCAGGTGCCCTGCTCGCAGGAGTAGAGGACGTCCACCCCGGCCCCGCGGACGGTCTCCAGCACCGAGGCGTCCGCGGGCACCGTCAGGGTGAGCCCCGAGCGGGCCAGCACCAGGGTGAAGGGCCGGTCCGCACCGGCCGCGGCCGCCTCGCGCGGCTGGAACCGCTCGACCCGGGCGGGCGGGCGCCCGGTGCGCTCGCAGTGCCGCTCGACGGCCTCCAGCAGCGGGCGGGGGCCGCAGCAGTAGACCTCGGCCCGCTCGCCCAGCGCGTCGAGGTGGGCGGCCAGGTCGGGTCGGCCGTGCTCGTCCCGGGGCCGCAGCAGGACGCGCGGCCCGTAGCGCTCGGCGAGCTCCCCGGCGAAGGCCATCGTGGCGCGGGAGCGGCCGACGTAGAGCAGCGTCCAGTCGGCCCCGGCCGCCTCGGCGGCGGCCAGCATCGGCACCAGCGGGGTGATCCCGACGCCGCCCGCGACGAACAGGTACTGCGGCGCGGGCAGCAGCGCGAAGTGGTTGCGCGGCCCCCGCACCCGGACGCCCGCGCCCGGGCGGAGCGTGTCGTGGACGCGCACCGAGCCGCCGCGCCCGCCGGGTTCGCGCAGCACGGCGACGGTCCAGGCGGCGGTCTCGGCCGGGTCGCCGCACAGCGAGTACTGGCGCTCCAGCCCGTCGTCCAGCAGCAGGTCGAGGTGGGCGCCGGGCGTCCAGTCGGGCAGCGGGCCGCCGTCGGGGCGGGCCAGGGTGAGCGAGACGACGTCCTCGGCCTCGTCCCGGCGGCCGGTGACCACCAGGTCCAGCAGCTGTTCGGGCGCGGTCACGGCCGTTCTCCTTCCGACGGCGGGGCGGCGTGGCGGGGGTGGTCGAGCAGCCAGGTCCACACCGCGACCGGGTCCGGCTGGGTGGAGCGCGCGCCGCAGAAGCAGCGGGCCTCCAGCACGTCGCCGCCGGGCAGCCAGTCGACGCGGTACACCCGGCGCCCCGGGCCGCCGCTCACGCGTCGGCCCGCTCGGTGCCCGCGGCGGCCAGCGCGGCGAGGATGCGGCGGGCGGCCAGCGCGCCGGTGTCGATGTTGATGCTGAGCTCCTGGTACGGGCCGGGCTCGCCGTCCAGGGCGCGCTGCAGCAGGTTGAGGGCGTCGACGTCCTGCATGACCACGGTGTGGTTGAAGTCCCGCAGGAACGCGGTGACCTCCTCGTCGCCGACCGCGAAGTCCCGCGAGACGGCCCAGAAGTCGTAGACCCTGCCGGGCTCGGACGGGGTGATCGCGTAGGTGATCTCGGTGCGGAAGACCGGCGCGGACTGCCCGACCGGGGTGATCCGGCTGTGCAGCAGGTACAGGCAGGGCGCGAAGTACTCGATGTCCTGGAGGCGGCTGATCCGGCCCTCGATGCCGGTGGAACGGGCGTAGAACGGCGGGCACTCGGCGTCGAGCATGTGCCGCGAGACCCGGACGACGCCGCCCTCCTCGTCCACCTCGGTGGTGATCGGGGTGGCGGCCACCTCGGGGGTGCCGATGTACCCGCCGTGCAGGTACGTCTCGTGCGAGAGGTCGAGCAGGTTGTCCACCAGCAGGCCGTAGTCGGCGTCGATCGGCTCCATGCCGCGCACCGTCGTCATCGCCGGGTCGACCAGGTGCGGGGCGCGCGGGACGCGGCTCTCGTCGGCGGCGGACGGGTCGCCGATCCAGACCCACACCAGCGAGTCCCGCTCGACGACGGGGTAGGCGGCGACCCGCGCGGTGCGCGGGATCCGGGTCTGCCCGGGGACGGACGTGCAGGCACCGGCCCGGTCGTAGGTGAAGCCGTGGTAGCCGCACACGATGGCGTCGCCCTGGCGGCGGCTCTCGGAGAGCGGGAAGCGGCGGTGCACGCAGCGGTCCGCCAGCGCGACCGCCCGGCCGTCCTCCTGCGCGCGGTAGAGCACCACGGGCTCGCCGAGGATCGTGCGGCCGAGCAGGTCGTCGCCGACCTCGGTCGCGTACGCGGCGACGTACCACTGGTTGCGGGCGAACTGGGTCATGGGAGCCGTCCCTGGGGTGGTGGGGGTTCAGCGGGATGCGACGAGGCTCCCAGCGCGCCCCGGGGGCGACAATGAAACTTCCGTCAGGCGAAAGGCGTCCGTTCCGCCGGGCCGGGGGCACCCGCTCCGCCGGGCCGGTGACACCCGTTCCACCGGGCGGAGCCGCCCCGTTCCGTCAGGCCGGGGCCGTCCCCGTCCCGCCGCCCGCCGCCAGGGCGCGGGAGATGCCGCGCGCCGCGAGCCGCACGGCGGGCCCGAGCGCGGCCGGGCTGCCGGGGGCGCGCACCACCACGGAGACCGCCGCGACCACCGTGCCGTCCCCGCCCCGGACCGGGGCCGCCACCGACAGCGCGTCCTCGGTGACCTGCCGGTCGCTGACCGCCAGCCCGGTGGTGCGCACCTCGGCCAGCATCCGCCGCAGCCGGTCCGGGTCGGTCACCGTCCAGGGGGTGAAGGCGGCCAACCCGGCGGCCAGGTACGCCTCCTGCTGCTCGACCGGGGCGTGCGCGAGCAGCGCCAGACCGACGCCGGTGGCGTGCAGCGGCCAGTGCGCGCCGAGCCGGGTGCGCACCCCGACCGAGGAGCGCCCGGCCAGCCGCTCGACGTAGACCGCGTCGCCGCCCTCCCGGACGGCGAGCTGCACGTTCTCCCGGGTCGCCTCGTACAGGTCCTCCAGGAACGGCAGGGCGGCCTCGCGCAGCACCGGCCCGCGCGGGGCGAGGGTGCCGAGTTCGAACAGCCGCAGCCCGACGTGGTAGACGCCGTCCCCGTCGCGCTCCAGCGCGCCCCAGCCGGTGAGCTCGGACAGCAGCCGGTGCGCGGTGGGCAGCGAGAGTCCGGCGCGCCGGCTGATCTCGGTGAGGGTCAGGGCGGGGGCCGTCCGGTCGAAGGCGGCCAGCACGGACAGCAGCCGACCGGCGGCGTTGGTGGCCGGGGTCTGGAGGGTCATGGGCGCGACCGTAGAGCATCGGACGGCCTCCGAACAGGGGTGTTCCCCGGCGGCTGGCACCACTGCGGCCGTGGGCGCGGCCACCCGGGCACCGGGCGGCCCGGTGGTCCGCCAACTCCGGTCCTTTTACGGCCTCTTGACGCACCACCAGTCGAACTGGCTTCATTGGGGCGAGTGGGAGCGCTCCCATTCACCGCGGGCTCCCACCCCCCTGCACCCCTCCCCCCATCCGAAGGAAGGCCCCCACCCATGCCTCCCGCCCTCCCCGGCCGCGGCCTGCCCCGGCGCGCCGCCGCCGTGCTGACCGGCCTGGCCCTGGCCGCCGGCGGCCTGACCGCCACCGCGCTCGTCCCGGCCACCGCCGGTGCCGCCACCGTCGGCGCGGCCGCCGACTTCCCCGTCCGGGTCAACCAGGTCGGCTACCTCCCGGACGGCCCCAAGCGGGCCACCGTGGTCAGCTCGGCGACCTCCCCGCTCGCCTGGCAGCTGCGCGACTCCTCCGGCGCGCAGGTCGCCTCCGGCACCACCACCGTGCACGGCGCCGACCAGGCCTCCAGCCAGTCCACCCACCTGGTCGACTTCGGCGCGTACACCGGCACCGGCACCGGCTACACCCTGGTCGTCGGCGGCTCGGCCAGCCACCCGTTCGACATCTCGGCCGCGCTGTACGACGGACTGCGCGCCGACAGCCTGAACTTCTTCTACCAGCAGCGCAGCGGCATCGCGATCGACGCGGCCCTGGCGGGCGGCAGCGCCTACGCCCGCCCGGCCGGCCACCTGGGGGTGGCCCCGAACAAGGGCGACACCAGCGTGCCCTGCCAGGCCGGGGTCTGCGACTACAAGCTGGACGTGCGCGGCGGCTGGTACGACGCGGGCGACCAGGGCAAGTACGTGGTCAACGGCGGCATCGCGACCTGGGAGCTGGTCAACTCCTTCGAGCGGGCCCGCCGTTCGGGCGGCGACGCGGCCCTCGGCGACTCCACGCTGCGGGTGCCCGAGCGCGGCAACGGCGTGCCGGACGTGCTGGACGAGGCCCGCTGGGAGCTGGACTTCCTGCTGCGGATGCAGGTCCCGGACGGCAAGCCGATGGCCGGGATGGCCTTCCACAAGATCCACGACGCCCAGTGGACCGGCCTGCCGACCCGTCCCGAACTGGACGACCAGCAGCGCGAGTTGCACAAGCCGTCCACCGCCGCCACGCTCAACCTGGCCGCCACCGCGGCCCAGTGCGCCCGGGTCTACGCGCCGTACGACTCCGCCTTCGCCGCCCGCTGCCTGGACGCGGCCCGCCGCGCCTGGACGGCCGCCAAGGCCAACCCGAACGTGCTGGCCCCGGCCACCGACAGCACCGGCGGCGGCGCGTACGAGGACGCCGACGTCTCCGACGAGTTCTACTGGGCGGCGGCCGAACTCCTGGCCACCACCGGCGAGTCCCAGTACCGCGACGCGGTCACCTCCTCCCCGCTGCACACCAAGCCGGTGGACGCCTTCTGGTGGGGCGGCACCGCGACGCTCGGCCGGATCACCCTGGCCACCACCCCCGGCATCGCGCTGCCCGCCGACGACGTGACCCGGCTGCGCGGCCTGCTGACCACCGCCGCCGACGGCTACCTGTCCACCATGGGCGGCCAGGGCTACGCGGTGCCGCTGGCCCCCGACGGCTACGTGTGGGGCTCCAACAGCTCGGTCGCCAACAACGCGATGGTGCTGGCCGTCGCCTACGAACTGACCGGCGCCGCCCGCTACCGCACCGGCGCGCTGGAGACGATGGACTACCTGCTGGGCCGCAACGCCCTGGACCGCTCCTACGTGAGCGGCTACGGCGAGCGCGCCTCGGAGAACGAGCACCACCGCTTCTGGGCGCACCAGAACGACGCCTCGCTCCCGCACCCGCCGGCCGGCTCCTTCGCGGGCGGCCCCAACTCCGGCCTGCAGGACCCGATCGCCGAGGCCCAGCTGGCGGGCTGCGCCCCGGCGGCCTGCTACGTCGACGACATCGGCTCGTACTCGACCAACGAGGTGGCGATCAACTGGAACGCCTCGCTGGCCTGGCTGGCCTCGTTCGCCGCCGAGCGGCGCGCGGCCCCGGCCACGCCCGCCGTGCAGGTGACCCCGGCGGCGGTGACCGTCCCCGAGGGCGGCTCGGCGTCGGTCGCGGTCAAGCTCTCGGCGGCGCCCGCCCAGAACGTGACCGTGACGGTCGCCCGCACCTCGGGCGACACCGACCTGTCGGCCACCACCTCCTCGCTGCTCTTCACCCCCGCCAACTGGGCCACCGCGCAGCAGGTCCCGCTGTCGGCGGCGCAGGACGCGGACACCACGGCGGGCAGCGCGGTCTTCACCGTCAGCGGCCCGGGCGTCCAGTCGGCGACCTTCACCGCCACCGAGGCGGACGACGACACCGCCCCGCCCGCGGCGTCCTGCACGGTGGCGTACAAGGTGGACAGCTCCTGGGGCAACGGGTTCACCGCGACGGTGACGGTGAAGAACACCGGCGCCTCGACCGTCTCCGGCTGGACGCTGGGCTGGAGCTACGACGGCAACCAGCGGATCACCAACGCGTGGAACGCGACGGTCTCCCAGGTCGGCAGCGCCGTGACCGTGCGGGACGCCGGGTGGAACGGCACCCTGGCCCCCGGCGCGAGCGCGAGCTTCGGCTTCCAGGCCACGTACTCCGGCAGCAACCCGGCCCCGGCCCGGTTCACCCTGAACGGCGCCGCCTGCGCCTGAGCACCGGCCCGGCCGCCGACCCGCACGGGTCGGCGGCCGGGCCTCAGGGCCTCACGGCCTCAGAACCTCGAGGCCTCAGCCCAGCTTCCACTGCTGGTTGCTGGCGCCGCTGCAGCTCCACAGCTGGACGGGCGTGCCGTCGGCGGTGCCCAGCCCGGCCACGTCCAGGCAGAGCCCCGACTGGACGCCGGTGACGGTGCCGTTGGAGTTGACCTGCCACTGCTGGTTGGGCTGGCCGTTGCAGGACCAGACGATCGCCCTGGTGCCGTTGGTGGTGCCCTTGGCCTCGGCGTCCAGGCACAGGGTGGCGCCGCCGACGGTCACGGTCAGCTGGTTCGACGCGGTGCGGGTCCAGGTCTGGTTCGCGGCGCCGTTGCAGGTGGCGATCTGCTGCTGGGTGCCCGCCGCGGTGCTCGGGTCGGTCAGGCACTTGCCCGCGCCGACCGCGCGCAGCGCGCCGGTGCCGCCGCCGGACGGGGCGGCGTCGAGGCCCATGAAGTGGACCGCGTTGGCGGCCATCCCGGCGCCCTGGACCGGCAGTTGGTGTCCGGCGCCGGAGATGCCGTACGCCTCGACCTGGGTGCCCGCACCGTTGTTGTAGCGGGTGCGGGTCCAGCCGGAGGCGGGGGTGTCGGTGGACGACGGCGTCTGGCCGGTGCCGAGGACGTCGGTCCACTGCTTGACCTCCTCGCCGAGGTTGTTGTAGTTCAGGATGGTGTCGGCGGTGCCGTGCCACAGCTGCACCCGCGGGCGCGGGCCGGTGTAGCCGGGGTAGGCGCCCCGGACCAGGCCGCCCCACTGCTGCGGGGTCATCGAGACCTGCCCCTGCGCGCAGCCGCTGTTCCAGCCGCGCACCGTGCCGGTGTAGAAGCAGTGGTAGGGCACGCCCATGAACGCGGCGCCGGCCTTGAAGACGTCCGGGTAGTCGGCGAGCATCACGTTGGTCATCATGCCGCCGGAGGACTCGCCGGTGACGTACACGGCGTTGGCGTTGCCGCCGTAGTGCTGCTCGGTGTAGGTGATCATCGACATCAGCCCGACCGGGTCGCTGCCGCCGCCGCGGGTCAGCGCCTGGTCGGAGGAGACGTCCCAGCAGCTGCCGTTGGGGTTGGTCGACGGGTAGATGACCAGGAAGCCGTACTGGTCGGCCAGCGCGCCGAAGTCGGTGCTGGAGTACATGTAGGGGCCGTTGCCCTGACAGCCGTGCAGGGCCAGCAGGATCGGCGGGTTGGGCTTGACCGAGGCCGGCACGTACAGGTGCATGAGCAGGCCGGTGGGGTTGGTGCCGAAGTTGGTGATCTGGGTCAGCGAGGCCGCGGCGGCCCGGGGGGCCGTCTGCAGGCTCAGGCCGCACGCGAGGGCGAGCACGGCGAGGACGCCGATCAGCCTGGACGCGAACGATCGGGTTCGGGACATGGAGCCTCTCCGTCGGGAGTGCCAACGGCACGAGGAGGTTCCGGCGCCACCACGGAGGAAACACGGATGTTACCCGGCGCGGACGCCCGCTGTCGCCGGTGCCCCGGCCGGGCGTCGCCGCCGACCGGTCCGCGGCACCCCCGCCACCTGGGGCTGCGCCGGTCGGCCCCCGGCCGGAGGGGGATGAAAGTTGCAGACCGGGCGGGAGGCGGGACGGGCCGTCCCACCAGGGGCGGAGCCGTCGGTTCCGATCGGTCGGCGGGCGGAGTATTGACAACCCGTCACGCCTGGGTCCACATTTCACCGGGGCGAACCCGGAGAGGCCCGTTTCCCCTGACACCGGAATTGTTAGCGCTAACAGCATGATCGAGGGTCCGGCGCCCACCCTTCCCCCTCGACCGCCTCTCCCGCCCCCAGCCCCACGTGTGCCCCGCCGGGCAGGAACGACCCGGCGGGGCACACGCCGAAGGACCGCCGGGTGAGGCCCCACGCCTCCCGGCGCGCACTCCCCTCCCCCACCCAAGGAGAACGATCCGTCATGCCACGGCTCAACGGGAAGAACCGTCTCCGCACGCTCCTGACCCCCGCCGCCTGCACCGCGGTCGGGCTGGTCGTCGTCCTCACCGCCGGGCCCACGGCCCAGGCCGCCGCGAGCACGCTCGGCGCGGCGGCGTCCGGCAGCGGCCGCTACTTCGGCACCGCGGTCGCCTCGGGCCGCCTCGGCGACTCGACGTACAGCGGCATCCTCGACCGGGAATTCAACATGATCACCCCGGAGAACGAGATGAAGTGGGACACGGTCGAACCGTCCCGGGGCTCGTTCAACTTCGGCCCCGGCGACTCGATCGTCAACCACGCCACCGCGCACGGCCAGCGGATGCGCGGCCACACCCTGGTCTGGCACAGCCAGCTGCCCGGCTGGGTCAGCTCGATCGGCGACGCCAACACGCTGCGCAGCGTGATGAACAACCACATCACCCAGGAGATGTCCCACTACAAGGGCAAGATCTACGCCTGGGACGTGGTCAACGAGGCCTTCGCCGACAACGGGACCGGCCAGCACCGCAGTTCGGTGTTCCAGAACCTGCTGGGCAACGGCTTCATCGAGGAGGCGTTCCGCACCGCGCGGGGCGTCGACCCCGCGGCCAAGCTCTGCTACAACGACTACAGCATCGAGGACTGGTCCTCCCCCAAGACGCAGGGCGTCTACAACATGGTGAAGGACTTCAAGGCCCGCGGCGTGCCGATCGACTGCGTCGGCTTCCAGAGCCACTTCGGCAGCGGCGGCGCCCCGGCGAGCTTCCGCACCACGCTGGCCAACTTCGCCGCGCTCGGCGTCGACGTCCAGCTCACCGAGCTCGACATCGCCCAGGCGTCCGCCAGCGCGTACGCCAACACCGTCCAGGCCTGCCTGGACACCCCCCGCTGCACCGGCATCACGGTCTGGGGCATCCGCGACAGCGACTCCTGGCGCACCGGCGAGAACGCGCTGCTGTTCGACAACAACGGCAACCCGAAGGCCGCCTACGGCTCGGTGCTCAACGCGCTGAACGGCAGCAACGGTGGCGGCGGCACCCCGAGCGGCGGCATCGTCTCCGGCACCGTCTACACGCTCACCGACGTGGCGGCCGGGCGCGTCCTGGACGAGCCCTCCGGGCAGAACGGCAACGGCACCCAGCTCCAGGTCTGGGACGCCAACGGCACCGCCGCCAACCAGCACTGGCGGGCCACCCAGAACAGCGACGGCAGCTACACCCTGACCAACACCGCCAGCGGCCGGGTGCTGGACGAGCCCGGCAGCCAGACCGCCAACGGGACGCGGGTGCAGGTCTGGGACTCCAACGGCGGCGCCAACCAGCACTGGCGGGCCGCCCAGAACGGCGACGGCTCCTACACCCTGACCAACGTCGCCAGCGGCAAGGCGCTGGAGATCCCCGGCGGCCAGACCGGCAACGGCGCGCCCGTCCAGATCTGGGACTCCAACGGCGGCGCCAACCAGCACTGGGCCTTCAAGTGAGCCGGGCCGGCGCGCCCGGCCGAACCGCCCCGAACCGCTGAACCGCTGAACCGGGCCCCCGGGCCCGGCCCCTGAGCCGAGCCGCGCCCGCCTCCGGTCCCCGGACCGGGCGCGGCTCCTTCCGACGGCCCGGCCGTGAGCTGCCGCGAACGAGATGGTGAGCGCTCACAGCCGGGCCGTGCCCATCCCCCTCCCCACCCAGAGGAGATTCCGTGCACAGCCGAAATCCGAGCCGCGGGCGACTGTCCGTGCTGCTCACCGCGATGGTCGCGACCGTGGCGGCCCTGGCGGCGATGCTCGTCACCGGCCCCGCCGCCCAGGCGGCGTCCACCGGCGCCCTGAAGAGCGTCTCGTCCGGCCGCTGTCTCGACGTGGCGGGCGGCAGCCAGACCGACGGCGCGCTGCTGCAGATCTACGACTGCTGGAGCGGCACCAACCAGCAGTGGACGCTGACGTCCGCCAACGAGCTGACCGTCTACGGCAACAAGTGCCTGGACGTCCCCAACCACGCGACCGCCGCGGGCACCCGGGTGCAGATCTGGGCCTGCAGCGGCGGCGCGAACCAGCAGTGGCGGCTGAACGCCGACGGCAGCATCACCGGCGTCGAGTCCGGCCTGTGCCTGGACGTCACCGGCGGCGCCACCGCCAACGGCACCGCCGTGGAGCTGTGGAACTGCAACGGCCGCACCAACCAGCAGTGGACCGGCCTGACCGCGGGCACCCCGACCACGCCCCCGCCGTCCTCCGGCGGCACCACCTGCCCGCTCCCGTCCACCTACCGGTGGAGCTCCACCGGCGCCCTGGCGCAGCCCGCCAACGGCTGGGCCGCGGTCAAGGACTTCACCAACGTCGTCTACAACGGCAAGCACCTGGTGTACGCCTCGGACGTGAACGGGTCCACGTACGGCTCGATGGCGTTCGCGCCGTTCACCAACTGGTCCGACATGGCCTCGGCCGCCCAGACCGGGATGAGCCAGTCCGCGGTCGCGCCGACCCTGTTCTACTTCGCGCCGAAGAACATCTGGATCCTGGCCTACCAGTGGGGCGCGTGGCCGTTCATCTACCGCACCTCCAGCGACCCGACCAACCCGAACGGCTGGTCCGCGCCGCAGCCGCTGTTCACCGGCAGCATCCCGAACTCCGGCACCGGGCCGATCGACCAGACGCTGATCGCCGACGACCAGAACATGTACCTGTTCTTCGCCGGTGACAACGGCAGCATCTACCGGGCGAGCATGCCGATCGGCAACTTCCCCGGCAACTTCGGCTCCTCGTACACCACGGTGATGACCGACACCGCGAAGAACCTCTTCGAGGCCCCGCAGGTCTACAAGGTCAAGGGCCAGAACCAGTACCTGATGATCGTCGAGGCCCGGGGCGCCACCGAGCAGCGGTACTTCCGCTCCTTCACCGCCACCAGCCTGAACGGTTCGTGGACCCCGCAGGCCGCCACCGAGTCCAACCCGTTCGCGGGCAAGGCCAACAGCGGCGCGAGCTGGACCAACGACATCAGCCACGGCGACCTGGTGCGCAACAACCCCGACCAGACCATGACCATCGACCCCTGCAACCTGCAACTGCTCTACCAGGGCAAGTCGCCGAACGCGAGCGGCACCTACGACCAGCTCCCGTGGCGTCCGGGCGTGCTGACCCTGCAGCACTGACCCCTCCCCCACGCGTCGCGCCCCGCCGAGCAGCCGCTCGGCGGGGCGCAGTCGTCGCGGGATCAGCCGCGCGGGCTGAGGTGCAGGATGATGTACTCGTACGCCTGGGAGTTCGGGCCCGGGTTGACGTAGGGGTCCTTCTCGTTCGGCCAGCCGACGAAGTCGGTGTCGTTGTACTCGTACCAGGCCGCGCCGTAGAACACCGGGACGGCGGGGACGTCGTCCGACATGATCTGCTGGAGGGTGTTCAGCGCGGTCTTCTCGGCCGCGGCGTCGCCCGCGTTCTGGAACGCCTTGACCGCGTCGCGGACCTTCGGGGAGTCGTACTTGCTGAAGTCACCGGCCGCGACCTGGCCGGTCTCGGCGCCCATGCTCGGGTCGAGGACGTACTGCAGGCGCTGGAACGGGGTGCCGCCCTGGCCCCAGTGGATGGCCGCCTCGTAGTTGCCGGTGGTGATGGCGGTGTTCCAGCTGTTGAAGTCGAAGGCGCCGTTGGTGCTGACGTCGAAGCCGAGCGCGTTCAGGTCCTTGGCCATCGCCTGCGCGGTGCACCAGTAGTCGGAGAACGAGTTCGGGTCGATGATGGTGAACTTGATGGTCTTGCCGTCGCGGGTCCACTTGCCGCTGCCGTCCTTGGTCCAGCCCGCCCCGCCGAGCAGCGAGTCGACCTTGGCCGCGTCGGCCTCCGGCTTGAGGTCGTCGGCCAGCGCCGGGTTCAGCATCGCCTGGTCGACCGGCAGCAGCAGGCCGCCGGAGGAGGTGGCGGGACGGGCGTAGTCGGTCTCGCACTGGCTCGCGTACGCGCGGCGGTTGAGGCCGGCGCTGATCGCCTTGCGGACCGCGGGGTCGGCGAGCGCGGGGGAGGTGGTGCTCTTGTTGTTGAGCATCAGGGAGACCGTGTTGGACGCCGGGAAGTACGGCGCCGTGCTCTGGAACAGGTGGTGGTGTTCCGGGTCCTTGCCGACGAAGGTGTTCTGGACGTTGTTGATGTTGTTGCCGGTGAGGTCGATCTCGCCGTTGTTGAGCGCCAGGGTGGCGGCGTCGTTGGTCGCGTAGGCGGGGAAGGAGATGTGCTGCACCTTCGGCTTCTCGCGGAAGGCCGGGTTGACCTTGAAGGTGATGTTCTGCGCGGTGAACTTGTCCACCAGGTACGGGCCGGTGCCGATCGCCTGGTCGGCCTTGACGACCGCGTTGCCCGGGTTGCTGATGGTGGACCAGACGTGCTCGGGCACGATCAGCTGGTTGCCGATGCCGATGAAGTTGGCCTTCTGCGGGCCGTCGAAGTTCAGCACGACGGTGGTGGCGTCCGGGGTGGTGATGCTGCTCGGCAGCGGCGCGCCGCCGGTGTTGGTGGCCGGGTTGGCCTTCAGCATCTCGAAGGTGAACTTGACGTCCGCGGAGGTGAAGGGCTTGCCGTCGCTGAAGTTGATGCCGGACTGGAGCGCCAGGGTGAGCGTCCGGTTGTCGTTCGACCACTCGTAGGACTTGGCCAGCCACGGGATCGGCGGCTGGTCGGCCTTGAGGGTGTTGAACTGGAAGAGCGGCTCGAAGATCAGCGAGCGGGCGTTCTGCGCCGAGAGGAAGGAGTTCCCGTCGAAGGGGTTGTAGTTCTCGGTGAACGACGGCATCGGGGCCGACTCGACCACCAGGGTCCGGTCGGCGCCGGCGTCGCTGGACTTCGAGTCGTTGGAGTCGGTGCAGGCGGTCGCGCCGAGGCCGACGGCGGCGACCAGGGCGAGGGCTCTGAGAGCGGTGGAACGGCGCATGACTGGGAGCTCCTGGAGTGGGGTTCTCGAGTGGGTTTCGGATGGTGCGGTGGTGCGGTGACGGTCGCTCAGGCGGGCGTGGTGCCGGGTGCCCGCTCGGGGTCGAGCAGCCAGCAGGCGGCGACCTGGTCGCCCGCGGCGGGTCGCACCGGCGGCGCGGTCTCCGCGCACACCGGCATCGCGAGCGGGCAGCGCGGGTGGAAGCGGCAGCCGCTCGGCGGGTCGATCAGGCTGGGCGGCGCGCCGCGCCCGCGCAGCACCACCGGTTCGCGGCGCTGCGGGTCGGGGGCGGCGCTCAGCAGCAGCCGGGTGTAGGGGTGCGCCGGCTCGTCGGTGACCTGGACGGCCGGGCCGGACTCGACGATCTGCCCGGCGTACATCACCACGACGGTGTCGGCGAGGTAGCGGGCCGAGGCGATGTCGTGGGTGACGTACAGGATGGCGAGCCGTTCGCGCTCGCGCAGGTCGTCGAGCAGGTTGAGCACGCCGAGGCGGATCGAGACGTCGAGCATGGAGACCGGCTCGTCGGCGAGCAGCACCCGGGGCCGCACGGCGAGGCCGCGGGCGATGGCCACCCGCTGGCGTTGGCCGCCGGAGAGCTCGTGCGGGAACTTGTCGAGGTAGCGTTCGGCCGGGGTGAGGCTGACGCGTTCGAGCAACTCCGCCGCGCGGGCCTCGAGTTCGGCTCCGCGCAGGCCGTGGTGCAGCTTGAGCGGGCGCTGCAGGTGGTAGCGGATGCTGTGCACGGCGTTCAGCGAGGAGAACGGGTCCTGCAGCACCAGGTGCACCTGTCCGGCGTAGTCGCGCCGGGCCCGCGCCGAGCCGCCGACCGGCTCGCCGTCCAGCAGCAGTTCGCCCGCGGTCGGGGCGATGAGCCGGGTCAGCAGCCGCGACAGGGTGGACTTGCCGGAGCCGGACTCGCCGACCACGGCGGTGACGGTGCCCTCCGGCAGGGCCAGCGAGACGTCCTCGACGGCGCGCACGACCCGGCCGCGCCGCAGCCCCCCGTGGACCGGGAAGTGCTTGGTGAGGCCGCGGGCCTCCAGGGCGGGGGTGCCCGGCCGCTTCGGGCCGTGCACCACCGGGGCGGTGTCGGTGCTGGTCACAGGGTGCTCCCAAGGACTCGGGCGAGCGGCTCCGGCACCCGCTCGCCGCCGGTGTGCAGCCAGCAGGCGGCCGAGCGGTCCGCGGGCGCGCCGTCGGGTTCGGCGGGTTTGGTGAGCCGGGGGGTCTCGTGCGCGCAGCGCTCCAGCGCGAACGGGCAGCGCGGGTGGAAGGCGCAGCCGGTGGGCAGCGCGGTGAGCGCGGGCGGGGCGCCGGGGATGCCCTCCATCCGCACCCGTTCGCCGTGCAGGGCCGGGAAGGAGTTCAGCAGCCCCAGCGTGTACGGGTGCCGCGGGCTGTGGAACAGCCGCTGGGCGTCGGCGAGTTCGACGATCCGCCCGGCGTACATGATGGCGATGGTGTCGGCGAGTTCGATCAGCAGCGACAGGTCGTGGGTGATGAACACGATCGCGAAGCCCAGGCGGTCCTTGAGCTGCATCAGCTCGTCCAGGATCTCCCGCTGGGTCACCACGTCCAGGGCGGTGGTCGGTTCGTCCATGATGACGACCCGGGGCTCCAGCGCCAGCGCCATCGCGATCATCACGCGCTGGCGCATGCCGCCGGACAGCTCGTGCGGGTAGCTGCGCAGCCGCTCCTCGCCGATGCCGACCAGGCGCAGCAGTTCGACGGCCCGCTCGCGCCGTTCGGCGGCGCCCAGCTGGGCCCGGTGGGCGCGGAGCGCGTCGGTGAGCTGGGCGTCGATCCGGGCGACCGGGTTGAGCGCGTGCATCGCGCTCTGGAACACCACCGAGATCTGGTCCCAGCGGATCCGGCGCAGCGTGGCGGCGTCGGCCTCCAGCAGGTCGAGGGCGCCGTCGGGGCCGTGGAAGCGCACCTCGCCGCCGGTGATCACGCCGGGGGCGCGCAGCAGCCTGGTGACGGCGTACGCCAGGGTGGACTTCCCGGAGCCGGACTCGCCCGCCAGGCCGAGGACTTCGCCGCGGCGCAGGGTCAGGGTGGCGTCGGTGACGGCGCGCACGCCGCCCTTGCCGACGCCGTAGTCGACGCACAGGTCGCGGACTTCGAGGACGGGCTCGCCGGTCACGGCTGCGCCTCCTTCAGCGGGACGGGGTTCGACGGCGCGGCCGCGGGTGCCGGTGCCGCGGACTTCAGCACGGGGGTGAGGCCGAGGCGGAAGACCACCCCGCGGGCCCGGCCGGTGCGGGCCGAGGTCAGCCTGGGGTTGATCACCTCGTCGATCCCGAAGTTGACCAGGGCCAGGGCGATCCCGACCAGGGCGACGGCCAGCGCGGGCGGCAGGTACCACCACCAGTAGCCGTTGACGGCGGCGCCCGAGGCCTGGGCCTCGTTGAGCACGGTGCCCCAGGTCACCGAGGCGGGGCTGATCACGCCGAGCCAGGCCAGCGCGGTGTAGGTGCCGATGCCGTAGATGACGGTGAAGATGAAGGCGGACGCCAGGATCGGCAGCAGGTTCGGCACCACCTCGAACAGGATGATCCGCCAGGTGCGTTCGCCGATCACCCGGGCGGCCTCGACGTAGTCGGCGGCGCGCAGGGCCAGGGTCTGCGCCCGGAGCACGCGGGCGCCCCAGGCCCAGGCGGTGAGGGCGATCACCGAGCCGATCAGCAGCGGGTTGCTGGTCTCCGAGGGCGGCAGCGGCTTCATGATCACCATCAGGATCAGCAGGCCGGGCAGCGCCAGGAAGATGTTGGCCAGCGCCGAGAGCAGGTCGTCCACCAGGCCGCCGACGAAGCCGGCGGTGACGCCGACCACGACGGACAGCAGGCAGGCGAACAGCCCGGCGAGGAAGGAGATCAGCAAGGTGTCCCGGCCGCCGCTCAGCAGCCGCGAGAACAGGTCGTGCTGCTGCTGGTCGGTGCCGAGCCAGAACCGGCCCGAGGGGGCCAGCGGCAGACCGCTGGTGCGGTCGGCCTGCCAGTCGGCGGAGTGCGGGGCGATCCACGGTCCGACCACGGCCAGCAGCAGGAGCAGCAGCAGCAGGACCGAACCGGCGAGCACTTTCGGGGAGCGGAGCGCACGCATCGCTCAGGCCTCCTTGCGGGCACGGGGGTCGAGGGCGACGTAGGCGAGGTCCGCGACCAGGTTCACGGCCAGCACGGTGAAGACGACGACCAGCAGGATCCCCTGGAGCAGCGGGTAGTCGCCGGTGAGGATGGCCTGGTAGATCTGCCAGCCGACGCCGGGGTAGGTGAAGACGATCTCGGTGACCAGCGAGCCGGTCACCACCAGGCTGATCGACAGGGCGAAGTTGGAGATGGTCGGCAGGATCGCGTTGCGCGCCGCCACGGCGGCCACCCGCCACTGCGGGAGTCCCTTCGCGGCGGCGACCAGGACGTAGTCCTCGTCCATCGTGGTGATCATCATGTTGCGCATGCCGATCACCCAGCCGGCCAGCGAGGCCAGCACCACGGTCAGCGCCGGCAGCGTGCCGTGCTCGATCACGCTGGTGACGAACGGTCCGTTCCAGCCCGGCGTCAGGTGGGCGTGCCGGCCGATGTCGTAGCCGTTCTGGTAGGGGAAGAAGCCGCCGAAGTAGCCGAGGGTCATCATCACCAGGAAGGCCAGGATGAAGTACGGCACGGACTGGAAGAAGGTGACGGCGGGCAGCAGGCCGTCCAGCAGCCCGTTGCGCTTCCAGCCGACGACGATCCCGGCCAGCGTGCCGACCACGAAGGCCAGCGCGGTGGCCGTGCCGACCAGGCCCAGCGTCCACGGCAGGGTGTCGCCGAGGATCGAGGAGACCGGCGCGGACTGCGAGGTGGACAGGCCCAGGTCACCGTGGAGCAGGCTGGAGAGGTAGGTCAGGTACTGGCTGAGCAGGCTGTGGTCGCCGCCGGTGCCGTACTGCGCCTCCAGCGCCCGGATCGCGTCCGGGTCGAGGTTGGCGCCGCGCAGTTTGGCCAGCGCGTTCTGCAGGGCGCTGCCGGGCAGCAGCCGGGCCAGGAAGAAGTTCAGGGTCACCGCGGCGAAGCCGGCCAGCAGGTAGAAGCCGAGGCGGCGCAGTAGCGTCCGCATGCCGATGCTCCCTTCGGGGTCCTCGGGCGCCACTGGCGCGTGGGTGGGCGGTGCGGCCGGGCGGCCGCGGGTCCGGTGGGGCGGGGCACGGTCAGGACAGCGAGCGCGGGACGGTGCCGGTGCGGCAGGCCCGGCCGTACCAGTGCGCGCTGTTCTTCGGGGTGCGCCGCTGGGTGGGGAAGTCGACGTGCACCATGCCGAAGCGCTTGGCGTAGCCGTACGCCCACTCGAAGTTGTCCAGCAGCGACCACAGGAAGTAGCCCGCCACCGGTACGCCCGCCTCGATCGCCTGGTGCACCGCGGTGAGGTGCTGGTGGACGAAGGCGATCCGCTCCCGGTCGTTCACCACGCCCTCGGGGGTGACGTAGTCCTCGCAGGCCATCCCGTTCTCGGTGACGATCACGGGCAGGCCGGGGTGCTCCAGGTGGATCCGGTCGAGCAGGTCGCGCAGGCCGGTCGGGTCGATGCTCCAGTTCATCGCGGTCAGCTCGCCGGGCGGCTGGTGGAAGGCCACGTGCTCCGAACCGGGCCACGGCGAGTGGTCGCTGCGGCCGTGGCAGTCGTCGCGGGAGACGCCGCTGCCGGAGACCACCGCCGGGGAGTAGTAGTTCAGGCCGAGCTGGTCGATCGGTGCGCCGATCGCCGCCAGGTCGCCGGGGTGCACCAGCTTCTCCCAGTCGACCAGGTGCGCGGTGTCCTGCTGCAGGTCCGCGTCGTACCGGCCGCGCAGCACCGGGCTCAGGAAGATCCGGTTGCCGACCGCGTCGATCCGGCGCACCGCCTCCTGGTCCTCCGGGCTTTCGGTGAGCGGCCGGACCTGGTGCAGGTTGAGCGAGACGGACAGCTGGGCGGTGCCCGGCAGCGCGGCGCGCAGCGCGGCCACGCCGCGGCCGTGCGCCAGGTTCAGGTGGTGGGCGGCCTTGAGCGCCTCGGCCGGGTCGGTGCGGCCCGGGGCGTGCACGCCGGAGCCGTAGCCGAGGAAGGCCGAGCACCAGGGCTCGTTCAGGGTGGTCCAGTGCCGCACCCGGTCGCCGAGGGCCTCGGCCACCAGGGAGGTGTAGTCGCCGAAGCGCTCCGCGGTCTCCCGGACGGTCCAGCCGCCGGCGTCCTCCAGGTGCTGCGGCAGGTCCCAGTGGTAGAGGGTGGCCAGCGGGGTGATGCCAGCCGCCAGCAGTTCGTCCACCAGGGCGCGGTAGAAGTCGAGGCCGCGCTCGACGGCCGGGCCGCGGCCGGTCGGCTGCACCCGGGGCCAGGCCACTGAGAAGCGGTACGCGCTCAGCCCGAGGTCCTTCATCAGCGCGACGTCCTCGCGCCAGCGGTGGTAGTGGTCGACCGCCAGGTCGCCGGTGTCGCCGCGGTTGACCTTTCCCGGCGTGTGGCTGAAGGTGTCCCAGATCGACGGGGTCCGGCCGTCCTCGGCGACCGCGCCCTCGATCTGGTACGCCGAGGTGGCGGTGCCCCAGAGGAAGTCCGGCGGGAAGCGGAGGACGTCGTCGGTATGGGCCTCGGTGGCCTTGCGGTCCTGGACCTCGGTCATTGTGGGAGCGCTCCCATATATTCGAAACGGATACCCGCCGCGACGTCTGAACGGTGCGGCGGGTGGGCAGGAAAGAGAAGGGGCCTGCTGGGAGCCGGAAGCGCTTCCAGCGGCGTTGCGGGAAGTTTCTGGCTCGTCAGGCATATGTGTCAAGCACTTGAACAGCCCGTATCGGAAATGAAACTGGAAGCGCTTCCAGTCGTGACCAAAGCAACCCGGCGGGGCTGTGCGGGGGCAACGCCAACGGCCCGGCCCCGCCGCGCGGGCGGGGCCGGGCCGAGTCTCCGGGCGGGTCAGCCCTCCGTCGGCACCTCCGGGGCGGACTCGCGCACGGTCAGCCGGGTCGGCAGGATCAGCGGGCTGGGGTCGTTCCCCTCGATGGCGCCCACCAGCATCCTGGCCATCTCGCGCCCCAGCGACCGCACCGGCTGGTGCACGGTGGTGAGCGGCGGAGCGGTGTGCCGGGCGCTGGCCAGGTCGTTGAAGCCGATCACCGCGACGTCCTCGGGCACCCGCAACCCGTGCGCGCGCAGCGTGCGCAGCGCGCCGATCGCCATCGCGTCGGAGGCGGCGAACAGCGCGTCCGGCGCGGGGTGGGCGGCGAGCAGCCGCTCCATCGCCGCGGCCCCGCCGTCCTCGGTGAAGTCCCCGGCCTCGACGCCGAGCAGCGGGATCCCGGCCAGCGCCAGGCCCTCGGTGAAGCCCCGCTCGCGGGCGGCGGCGACCTGGGTGTCGAGCTGGCCGGTGATCATGACGGGCCGTCGGCGCCCGGTCCGGACGAAGTGCTCGGCCGCCAGCCGGGCGCCGCCCCGGTTGTCGGCGTCCACGTACCAGCGCGGCTCACCGCTGAGCGGCAGGCCGCCGAAGACCACCGGCAGGTCGGTCTGTTCGGCGAGCCGGCCGAGCGGGTCGTCGCCGCGCAGCGCCATCAGCATCACGCCGTCGGCGCGGCGCGAGCGCAGCAGCCGCTCCAGGCGGTCGCGCCCGCGCGGGGTGTTGGCCAGCAGCAGGACCAGCTCCAGGTCGGTCTGCTCCAGCGCGGCGCTCACGCCGACGATGACCTCGGCGAAGAAGGGGTCCGCGAACAGGCCCGGCTCGTCACTGGAGACCGCCAGCACCACCGCGCCGACCCGGCGGCTGGCCAGGGCCTGCGCGGTCGGGTTGGGGACGAAGCCGAGTTCGCGCACCGCGCGTTCGACCGCCTCCCGCTTGGCGCGGCTGACGTGCGGGGCGTTGTTGATCACCCGGGAGGCCGCCGTGCGCGAGACACCGGCACGCTGGGCCACCTCGTCGAGAGTGGGCATGCGCTTGGGTGACGACTCCATGGAAACGGCTGCTCCTCGGGGTGCGGGCGTCGGACAGGGGTCATGATTCCACGGCATCCACCGGCCACGGGGCCTGCGGAGAGCGGCACCCGATCCGGCCCGGCGATGGAAACTGGTAGCGCTTCCAGCGTACCCCGCCCATCAAGCCACGACAGGGGTCGAAGCACGGCAGCCCGACGCACCTGGTGCGGGAAGTATTGACACGGCTCCCCTCCGCGCCCAATCATCCCCTCACGCGATGCACTTCGCGCAGAACTGGAAGCGCTTCCACTTCCCCGCCCCACCCAACGGAGGAAGAACCGTGCGCAAGCCCACCCGAGCGGCCGCCGCGATGCTGGCCGGCCTGCTCGCCACCGGCCTCGCCCTGACCGACGCCGGTCCGGCCTACGCGGCCGACCCCACCACCATGACCAGCGGTTTCTACGTGGACCCGGACAACTCCGCGCTGCGCTGGGCCAATGCCAACCCCGGCGACGGCCGCGCCGCCGCGATCCGCGCCAACATCGCCAACACCCCCGCGGCCCGCTGGTTCGGCAACTGGAGCGGCGACATCGGCGCGGCCACCGGCGCGTACGTCGGCCGCGCCGACGCCTACGACAAGCTGCCCGTCCTGGTCGCCTACAACATCCCCAACCGGGACGTCTGCGGCGGCCAGTCCGGCGGCGGCGCGGGCAGCCGCGCCGCGTACGACACCTGGATCGCCGCCTTCGCCGGCGGCATCGGCAACCGCCCGGCGGTGGTCGTCCTCGAACCCGACGCGCTCGGCGACCAGAGCTGCCTGACGTCCGCCCAGGTCGCCGACCGCAACGCCATGTTGAAGAACGCCATCGCGCAGTTCAACGCCAAGGCCCCCAACACCTGGGTCTACCTCGACGCCGGCAACCCCGGCTGGATCAGCGCCTCCACCATGGCGCAGCACCTCGCCGCCGCCGGGGTCAGCGGGGCCCACGGCTTCTCGCTGAACGTCTCCAACTACTTCACCACCAGCCAGAACACCTCCTACGGCAACGCCGTCAACAGCGCGCTCGCCGCGTACGGCTACACCAAGCCGTACGTGATCGACACCAGCCGCAACGGCAACGGCTCCAACGGCCAGTGGTGCAACCCGGCCGGGCGCCGGATCGGCACACCCACCCGGACCGGCGGCGGCGCCGAGATGCTGCTGTGGATCAAGGAGCCGGGCGAGTCCGACGGCAACTGCGGCGTCGGAGCGGGCTCCTCGGCCGGGCAGTTCCTGCCCGAGGTCGCCTACAAGATGATCTACGGCTACTGACGCCGCGCCACCGCGCCGGAGCCCGCCGCACCACCGGGCGCCCACCGCACCACCGGGCGGGGCCCGGGGACCCCCCCCCCCCGCCCCCCCCCCCCCCCCCCCCCCCCCCCCCACGGGCGCCCCCCGGCCGCGCCCCCCCCCCCCCCCCCCCCCCCCCGGGGCCCGCGCC
>NZ_JBIAVO010000010.1:187663-212612 GCF_042894345.1 Kitasatospora sp. NPDC001540
AAATTATTATGCTGGGGCGGCGCCCCCCCCCCCCCCGCCCGGCCCCCCCCCCCCCCCGGGGGCCCCCCCCCCCCCCGGGGGGGGGCCGGGCCCCCCCCCCCCGGGCCCCCCCCCACCCGACACCCACCCCATCGAAGGAACACCGTGCGCATTCCCCTGCACCGCGCCGCCCTCCCGGCGGGCGCCCTGGCGCTGCTGATCGGCGGCGCCGTCCCGGCCGCCGCCGCGCCGCACCCCGCCCCGGCGTCCCACACGCTCGCCCCGGACACCGTGTTCTACGTCGACCCCGACAGCGACGCGACCCACCAGGCGCTCACCGACCTGAAGCACCACGACCTCGCCGGCGCCAGGGACATGGCGAAGCTGGCCAGTTGGCCCGAGGCCGCGTGGTTCACCGGCGGCACCCCGGCCGAGGTCGAGTCCCAGGTCCGCGACCTGGTGCGCCGCGCCGGGCGCGCCAAGGCGGTGCCCGTGCTGGTCGCGTACGACATCCCGCTGCGGGACTGCTCCCAGTACTCCGCCGGTGGCGCCCAGTCGGACGCCGAGTACCGGGCCTGGATCGACGCCTTCGCCCGGGGGCTGGGCTCCAGCAAGGCCGTGGTCGTGCTGGAGCCCGACGGGCTGGCCAACCTCCCGGCCGACTGCGCCCCCGGCGCGGACCCGACCGGCGAGCAGACCGCGGGTCGGCTCGCCGACCTCAACCACGCGGTCGACGCGCTGGAGCGGCAGCCGAACAGCGTGGTCTACCTGGACGCGGGCAACAGCCACTGGCAGAGCGTCGGCAACGCCGCGCAGCGCCTGATCGACGCGGGCGTGGAGCGCGCCCAGGGCTTCTCGCTGAACGTCTCCAACTACTTCGCCACCGACCGGGCCACCCGCTACGGCACCTGGGTCTCGCAGTGCGTGTGGTTCGCCACCAAGGGCCCCGACTGGGCCCGGGGCCACGCCGACTGGTGCGCGAGCCAGTACTACTCCCCCGCGGCGCCGAACGACGGGCAGCCGGGCGACGCGGTCGACGTGGAGGACCCGTCCACCTGGCACTGGACCGACCAGTGGTTCCAGCAGAACGTCGGCAGCCCGTCCGCCGGCGAGCTCGCCCACTTCGTGGTCGACACCAGCCGCAACGGCCGCGGCGACTGGAAGCCCCCGGTCGGCAAGTACAGCGGCGATCCGCAGACCTGGTGCAACGCGCCCGGCAGCGGGATCGGCGACCGTCCGACCGCGAACACCGGTGTGCCGCTCGCCGACGCCTTCCTGTGGATCAAGACCGTGGGCCAGTCCGACGGCCAGTGCAACCGCGGCATCCCGGGCGGCACCGTCGACCCCGAGTACGGCATCGTCGACCCGGCCGCCGGTGCCTGGTGGCCCGAGCAGGCCGCGTCCCTGGTGAAGAACGCCAGTCCGGCGCTGACCTTCAACACCGCCCGGCACTGACCCCCCGTCGTACGGCCGGTCGCCCTCCCCTCCCGCCCGGGGGGACGGCGACCGGCCGTACCTTTGCCCGCCGCGCCTACCGTCCGGCGGCACCGGAGAGCTCGGAGGGCCCGGCGGCCCCGGCGAGCGGGGAGGACGGGGAGGACGGAGAGGACGGGGAGGACGGGGAGGTCCGGGACGGCCCGGAGAGCTGGACGAGCGTCTCCAGCGGCCGCGCGAGCAGCTCGGCGAACGCCAGCTCGGCGGCGCCGATCAGCACGGTGTCGTCGCCGAGTTCGCTGACCCGCAGGCGCAGCCCCTCCCGGACGGCGGCCAGCGCGTTGGTGTTGATCCGGCTGCGCACCTGGGCGGCGGAGCCGAGGAAGACGTCCCGCAGGGTGCCGCCGAGGACGACCAGCTCCGGGTCGAGGAGGTTGGCCAGGCTGGCGATGCCGATGCCGAGCCAGTCGCCGACCCGGTGCAGGGCGGCGCGCGCGGCGGTGTCCCCGAGGTCGGCGGCGGCGACCACGGCCCGCACCGCCTCGGCGCCGGTGCTGCGGCCGTCCCGGCCCGCGGCCTCCAGCAGGGCCCGTTCGCCCGCCTCGGCCTCCAGGCAGCCGCGGGCTCCGCAGCCGCAGGGCCGTCCCTGGTGCGGGTTGACGGTCAGGTGGCCGATCTCGCCGGCGTACCCGCGCTCCCCGCGCAGGAGTTCGCCCGCGGCGATCACCCCGGCGCCGATCCCGATCTCGCCGTGCAGGTAGATCAGGTTGCGGCTGCCCCGGCCGGTGCCGCGGCGGTGCTCGGCGAGCGCGCCGAGGTTGGCCTCGTTGGCGACCAGGACCGGGACGTCCGGGCGGAGCCGCTCGGCGAGCGCCCCGGCGAGGTCGACGCCCTTCCACCCCATGTTGGGGGTGAGGCCGACCAGGCCGTCGGGGTGGCGGACGATGCCGCGGACCGCCGCGGCCGCGCCGACGCAGACGCTGCCCGCGGGGGTGCGGGCGAGCATCTGGTGGGCGAACTCCGCGAGGAGGTCGGCCACGTGGCCGGGGTCCTGCGGGTGCCCGTCGGGCCACGGGTGCGTGCGGCGGTCCAGGAAGGCGCCGCCGAGCCCGACCAGGGCGGCGGACAGGCGCTCCACGCCGACGTCCATCGCGAGAACGTGCGCGCGGGCGGGTTCGGGGCTGACGACCAGTGAGGGCCGCCCGGCCCGGCCGGTCTCCTGCGGCGTCTCCTCGCGGACCAGGCCCGCGGCCGCCAGGTCGCCGACCAGGCCCAGGATGGTGCTGCGGTTGAGGCCCAACTCGGCGGCCAGGACGGTCCGCGAGGTGGGCCCCTCGAAGTGGACGTGGCGCAGCAGCGCGCCCAGGTTGTGCTGGCGGACCTCTTCCTGGGAAGGACCGGCTCTCATCGGGGGCGGCTCTCATCGTTGGGCTGTGCGGCGGCGGGACATGGCGTCCACACCGGCGGCCACCAGCAGGACCGATCCC
The DNA here is from genome assembly GCF_042894345.1 of Kitasatospora sp. NPDC001540. Lineage (NCBI taxonomy): Bacteria > Bacillati > Actinomycetota > Actinomycetes > Kitasatosporales > Streptomycetaceae > Kitasatospora > Kitasatospora sp. NPDC001540. The sequence continues at coordinate 190,564 of NZ_JBIAVO010000010.1, forward strand.
GTGACAGCGTACTTGACGCCCGAGCTGTACCCCATCAGTCCCATGCCGTTCTGGATCACCGCGACGACCAGGCCGCCGAGCACCGCGTCGACCACCCGGCCGCGGCCGCCGAACAGGCTGGTGCCGCCGATGACGGCGCTGCCGACGGCCAGCAGCAGGACGTTGCTGCCACCGGTGTTGGGGTCCACCGAGTTGCCGCGGGAGGCGGCGATGACGCCGCCGACGGCGGCCAGGCAGGAGCAGATCACGAAGGCGGCGATCCGGATGAACGCCACGTTGATGCCGGCCCGGCGGGCGGCCTCGGGGCTGCCGCCGACGGCGTAGACGTGCAGGCCGAAGTTGGTGCGCTGCAGGGTGAACGTGCCCAGCAGCAGCAGGGCGCCGATCACCGGCACCACCAGGGGCACGCCCTTGAGCGAGCTGACCAGGGCGTTGCGGCTGCGCTCCTGGTTGAGCAGGTCCACGGCGACGGCGCCGAGCACGACGACGGCGCCGATCCGGACGGCGAGCAGCACCGGCGGCGTCCCGGCCAGGCCGCGGCGGCTGCGGTCGCGGCTGCGGCGCACCTGCAGGGCGGCGTAGCCGACCGCGCAGCCCGCCAGCAGCAGCCAGCCGAGGACGGGGCTGAGGTTGTTGTTGGCGATGGCCAGGACGGTCGGGTCCTTGATCGAGACGTTCGTGCCCTCCTTCAGCAGCATCAGCACGACGCCCTGGAAGCCGAGGAACGCGGCCAGCGTCACCACGAAGGACGGGATGCCGACCTTGGCGACCAGGGTGCCCAGCAGCAGGCCGATGACCGCGCCGGTCAGCAGGGCCGCGGTCACCGCGCCGTACCAGGGCCAACCGTGGTTGGTCAGCAGGATGGCCAGGACGGCGGCGCAGACGCCGCTGGCGTACCCGGCCGACAGGTCGATCTCGCCCAGCAGCAGGACGAAGACCAGCCCCATGGCGATGGCGATGCTGCCCGCGCTCTGGGTGAGCAGGTTGGCGAAGTTCAGGTTGGACAGGAAGACCGGGCGCAGCAGCGAGAAGAACACGCACAGGACGACCAGGCCCGCGACGGCGGGCAGCGAGCCGAGCTCGCCCGCGCGGATCCGGTCGAGGTAGCCGCGGCCGAGCTCCGCCAGGCCGGGCCCGGCGCCGGGCCCGGTCGGCCTCCCGGTCTTCTCCGACTTCCCGTCCTTCCCGGGCTGTTCGGTCTTTCCGGGCTGCTCGGGCTGCTCGGAGGCGAGGGCGGTCATGCGGCGGCTCCCTTGGAGGTGTCCTGCAGGCCGAGGTCGCCGCTGCGGCCCGCGGTGATCAGCTCGACGACCTGGGCGTGCGTCACGTCGGAGGCCCTGACCTGGGCGGCCGTCCGGCCGAGGTGGAGCGCGGCAATCCGGTCGGAGACTGCGAAGACGTCGTTCATGTTGTGCGAGATGAGGACGACGGCCAGGCCGTTGTCGGCCAGCCTGCGCACGAGTTCGAGGACCTGCGCGGTCTGGGCGACGCCCAGGGCGGCGGTGGGCTCGTCGAGGACCACCAGCTTGCTGTTCCACAGCACCGCCTTGGCGATGGCGACGGTCTGGCGCTGGCCGCCGGAGAGGCTGGAGACCTTCTGGCGCAGGGACTTGACGGTGCGCACCGACAGGCTCTTGAGCGTGGCGGCGGCCATCTCCTCCATGGTGGCGTCGTCGAGCACCAGGCCGCGGCGCTTCTCCCGGCCCAGGAACATGTTCTGGACGATGTCGAGGTTGTCGCACAGCGCGAGGTCCTGGTAGACGATCTCCACGCCGAGCGCGGCGGCGTCGCGCGGGCTGTGCACCTGGACCGGTCGGCCCTCGAAGAGGTACTCGCCCGCGTCGACGGGGTGGATGCCGCCGATGCACTTGACGAGCGTCGACTTGCCCGCGCCGTTGTCGCCGACCAGGGCCGTCACCTCCCCCGCCCGGGCGGTGAGCGCGACGTCGTGCAGGACCTGGACGGGACCGAATCGCTTGTCGATCCCGCGCAGTTCGAGGAGGGGCGTTTCTGTCATGGGTGGGGCTCCTGGGATCGGCGGGGGCGGGCCCCGTGCCCGGGGCGGCACGGGGCCCACTGGCGGCGGCCGGGCGCGGGGCGGACGGCCGGGCGCGACGGGCTGCTACTTGATGCCGGCCTTGGTGCACAGCTCCGCGTACGCGCCGGCGCACAGGTCCGCCTTGGTGACGTACCCGTCGGTGACGACGTCCTGGACGTTCTCCTTGAAGATGGCCGTGGGGGCCAGCAGCACCGCCGGGACGTCCCGGTTGCCCGTGGGGTCGTGCACGGTGGTGGCGGGCGCGCTCTTCTTGCCGCCGGCCAGCTCGACGGCGAGGGCGGCGGCCGCGTCGGCCTCCTTCTTCACCGCCTTGTAGACGGTCATGCACTGGTCGCCCGCCAGGATGTTCTGCAGGCCCTGGACGGTGGCGTCCTGACCGGTGATCGGGACCTGCCCGTTGCGGTGGTTCTTGCGCAGCACGGCGATGGCCGAGTTGGCCAGGCCGTCGTTGGCCGCGAGCACGCCGTTGATGTTCGGCTGGCTGGTGTACATCTGCTCGAAGATGGTCTGCGCCTGGGCGTTGTCCCAGTCGGGCACCGACTGGTTGGGGCCCTTGACGTACTCGCCGGAGGCGTACTTCGGGTCCAGCACGCTGTTGTACCCGTTGGCGAACAGGGTGGCGTTGTTGTCCGTGGGGGATCCGTTGAGTTCGGCGACGACCGGGTTCTTGGCGCCCGTGTCGCCCAGGCACTTCGCCAGGCCCTCCCCCTGGAGCTTGCCGACCTGGGTGTTGTCGAAGCTGACGTAGTACTGCGCGGAGCCGCCGAGGGTGAGCCGGTCGTAGTCGATGGTGGCCACGCCCTGGGCCTTGGCCTTGTCGAGGACGGCCTTGCCGGTGCCGCTGTCCAGGTTGACGATGACCAGCACGTTCACGCCGCCGGTGATCATCTGGTCGGCGATGGTCTGGAAGGCCTGCTTGTCGCCCTCGGCGTTCTGGATGTCGTAGTCCACGCCGGCGGCCTTGAAGGCGGCCGCGAGGTAGGTGCGGTCGGCGGTCTCCCAGCGGACGGAGGACTTGCTGTCCGGCAGGATCACGCCGATCTTCGGCTTCTTGCCGCCCGCCGAGCCGCCGTCGCCGGAGCCGGAGTTGGAGGAGGAGGAACAGGCGGTGGCCGTGGTGAGCAGGGCCGCCGACAGGGCGGCGGTGGCGAACAGGAGCCCCTTGCGCATGTGCAGGGTCCTTTCGGGGCGTGTCCGGCCTGCGCCGGACGTGCATGACTGCGGACGGGTGGGGAAGGGCGCGGAAACGGGGCGGGGGAAGCAGCCCCGGCGCGGTTTGTTGCCTGCGACAACATACGGCCTGCCACAGGGGCCGCCAAGCCCTCGCGTCGACGCCGACAGATAACGATCACATCACCGAACGCCCGCCACCCCGGACCGCCCGGGCAACCAACTCAGCCCGGGGCCAAGGGAGATGAAAAGCAGAACCGGCCCGGCGGCGCTGATGGGCACCCGCCCCCGAGGTCGTCAGGGAGCGGGTGCGGACGGAACGCCACCGGGCCGGACCCACGTCACACCGCCGACGCTCGCAAGGGGGAAGCGGCTCTGTCGGCGGTGAGCCCCGGTCCGCTGCCTCACCCTCAAGAGTGCGGACCGGGGGCCACCGGGGGTGCGTCGAAGAAAGATCAGGAACGCACCGGCATAGGAATGTTAGCGCTCACAAAACGGGTGTCAAGGCGTCGGACCGCGGTCCGCGGCCCGCGGCCGGGCTCAGCGCCGCCGCCGGAACGGGGCCAGCGTGGCGCGTACCAGATCGGCCGCGCCCCAGTCCGGGCTGAACTGGGCGACCACCGCCAGGTGCTGGCGCAGTTGGAGGATCGGCATCCGCGCGCGCCAGTCCCGGTCGAGCCCGGTCAGCTCGGCGTAGCGTTCGAAGAACACCCGCGCCTCGGGCGGCGGCGCCGTCGTCCATAGGTGCGCCAGGTCGACCTCGGCCCAGGTGTACGACACGGCCGGGTCGATCAGCGCGGGCCGCCCGTCCGGGGTGGCCATGACGTTCTGCGTCCACAGGTCGCCGTGCGTCAGGCAGGCGGGCCGGAGCGGCAGCAGCTCGGGCAGCCGGTCGCACAGCCGCTCCAGCGCCGCCCGGTCCGCGGCGTCGAGCGCCTCCTGGACGCGGCGCTCGTCGAGCCAGCGCAGCAGGCGGTGCCGGGCGAAGAACTCGAACCCGTCCTCCTCCCAGGTGTTGACCTGCCGACGACGGCCCAGCCAGTTGTCCCGGTGCCACCCGAACCGGGCGTGCCGCGTGCCGGTGTGCAGCCGGGCCAGCACGTGCGCCAACTCCTCCCAGAACGCCCCGGTGTCCGGCCGGGTCCGCAGCACGGACAGCACCAGCAGGTCGCGCTCCGCGAGCACGACCTCCGGCGTGGCGACACCACCCACCTCGCGCAGCGCGGCGAGCCCCTCGGCCTCCGCCGCGAAGGCGTCCTCCGACGGCGGTTCCTCGAACGCCTTGACGAACACCGACGTGCCGTCGGCCCGCCGCGCGATCCCCGCGACGGCGGCGAGGCCGCCGGTGGCCGGTTCGGCCGCGACGGCATCGGTCAGACCGGCCGCGTGCAGGCGTTCGAGCAGGAAGGGCATCGTCTCTGCCACGGGTGTGCTCCTGTCGTGGAGGATCGTCGGAGGGCCGCGGCACCGCCGACACACGGACGCACGGGTGCCACGGGCGCGGGGCGGGGAAGGTCCGGAGCAGCCCGACACGGTACGGCGGGCGCGGGGCGGATCCTATCCCGGAGGCCGAGGGCGCGGGGCCTCCCCCGCAACCGCCCGGGCCCGGCGGAGCCGCCCAGGCCTGGGCTCCCCGCCCATGGTCAACTTCCGGGCGGGGAGCGGCTCATGGCGCCGCGGCGCACCCGCCGCCGGGAGGCTCCCCATGCGCCGGGGGACCTCACGGGCCACCGCCCCGGCGAAGCCGCCCACGGTCAACCAGCAGGCAGGAAGCGGCTCAAGGCGCGCTGTCGGTCCTCGGCGCCGGTGGCACCCACCGCCGGAAGGCTCCGCGTGCCGCGTCCGAGAGCAGCGCCGCCGCACGCCCCGCTCCGGGGCGCCGGGCCCCCGCGGTGCTCGCCCGGACCACCAACTCCGGCTGGACGCGCACGCGGGCGACCCGGCCCGGGCGGTGGGTTCGTCGACAGGGAACGCCTCAAGGCACGCGGTCCGGTCCGCGGCGCCAGCAGCACCGAGAGCCGGGAGGAGCGCTGCGCGACACCCGCCGCCGGGAGGCCCCACCTGCCCCCGGGGGAACCTCGCGGGCTACCGCCCCGGCCCCGCCGCGTCCGAGAACAGCGCCGCCGCACGCCCCGCCGCCGCAGGCCCCGCTCCGGGGCGCCGGGCGCCCGCGGTGCTCGCCCGGACCACCAACTCCGGCTGGACGCGCACGTGGGCGACCCGGGCGGTGGGTTCGTCGATCAGGCGCAGCAGCATGCCTATCCCCTCCCGGCCGACGGAGGTGAAGTCCTGCCGGACGGTGGTCAGCGGCGGGATGAGGTAGGCGCCCTCCGGGAGGTCGTCGAAGCCCGCCACCGCGAGGTCCTGCGGGATGCGGACCCCGGCCTCGTGCAGGGCGCGCACCAGGCCCAGCGCCATGTGGTCGTTGGCGGCGAACACCGCCGTGGGCCGGGCGGGTCCGCCGCGGCGGAAGGCCTCGGCCACCGCCCGGCCGGCCGCGTACCCGGAGGCCGGGCTCCAGTCGCCCGCCAGCGGCGCCGGGGCGGGCAGCCCGGCGGCCTCCAGCGCGGCGCGCCAGCCCTGCATCCGTCCCGCCGCCTCGATCCACTCGCCGGGCCCGGCGACGTGCCAGATCCGGGTGTGGCCGAGCGACAGCAGGTGCTCGGTGACGGCCCGGGCCCCGCCGACCTGGTCCACCGCCACGCCCGGCAGGTCGAGGTCGTGGCCGCCCTCCACCGTCACGACCGGGAAGGGCTGCGGGAGGCGGGCCAGCGCGGCGACGGCGTGCCGGTGCGGCGTCATCACCACCACGCCGTCCACTCCCCAACTGCCCAGCCGTTCCAGGGCCTTGCCGAGCGCGTGCTCGGTCAGCTCCTCCAGGCCCACCGAGGCCACCAGGTAGTCCTCCCGGCGCGCCGCCCGCTCCAGGCCCGCCAGGATGCTGGCCGGACCGAAGAGCGTCGTGTTCGCGGCGACCACCCCGATCGTCCGGCTGCGCCGGGTGACCAGGGTGCGGGCCGCCGAGTTCGGCCGGTAGCCCAGTTCGGCGATGGCGCGCTGCACCCGTTCCCGGGTCGCCTCGCGCACGTTCGGGTGGTCGCTGAGCACCCGGGAGACCGTCTGGTGCGACACCCCGGCCACCTGGGCGACGTCCGCCATCGTCGGCGGTCGCCGTTCACCGGTCTCGTCCATGACTCTCCCGTTCCCGCCCGGCGCGGGCCGGACGCTACCCGGCGTCCACCCTACTGGCCGTCACCGGGTGCCGGGCACCCCACCGGCGCGTCCGACACCGTGTCAACCGGGCCGGCCGGGGTCGGTCGCGTCGGCCGAGCCGGCTACCCGACGGCGGCCCGGAACACGGCCGCCGACCGGACGCGGGTGCGTCCGGTCGGCGGTCGGTGCGAGGCGCGAGGCGCGAGGCGCAGGGTGCGGGCTAGCCGCGGTCGTCGACCGCCAGCCCGGCGCACTGGCCGGTCGCGCCCTGGGCGGTGTGGTTCACGGCTCCGCCGTCCACGGGGGCGGGGTCGTTCCCGGTGCAGCTCAGCAGGCCGTCGACGGCGTTGCCGGAGAGCAGCGGGGCGCTGCCGGTGTTCCCGGTGAGGCCCAGCGTCCGGGCGAAGGCGTTGCCGACCAGGCTGATCCGTCCGGTGGTGCCGGAGAGCGTCGCGTTGCCGGAGAAGGTGCTGTTCTCGGCCAGCACGGCGGCGCCCCGGTGGACGTTCAGGTTGCCGAGGACCGTGCTGTCGACCACGACCAGGGTCGCCGAGCCGTCGACCACGGTGACGGTGCCGACCCGCGCGCCCTTCACGCAGGTCGTCCCGGCGGAGACGACCAGGGCGCTGCGGCTCTCCCCGGTGACGGTGCGGGTGCACGTCGGCACGACGTCGACGGTCGCGGTGCCGGTGGCACTGCGGTTGCCGGCCCGGTCGGTGGCCCGGTAGGCGACGGTGTGCCGCCCCGGGGTGCCGACGGTGACGGCGCCGGTGTACGCCTGCCAGTCGCCGCCGTCCACGGCGTACTCCAGCGCGCCGATGCCGGAGCCGCTGTCCTCGCCGGTCAGGGTGAGGGTCGCGGAGCCCTCGTACAGGTGGCCCAGGGTGGGTGCGGGCAGCTGTACGGCGGCGGTCGGGGCGGTGGAGTCGCGCTTGACGGTGAGGCGGGCCTCCTGGCTGGTGTTGCCCGCGGTGTCGGTGGCGCGGTAGCCGAACCCGGTGGTGCCCTCCGGCAGCGCGACCGGGGTGCGGTAGGGCTGCCAGGCGCCGTCGCCGAGGCGGTACTCGGTGCCGGCCACCCCGGAGTCGTCGGTGGCGGAGAGGTCGACGGTCACCGGGCCGGTGAACCAGCCGTCCTGGCCGTCGGGCGCGGCGGGGGTGGTGCGGGCGGTGACGACGGGGGCGGTGCGGTCGAAGCCGAAGCGCCAGTCGTCGACGTCGAACAGCTCGCCGGTGCCGGTGCCCTCGGCGACGAAGAAGACGTCGTGGACGCCGGTCACCCGGGTGGTCAGGTCGGTGCGGACCTCGGTCCAGGTGCCGCCCGGGGCGGCGGGGACGGTCAGCGTGCCGACGGGGGTGCCGGAGGCGTCCGGGTGGTCGAGGCGGACCTGGATCCGGCCCCCGGCCCTGGGCAGCACGTCGGCGGCCAGGGTGGTGGCGCCGTCCGGGCCGAAGTCGACGCCGGCCAGCGAGGTCCACTCGCCGTTGTTGACGTTGCCGAGCTTCTGCTCGCCGGTGGTGTCGGCGCCGATCGGCAGCACCCGGATGCCGGACGCGGGGGCGTAGGCGTCCTGGATGCCGGAGTCCCAGGCGATGGTCTCGGCCTCGATCCGCCGGTGCGCGTCGAGGGTGCCCTGCTGGGACGGGCCCCGGTAGGTGCCGGTGATCGGCGCGATGGTGCCGTCGGCGTTGACCGTCACCTTGTCGATGTGGGTGGAGCGGTAGCCGTGCGGCTTGTCCAGCGAGCCGCCCGCGGCCAGCGCGGACTGCACGGTCTGGGCGTGGTAGGTGATGTAGGTCTGGCCCTTGAACTCGAACATGGCGTGGTGGTTGTTGCCGCCCGCGCCGAAGAAGGAGCCGGGGTTGCCGAGGATCTCGCTCTGGTAGGTGAAGGGGCCCATCGGGCTGTCGGACACCATGTAGGCGATGTTGCCGTAGCCGATGGCGTGGCCGTCGATCGTGCTGGAGTGGCTGAAGTTGGTGCAGTAGCTGTAGTAGTACTTGCCGTTGATCTTGTTGATCCCGGAGTCCTCGAACACCGCGGGCGCGTCGATGGTCGCGGCCGAGCCGACCGTGCTGACCATGTCGTCGCCGAGCTTGATCACCCGGGTGCTGCGCGGGTGGTCGGTGCCGCCGTTGGGCACGCCGCCGCCGAAGTACAGGTACGCGGAGCCGTCGTCGTCGACCAGGACGGCCGGGTCGAACATCCACACCACGCCCGCGGTGCCGGGGGTGGCGCCGCTCACCAGCGGCTTGCCGATCGGGTCGGTCCACGGGCCGACGGGCGAGTCGGAGGTCAGGACGCCGATGCCGCCGCCGCTGTTGGCGAAGTACAGGAAGAACTTCTCCTTCCCGCCGACCGTCTTGTGCGCGGCCGCCGGGGCCCAGGAGTTGGCGGCCCACTTCGCGGCGCCCGGGGCGCCCGCGACCTTGACCTGGCCCTCGTTGGTCCAGTTGACCAGGTCGGCGGAGGAGATGACCGTGAGCGTCTTGATCTGCCCGTAGCCGTTGTCCTTGATGTTACCCGCGTCGTCGTACTCGTAGGACTGCGCGATGTCGCCGTTGGTGTCGTAGGCGGAGCCGTCGGAGGTCATGTACTCGTACACGCGCCCGTCGTAGACCATCGCCCACGGGTCGGCGCCGTACTGGTAGTCCATCAGCGGGTTGGCGTTGCCGACGGTCTTGGCCGGGGCGGCGTGGCCGACCGGGTGGGTGGGCGTGGTGGCGTCCGCCTCGGTCAGGGAGACGTCGTCGACCTCGAAGTCCATCAGGTTGGCGGCCGGGGCGCTCGCCGGGTCCTGGACCCAGGGGGTCTCGACGAAGATCCGCGCGGTGGCGGTGCTCTGGGCGGCCGGGACGGTGAAGGTGCCCTGGATCAGCCCCCACTGCCCGCGGGGCGTCGTCACGGTGGCGAGGTTGGTGTAGGTGGCGCCGCCGTAGTGCATGGTGACGAAGAACTGCTTGGCCGCGGGGGCGGCGGGGTCGGTGTACTTCACCCGCGCCGTGACGGTGTAGCTATGACCGGCCTTCACCTTGCCGGAGACGTCCTGCAGCGGCCCGGAGCCGGTGGTCTGGCGGCCGGTGACGAGCACGGCGGCCGACCCGGAGTAGGCGTCGGCCGTCAGCGAGAGCGTGGCGCCGTCGGTCGGGTTGCCGTGGTTGGCCGACCAGTTGGCCAGGCCGCTCTCGAAGCCGCCGTTGACGACGAGTTCCTGGGCGGCGGCCTGGGCGGGCACCGCGGCGGCGACCAGGCCGGGAGCCAGCAGCGCGACGGCCGTCGCGGCCGCCGCGGTTCTGCGGCGGGTGGCTCTGAACCAGCGTCTGTACATGAACATCCTCCGGGGAACGGGGCATCCGGGCGCGCGAAGGCACCCGGTGCGGGTGGGGTGCGCCGGGACCACAGGCAGGAGGGTGGGCAGGGCCCCCCATATTGTTAGCGTTAACAAAAGCTGTCAAGCTCCCGTAACGGACAAGTGGGGGGCCGAAGTTCGAAAGTTTCGGGCCTGTCGGCCGTAATGAGTTCGCAACTTTCGCAAGCATTTCGGAAACAAGTTATTGACGGGGCTTCGCGCCGCGCCCATACTCTCCACCTATCGAGCCGCCTGTGACGACCACCCCGCACACGGCCGCACCCCTCTCCGACCCCAGGTCCGTCCTGCACACCCGCGGGCCGGAGAACGGGGCCGCGGTGTTCCTCACCCGGCACGCCTTCCCTTCACGCGCAACGCCCCGGATGCTCCCGGCCTCCACGACAGAACAGGAAGTCCCACGATGACGAGAAAGACACGCCGCACGGCGGCCGCCGCGATCGCCATGGGCATCGCACTCGCCGTCACCGGCTGCGCCGGCAGCGACGGTGGCGGCAGCGGCGGCTCGTCCGACGGCAAGGTCACGCTGACCCTCTGGGAGAACGCCCAGCCCGGCCCGGGTGCCGAGTACTGGAAGACCGCCGGGGCGGCGTACGAGGCCCTGCACCCGAACGTCAAGATCAACATCCAGACGATCCAGAACGAGGACCTGGACGGGAAGCTGCAGACCGCGCTCAACTCCGGCTCCGCGCCGGACATCTTCCTGCAGCGCGGCGGCGGCAAGATGCAGGCCATGGTCCAGGCCGGCCAGGTCCAGGCGCTGGACCTCACCGACGCCGACAAGGCGAACGCGGGCGCGGCGGGCATCGCCGGGTACTCGATCGACGGCAAGGTCTACGCCATGCCGGTCGACACCCAGCCCGAGGGCATCTACTACAGCAAGGACCTGTTCCAGCAGGCCGGCATCACCACGCCGCCCACCACGATGCCCGAACTGCAGGACGCCGTCGCGAAGCTGAAGGCGATCGGCGTCGCGCCGATCGCGGTCGGCGCCAAGGACGCCTGGCCGGCCGCGCACTGGTACTACAACTTCGCCCTGCGCGAGTGCAGCCAGGACACCCTGAAGAAGGCCGCCCAGTCGCTGAAGTTCGACGACGCGTGCTGGACCAAGGCGGGCGAGGACCTCGCCTCGTTCCTGAAGGTCGAGCCGTTCCAGCAGGGCTTCCTGACCACCTCCTCGCAGCAGGGCGCCGGTTCGTCCGCGGGCATGATCGCCAACCACAAGGCGGGCATGGAGCTGATGGGCAACTGGGACCCCGGGGTGATCGCCAGCCTGACGGCCGACCAGAAGCCGCTCCCCGACCTGGGCTGGTTCCCCTTCCCCGCCGTTCCGGGCGGCCAGGGTGACCCGGCCGCCATCATGGGCGGCCTCGACGGGTTCTCGCTCTCCAAGAAGGCCCCGAAGGAGGCCCTCGACTTCCTGCGCTTCCTGGTCAGCACCGACCAGCAGAAGGCGTACGCCAAGGCCTTCGTCGCCATCCCGGTGAACAAGGAGGCCCAGGCGGGCGTCAGCGAGCCCTACAACGTCTCGGCGCTGCAGGCCTTCAACAAGGCCCCCTACTCGGTGCTGTTCCTCGACACCGAGTACGGCCAGAACGTCGGCAACGCGATGAACACCGCCGTGGTGAACCTGCTCGCCGGCAAGGGCAGCGCGGCCGACATCGCCAAGGACACCAACGCCGCCGCCGCGAAGGGCTGAGTAAGCACCGATGAGCAACACCCTGGGTACTGAGCCGGCCGACGGCCACCAGACGCAGGGCACGCCCGGAGCCGGGAGCGCGGCCTCGTCCGCGCGCCCGGCTCCGCCGCCGGCGGCCTCCCGCCGGCGGCGCGGCCGTGCCAAGCTGCGGTTCGAGATCGCGGTCCTGTCCGGACCGGCGATCCTCGTCTTCCTGTCGTTCGTGATCTTCCCGGTGGCACTCGCCGCGTTCTACGGCTTCTACCGCTGGCACGGCTACGGGGCGCCCACCGACTGGGTCGGTCTGAACAACTACAAGCTGATCCTCACCGACCCGGCGTTCCAGCAGGTGCTGTGGCACACCGGTGTGATCCTGGTGCTCTCGCTGGCCGTCCAGGGCCCGTTGGCGATCGTCCTCGCACTGCTGCTCAACCAGAGGATCCGCGGCCGCTCGGCGATCCGGATCCTGATCTTCGTGCCGTACGTGGTCTCCGAGGTCATCGTCGGCACCGGCTGGAGCCTGATGCTCCAGAGCAACGGCGCCCTCAACGACCTGCTGCGGCACGTCGGACTGGGCTTCCTGCAGGCCGACTGGCTGGCCGACCCCGACCTGGCCATCTGGACGCTGCTGGGCATCATCTCGTGGAAGTACATCGGCTTCGCGGTGATCCTGATGCTCGCGGGCCTGCAGTCGATCCCCGAGGAGCTCTCCGAGGCCGCCCAGATCGACGGCGCCTCGTACTGGCAGATCCAGCGGCGCATCACGCTGCCGCTGCTGGGGCCGACCATCCGGATCTGGGCGTTCCTGTCGATCATCGGCTCGCTGCAGCTGTTCGACCTCGTCTACATCATCTGGGGCCCGTACGTGGCGGGCACCGCGGGCACCTCGACCATGGCGATCTACATGGTCGCCCAGGGCCGCAACGCGGGCAACTACGGCTACGGGAGCGCGATCGCGGTCGTGATGTTCCTGATCTCGCTCGTCGTCGCGCTGCTCTACCAGCGTTTCCTCCTGCGCCGCGACCTGCAGGGTGCCATCACCGAAGGAGCCTCCTGATGAGCGCGCGGACGGCCGACCGGCCGCAGAAGTGGGGCAACCCCTTCACCTACTTCGTCGCCCTGCTGTTCATCGGCGTCTGCGTCGCCCCCGTGCTCTACATCGTGCTCGGCGGTTTCCGCACCAACTCGCAGATCAGCACGAGCCCGGCCGGCCTGCCCGAGCCCTGGGTGGTCAGCAACTACCTGAACGTCCTGAAGTCGGTCACGTTCTGGGGCGAGTTCGCCAACTCCCTCGTGGTGGCGCTCGCCAGCACCGTCGGCACCGTGGTCCTCGGCCTGATGGTGAGCTTCGTGCTCGCCCGCTACGACTTCAAGTTCAAGGGGGCGATGTACTCCCTGTTCGCGGCCGGCCTGATGTTCCCGATGGTCATCGCGATCACCCCGCTGTACATCGTGATCAAGGACCTCGGCCTGGTCGACAACCTGCTGGGCGTGATCGTCCCGCAGATCGCCTTCGGGCTGCCGACCACCGTGATCATCCTGGTGCCGTTCCTGCGGGCCATCCCGAAGGAGATCGAGGAGGCCGCCGCGATCGACGGCACCGGCCGGCTCGGCTTCTTCTTCCGCATGGTGATCCCGCTGTCGCGCCCCGGCGTGGTGACGGTCGGCATCCTCGGGTTCATCGGCAGCTGGAACAACTACGTGCTGCCGCTGTACGTCCTGAACTCGCAGGCGAACTTCACCCTGCCGCTGGGCGTCCAGGCGTTCTCCTCGCAGTACTCCGTGGACACCGCGAAGGTGCTCGCCTTCACCTCGCTCGCCATGCTGCCCGCGATGGCCTTCTTCGCCGCCTTCGAGAAGAAGATCGTCGGTGGCCTCACCGGTGCCGTGAAGGGCTGAACGCCGGGCCCGAGCGCCCGGCCCGCCCCGCACCGACCCGCTGAAAGGACCCGCTTTGCCCCGCGCCCGCATCGCCCTCGACCGGAAGGCCGTCGTCGGCCCCGTCCGGCGCCGCACCTTCGGCTCGTTCGTCGAGCACCTCGGCCGCTGCGTCTACACCGGCATCTACGAGCCGGACCACCCGACCGCGAACGAGGACGGCTTCCGGATGGACGTGGTCGAACTGGTGCGGGAGCTCGGGTCCACGACCGTCCGCTACCCCGGCGGGAACTTCGTCTCGGGTTTCCGCTGGGAGGACTCGGTCGGCCCGCGCGACAAGCGCCCGGTGCGGCGCGACCTCTCCTGGCACTCGCTGGAGTCCAACCAGGTCGGCCTCGACGAGTTCGCCAAGTGGCTCAAGCTCACCGACTCCGAGCTGATGCTGGCGGTCAACGTCGCCACCCGCGGCATCCTGCCCGCCCTGGACCTGCTCGAGTACGCCAACCACCCGTCCGGCACCGCGCTCTCCGACCTGCGCATCGCCAACGGCACGCCGGAGCCGCACGACGTGCGCATGTGGTGCCTGGGCAACGAGATGGACGGCCCCTGGCAGACCGGCTTCATGTCGGCGGACGACTACGGCAAGATCGCCGCCCGCACCGCCGCCGCGATGAAGGCCGCCGACAAGGACCTCGAACTCGTCGTCTGCGGCTCCTCCGGCTCCGGCATGCCGACCTTCGGCGACTGGGAGCGCACGGTCCTGGAGCACAGCTACGACCACGTCGACTACGTCTCCTGCCACGCCTACTACCAGGTGCACGACGGCGACCTCGGCTCCTTCCTGGCCTCCTCGGTCGACATGGAGTTCTTCATCGACGCCGTGCTCGCGACCGCCGACCACGTCGGCCACAAGAAGCGCTCCGAGAAGAAGATCAACATCTCCTTCGACGAGTGGAACGTCTGGTACCTGGAGGAGCACAAGGCCTCCGACGAGGTCAACGACGAATGGCGTTACGCCCCGCGGCAGTTGGAGGACGTCTACACGGTCGCGGACGCCGTGGTCGTCGGCAACCTGCTGATGACGCTACTCAAGCGCAGCGACCGCGTCACCTCCGCCTCGCTGGCCCAGCTCGTCAACGTGATCGCCCCGATCATGACCGAGCCCGGCGGCCCGGCCTGGCGGCAGACCACCTTCCACCCGTTCTCGATCACCAGCCGGCTCGCCTCCGGCGAGGTGCTCCGGCCGGTGATCGACGCGCCGACCTACCTGACGGCGCGGCACGGCGAGGCCTCCCTCGTCGACGCCGTCGCGACCGTCGACGACGGCCGGGCCGCGGTCTTCCTGGTCAACCGCGACCTGTCCGAACCGGCCCGGGTCACCGTCGACGTCCGCGACCTCGGCCTGGAGCGCGTCGTCGAGGCGCTCACCCTGGCCGACGCCGACCCGTACGCGAAGAACACGCTCGCCGACCAGCACCGGGTCGTCCCGGCCGCGAACACCAGCGCCGTCCTCGCCGACGGCGTGCTCGACATCGAGCTGCCCCCGGTGTCGTGGACGGCGATCGCCCTCGGCTGACCGGCGGCACGCACAGCCCATCGAAAGGACCGCCCCGTGCGGACGTACGACAACCCCGTGATCAGCGGGTTCCACCCGGACCCCAGCGTGTGTCGGGTCGGTGACGACTACTACCTGGTGTGCTCCAGCTTCGAGTACGTCCCCGGGCTGCCGGTCTTCCACAGCAGGGACCTGGTGCACTGGCGGCAGCTCGGCAACGTGCTCGACCGCCCCGGGCAGCTGCCGCTGCCGCTGCCCGGCAGCACCGCCTCCCGCGGCCTCTACGCGCCGACGATCCGTCACCACGACGGCCGCTTCTGGGTGATCTGCACCAACGTCACCGCGGGCGGCAACTTCGTCGTCAGCGCGGAGCGGCCCGAGGGCCCCTGGTCGGACCCGGTCTGGATCGACCTGCCCGGGATCGACCCGGACCTGGCCTGGGAGGAGGACGGCACCTGCTGGGCCGCCTCCACCGCCCCCGGCATCCACCTCTCCCGGATCGACCCGGTCACCGGGAAGGTGCTGGAGGGACCGTTCCCCACCTGGTCGGGCACCGGCCTCAAGTGGCCGGAGGCCCCGCACCTGTACCGGATCGGCGAGTGGTGGTACCTGCTGATCGCCGAGGGCGGCACCGAGCGCGGCCACGCCGTCTCGGTCGCCCGGGCCCGCTCCCCGCGCGGCCCCTGGGAGGGCGCCCCGGCCAACCCGGTGCTCTCGCACAGCGGCACCGACCGGCCCGTCCAGAGCACCGGCCACGGCGACCTGGTCACCGCGCCGGACGGCAGCTGGTGGATGGTGCTGCTGGGCACCCGGCCCCGCGGCTTCTCGCCCAACTACCACGTGCTCGGCCGGGAGACCTTCCTCACCCCCGTGACCTGGGACGAGGACGGCTGGCCGGTCGTCGCCCCGGTGGAGGAGCAGCACCCCGCGCCCGGCGGCGCCTGGCACCCCTTCCCCGCCCCGCCCGTCCGCGACGACTTCGACGCCCCCGCGCTCGCCCCGCAGTGGATCTCCCCGCACGCCCGCCCCGAGGACTCCTGGTCGCTGACCGCGCGCCCCGGCTGGCTCTCCCTCACCGCCACCGGCCCGACCCTCGACCGGCCCGGCCACACCTTCCTCGGCCGCCGCCAGCAGCACCACGACTGCCGCGCCTCGACCCGGCTCGACCCGGGCACCGGCCGCGGCGGCCTGAGCGTGCGCCTGGACGAGGCGCACCACTACGACCTGGAGGCCGACGCGGGCGAGGTCCGGGTCGTCGCCCGGATCGGCCCGCTGCGCCAGGTGCTGGCCAGCCGCCCGGTGCCGCCGGGCCCGCTCACCCTCACCCTGACGGTCCGCACCACCGACCTGGTGCCCGCCTCCCCCGAACTCGCCGGCACCGAACCCTTCGGCCCCGACACCCTGGCCTACTGGCTCGGCGCCCCCGACGCCCCGGGCGCGCAGCCGCTCGCCGAGCTGGACGGGCGCTACCTCTCCACCGAGGTCGCGGCGGGCTTCACCGGGCGCGTCATCGGCCTGTACGCCACCGGGGGCACCGTCGCCTTCGACTGGTTCGACTACCTCCCGGCGCCCTCCTGAACCCCGGCCGAACGGTCGCGACAGCCCGCGGGCCCCTCCCGGACGTTCCGGGAGGGGCCCGCGGGCTGTCGGGGCGTCAGCCGATGTTGGCGCAGTGGTTGCCGAACGCCGGGTTCAGCGCGCCGACCAGGCTGACGCTGTTGCCGCACACGTTGACCGGGATGTGCACGGGGATCTGGATCAGGTTGCCGGACAGCACGCCGGGCGAGCCGACGGCCACGCCCTCGGCCCCGGCGGACGCGGAGGCCGCTCCGGCGGTGCCCAGCACGGCGGTGGCGGCCAGCGCGACGACGGCGAAGTACTTGCGGGTGCGGGACATCTCGACTCCTCGGTTCGGGGGTGCCGCCCCGGGCGGGGCGGCACCGGTGATTCGGGGTGTCCGTGCGGACGGCGTGGCCGCGGGACGCTGTTTCACCCCGTCGGGTGCGTCCCGGCACGGGGCCGGGGTGGGCCGAGACGTACTCTCCCCCGCCGCGGCGCCCGCTCCGCCGCACGCCGTCCCGCGACGCGGCCCGGCCACCCGTGCGGCCCAGCCCCGCCACCCGTCCGGCCGCGCTGTCCCGCCGTGCCGGTCGGTCCGGGCCGGTCGGTCCGGGGCGGTCGGTCCCGGCCGCCCCGGGGTCAGCCGCTGCTGTCGGCCCGGAGGCGGACCTGCTCCTCCAACCGGGCCAGGCTCTCCTCCAGCTCCCGCTCGACCGTCTCCGCCGGAGGCGCGGAGTCCTCGTCGAAGAAGGAGAGGTGGACGGTCACCTCGCTGGTCCCGCCGTCCAGGCCGGCCACCTGCAGCCAGCCCGCGTAGCGCCCGTCCTCGCGGGTGCCCCACTCCATCCGCAGCTGCTCGCGCCGGGTGCTCAGCAGCGCGGGCTCGTCGGTGCCGCCGCGGTCCTGGTGGACGGTGGCCGCGGGCGGGTCGTCGGCCCGGACGTGCAGGCCGCGGGGCATCCAGGTGTCGAGCCGTCCCGGGCCGGTGGCCTCGTCGAAGACCGGTTCCGGGAGGGCCGGCATGGTGCGGGAGCGTTCGTACTCGGTCATCCGCTACTCCTCGGTGCTGCTCTGGTCCGCCCGCGCGGGGCGGGCGTTCGGCGGTCGGTCGGACGGACGGTCAGTCGGGCGGTTCGTCCCCGCCCTCGGCCTGGGTGGTCTCCGCGGCCGTGCGGTTCTGCTCGGAGGTCGGGCCCTCGGTCGGGTCGCGGCCCTCCTCGTCGGCGGTGGGGCCGGTGCCGGTGTCGGGCACCTCCGTCCCGGCCGCGGGCGGCAGGTCGGGCGTCTCGGGCTTCCGGTCGGGGTCGGTCATGACGGGCTCCTCGTGTTGTTGCTGGTCCACCGGTTCTTCCGGCTCCCCGCACGCCTGCCCGACCGGGAGCGGTGCACGCCTCCCCGGCGGCCGACGGCGGGCGCGCCCCGGCGGTGGGCCGGACCGGAGGGGGCGCGGTGCGGCGGGTCAGGCCGGGTCGTGCCAGGCGTCGCCGTCGGGCAGCAGGCCGTCGGCCTCCTTCGGCCCCCAGCTGCCGCGGGCGTACGGGTGGAGCGGGGCGGCGTCGCCGAGGATCGGGTCGATCACCCGCCAGGCGGCCTCCACGCTGTCCTGCCGGGCGAACAGCCACCGGTCGCCGTCGAGGGCGGCGCCGATCAGCCGGTCGTAGGGGCGCATGTCGGAGCCGGGGATCTCGCTGAAGGACAGCTCCTCCTGCTTGGGCCGCCAGCCGCCGCCGGGCTCCTTGCCGATCAGGGTGAGTCCGACCTGCGTCTCGGGCCAGATCCGGAACCTCAGCGCGTTGGACCGGCCGCCCCCGCGGAGTCCGAAGATGTCGTGCGGGGCGTCCCGGAAGCGGACGTGCACCTCGGTGGCCGTGACCGGCAGGCACTTGCCCGCCCGGATCAGGATCGGCACGTCGGCCCAGCGCCAGGAGTCGGCGGCCAGCCGGACGGCGGCGTACGTCTCGGTGGTGGAGCCGGGCGCGACGCCCTCGACGTCCCGGTAGCCCTCGTACTGGCCGCGCACCACGCGGTCGGCGGTCAGCGGTCGCAGGGAGCCGATCGCGGCGGCCTTGGCGCTGCGCCACGAGTCGAGGCCGTTGCCGGTCGGCGGGTCGGCCAGGACGCTGGCGAGGACCTGGAGCATGTGGTTCTGGACGACGTCGCGGACGGCGCCGGTGCGGTCGTAGAAGCGGCCGCGGTCGGAGACGTCGAAGGACTCGGCCATGGTGATCTGGATGCTCTCCACGTGGGTGCGGTTGAGCAGCGGTTCGATCACGGAGTTGGCGAACCGGGCGAACAGCACGTTCTCCAGCGGGTCCAGGCCCAGCCAGTGGTCGACCCGGTAGACGGCGTCCTCGGGGAAGTGCTCGTGCATGGTCGCGTCGAGTTCCCGGGCGCTGGCCAGGTCGTGGCCGAAGGGCTTCTCCACCATGATGCGGGCGCCCGCGGCCCGGCCCGCTCCGGCGATGCCCTCGGCGATCCGGCCGAACAGCGGCGGCGGCACCTCCAGGTAGTACAGGCCGCGCTCGCCGCCCATCTGCTCCGCCATGGCGGTGTAGGTGGCGTCGTCGTCGAGGTCGCCGTCGACGTAGCGCAGCAGCCCGAGCATCTTCCGGGCGGCCGGGGCGTCCGGGTCCATCCTGTTGAGGGTGAGCGAGGCGGCGGCGTACGCGCGGAACTGCTCCAGCCCCCAGCCGCTCTTGGCCACGCCCACCACGGGCACGTCGAGGACTCCCCGTTCCACCAGCCCCACCAGGGCGGGGAAGGTCTCCAGCTTGGCCAGGTCCCCGGTGGCGCCGAAGATGACCAGTGCGTCGATCTGCGAGGGCTTCGGCATCGCGTTCTCCGTTCGGGTGGGGTGCGGCCGGTCCGTTCCGGAACGGGCGGCACCCGAAAAAAGCTATAGCGCGCGGGCGGGGACGGCGAGCGCGGCGCGGGGCGGTCCGCGGCGGTCCGGGGGTTCGGCCGTTCGGGTGGGTCCGGCGGTGTCACCGCGCCGGGCGTGCGCCGGGGCGTGCTTCACTTCCGGCGGGAGCGGCGCGTCCGGTCTCGTCCCGACCGTGCCCGACAGGGGGAAGTTTGAACCAACTCGACCTGGCCCGCCTGCAGTTCGGCATGACGTCGATCTACCACTTCCTGTTCGTGCCGGTCACCGTCGGCCTGGGGTTCCTGACCGCCCTGCTGCAGACCTCCTGGCACCGCACGGGCGCGCCCGGGCAGTTGCGCCTGACCCGGTTCTTCGGGGGCCTGCTCGTCATCGGCATCGCGGTGGGCGTGGTCACCGGGCTGGTCCAGGAGTTCCAGTTCGGGATGGACTGGTCGGCGTACTCCCGGACGGTCGGCGACGTCTTCGGCGCGCCGCTGGCGATGGAGGGGCTGGCCGCGTTCTTCCTGGAGTCGACCTTCCTCGGACTGTGGCTGTTCGGCTGGGACCGGCTGCCCCGGCGGGTCCACCTGGCCGCCATCTGGGCCGTCGCGGTGGGCGGGGCGCTGTCGGCGGCGTTCATCATGGCCGCCAACTCCTGGATGCAGCACCCGGTCGGCTACACCACCGACCCCGCGACCGGGCGCCCCCGGCTGACCGACGTGTGGGCGCTCTTCACCAACCCGGTGTTCCTGCGCGGCTACCTGCACGTCCTGCTCGCCTCGCTGGTCACCGGTGCGGTGGTGATGCTGGCCGTCTCCGCCTGGCAGTTGCGCCGGGGCCGCACCCCGCAGGTCTTCCACGCCTCCGCCCGGCTGGCGCTGCTGGTGCTGGTGCCCGCGCTGCTGCTGGCCATGCTGGTCGGCAGTGAACTCGGCGTCACCGAGGGCAAGTTCCAGCCCATGAAGATCGCCGGGGCGGAGGCGCAGTGGACCACCTGCCAGCCCTGCTCGTTCTCGCTCTTCCAGATCGGCGGCGGGAACGACGACCGCACCCCCACCAAGGTGATCGCCGTCCCGCACCTGCTGTCGCTGCTGGCCACCAACCACTGGAACGGCCAGGTGCTCGGCCTCGACGCCGTGCAGGGCCAGTACCAGGCGCAGTACGGCCCGGGCGACTACGTGCCGAACGTCTTCGTCCAGTACTGGTCGATGCGCGTGATGGCCTACCTCGCCGTGGTCGTGCTGCTGGTCTCCCTCTGGGGCCTGTGGCTGCTGCGGCGCCGGAAGCTGGGCGGCGCGCGCGCCTTCCAACGCGCCGCGGTGTGGGTGGTCGCGCTGCCCTTCCTGATGAACACCGCGGGCTGGCTGCTCACCGAGAACGGCCGCCAGCCGTGGATCGTCCAGGGCATCCAGCTGACCAGGAACGGCGTCTCGCCGTCGGTCGGCACCGCGACGGTGGCGACCAGCGTCCTGGTGTTCTTCCTGCTGTACGCCGCGCTGGCCGTGGTCGCGGTCCTCCTGATGCTGCGCCACGCCCGCCGGGAGCTCGACCCGGCCCCGGCCGACGACGCGCCCCTGCCCGCCCTCACCTACTGAACCGAGGCCCGCGCCATGGGACTTGCCGACTTCTGGTTCCTGCTCACCGCCGTGCTGTGGACGGGGTTCTTCGTCCTGGAGGGCTTCGACCTCGGCGTCGGGCTGCTGCACACCCTGGTGGGCCGCGACGAGGCGGGGCGGCGGGCCGCCGTCAACAGCGTCGGCCCGCTGTGGGACGGCAACGAGGTGTGGCTGGTCGTCGCGGCGGCCGCCATGTTCGCGGCCTTCCCCGGCTGGTACGCCACCATGTTCTCGGCGTACTACCTGGTGATGCTCCTGGTCCTGGTCGGGCTGATCCTGCGGGGCGTGTCCTTCGAGTTCCGCGGCAAGGTGGACAGCGCCCGCTGGCGGCTCGGCTGGGACTGCGCCATGACCCTCGGCAGCCTGCTGGTGCCGTTCTTCGTCGGCGTCGCCCTCGGCGGGCTGCTGCACGGCGTCCCGATCGGCCCGGACGAGGAGTTCACCGGGTCGTTCGGCGACCTGTTCTCCGGCTACGCGGTGTTCACCGGGCTCACCCTGCTGCTGCTGTGCCTCCTGCACGGGGCCTGTTTCCTGGCGCTGCGCACCACCGGCGAGGTACGGGAAAGGTCCCGGCGGGTCGGCCGGGCGGTCGCCCCGGTCACCGCCGTGGCGGTGCTGGTCCTGCTGCCCTGGACCAGGTCGGTGGCCGGCAAGGGGGTGCTGCCGGGCGTGGTGCAACTGCTCGCGATCCTGGCCGTGCTGGCCGCGTACTGGCTGGTGACCACCCGTCACGAGGGGTGGGCGTTCACTGCCACCTGCTTCACCGTGGCCACCTGCGTGCTGTCGCTGTTCGCCGACCTCCACCCGCGGGTGATGGTCTCCAGCAGCGACCCGGCGTACTCGCTCACCGTCGACGGCACCGCTTCGGGCGGCTACGCGCTGAAGGTGATGAGCGTGGTCGCGGTCGTGCTGCTGCCGGTGGTGCTCGCCTACCAGGGCTGGACGTACCACGTCTTCCGCCGCCGCGTCTCGCCGGAGCAGTTCGCCCCGGCGGGGGGGGGGGGGGGGGGGGGGGGGGGGGGGGGGGGGGCGCCCGGGGGGGGGGGGGGGGGGGGGGGGGGGGGGGGGGGGGGGGGGGGGGGGGGGGTAC
>NZ_JBIAVO010000010.1:212618-220940 GCF_042894345.1 Kitasatospora sp. NPDC001540
GGGGGCCGCCCCCCGCCGCCCGCGCCCCGGGGCGGGCCGGCCGGGGGCGGCCCGCGGGGCGCCCGCGCCCGGCGGCGGGGGGGGCCCCCCCCCCCCCCCCCGCCGGGGGCGGGAGCCGTCTCAGCGGCGGTAGGCCCGGTCGAGCGCCTCGTCCAGGGTGGTCGCCGCCATGATCAGCGACAGGTGGGTGAACGCCTGCGGGAAGTTGCCCAGTTGCTCGCCGGACGGGCCGATCTCCTCCGCGAACAGCCCCACGTGGTTGGCGTAGGTGAGCATCTTCTCGAAGGCGTAGCGGGCCTGGCGCAGGCGCCCCGCGCGGGCGAGCGCGTCGACGTACAGGAAGGAGCACAGGCTGAACGTGCCCTCGGAGCCGCGCAGTCCGTCGGGGGAGGCGGCCGGGTCGTAGCGGTAGACCAGGCTGTCGGAGACCAGCTTGCGGTCCATCGCGTCCAGCGTGGACAGCCACACCGGGTCCTTGGCGCCCAGCAGGCCGACCCGCGGGATGACCAGCAGCGAGGCGTCCAGGGTGTCGCTGCCGTAGTGCTGGACCAGGGCCCGCTCCCGCTCGCTCCACCCGCGTTCCATGATCTGCTGCAGCACGGTGTCGCGGGCCTCGCGCCAGCGCGGGATGTCCGCGGGGCGGGCGAACTCCTCGGCGAGGCGCAGTCCGCGGTCGAACGCGACCCAGGTCATCACCCGGCTGAAGGTGAAGTCCTGGCGGCCGCCGCGGGTCTCCCAGATGCCCTCGTCCGGGCGGTCCCAGTGGTCGGCGAGCCAGTCGAGGGTCTGCGCGGCCGCCTGCCAGCCGTGGTAGCCGGGCTGGACGCCGAACTTGCGGGCCTCGGACAGCGCGTAGAGCGCCTCGCCGTAGATGTCGAGCTGCAGCTGGTCCATCGCGGCGTTGCCGGCCCGCACCGGGGCGGAGCCGCGGTAGCCCTCGAAGTGGTCCAGGACCTCTTCGGACAGCTCGGGGTCGCCGTCCACCCGGTACATGATCTGCAGCCGCTCGCCCGGCATGTCGAGCCGTTCCCGGAGCCGGTCGCCCAGCCAGCCGGTGAAGGCCATCGCCTCGTCGGTGAACCCCAGGTCGAGCAGCGCCCGCACCGACAGCGAGGCGTCCCGGATCCAGGTGAACCGGTAGTCCCAGTTGCGCTCGCCGCCGACCTGCTCCGGCAGGCCCATGGTGGCCGCGGCGACCAGGCCGCCGCTCGGGGCGTAGGTGAGCAGCTTCAGGGTGATGGCCGAGCGGTGCACCATGTCGGTCCAGCGGCCGCGGTACCGGGACTGACGGACCCAGCGCTGCCAGAAGTCGACGCTCTTCCACAGCTGTTCGGTGAGCCAGGGCACGGTGGGCTGCGACGGCGCCGCGCCGCCGGGGGCGCAGGTGGTCAGCACCATCCCGGCCTGCTCCCCGGCCTGCAGGGTCACCGCGCCGACCACGTCCGTGCCCTGCTGCTGCACCGGGAAGGTCGACCTGAGGTGGAGGGTGAGGTCCGGTCCGTGGAAGACGGCGTCAGCGCCGTCCACCCGGACCTCGTGCCGGGCGCGGCCGTAGTCGAAGCGCGGGGCGCAGTCGAACTCGAAGCGCACCGTCCCGCGCACGGTCCGGGCCAGGCGGACGACCGTGTGGCGGTCGCTCGCCCGGTCCTCGTCCTGCGGCAGCATCCAGTCGAGCACCTCGCCGACGCCGTCGGGCGACATGAACCGGGTGACCAGCACGGCGGTGTCCGGGTAGTACAGCTGGCGGCAGGTGACGTCGTCGCCGAGGTCGGGCCCGAGCCGGCAGTAGCCGCCCCGGTCGTGGTCCAGCAGCGCGGCGAACAGGCTCGGCGAGTCGAACCTGGGCGAGGCGAACCAGTCGAGGACGCCCTGCGAGGAGACCAGGGCAGCCGTCTGCAGGTCTCCCACGAGGCCGTGTTCGGCGATGGGCGGGTAGCGGTCCATGCGAGCTCCGTGGTGTGAGGCCCCCGTGGCGAAACTACCCCGAATGCCACGATTCGTCCCGGCGCGCGGCGGTCGACGACCCTGCGGGCGGGGCCCCTGCGGCCCCGGCCCTCCGCGCTCAGGGGCGGGGTGCCCGCCGGGTCCACGGGCGGTCGCCGCCCCGGCCGCGGGCGGCTCCGGCGGTGCAGCGGGGGCAGACGCGCTGGATGCGGTCGGCGGCGCCGCCGGTGTCCGGGCGGACGTCGGGCCAGGCGACGTGCGGGAACCGCAGGAGTTGCGAGCGGTGCAGGGACAGGCCGCACAGGGTCTGGTTGGTCCCCCGCTCCCAGGCGTGCGCCTCACCGGCGGGCAGGCGCCGGTTGTCCTCCTCGTCGAACCAGGCACCGGAGGCGGCCACGGCGTAGCCGGGCGTCGCGGGCACGGCGGCTCAGCCCCGCTGCTCGGGGGGCTCCAGGGCGCTGTCCTCCTCGTCGCGGTCGGCCTCGTCCCGGGGGTCGGCCTCGACGCCGGTGAGCGGGTCGCCGGCCGCCGTTCCGGTGCCCGGGTCGTAGCCCTCGCGGGCCGAGGCGGTCCCGGGGACGGTGCGCTGCCCGGCCCGCTGCTCGCGGCCGCTGGAGCCTCCCGGGCCGCCGGGGCCCGGGGCCGGGGTGCCGGGTTCGTGGGGTGCCATCGGATCCACCTCTCCTCAGTGGGCCGGGCCGCGCCGGTGCGGGGCGGCCGGTCGTCCGCGTCTTTCCCGCCTCCGGGGCCGGAAACGCCCGGACGGGCCGGGTCCCGCCGCCGGGTCCGCCGCCGTTTCACCGCCGTGCGGGACCGGGCTCAGCCGTTGCGGCGGGCCAGGGAGGCGCTGAGCGCGGTGGCGAAGAGGCACCACGCGGCGTAGGGGGCGAGGGCGGTGGCGGCCGCGGGGTCGCGGCGGGCCGTCCGCCGGATCAGGCGCAGGGTGTCGGCGTCCAGCAGGAGGCAGCCGGCGACTCCGGCGGCGGGGCTGCGCAGGCCGAAGAAGAGCCAGGTCCACCCGGCGTTCACCACCAGGTTCGTTCCGTACGCGGCGGCCAGGGCGGTGCGTTCGCGGCCGTCGACCCGGCCGAGCGCGTGCCCGGCGCTCCAGGCTATCGAGGCGTACAGCGGGGTCCACACGGCCGGGAAGACCCACGGCGGGGGCTGCCAGCGGGGCTTGTCCAGCGAGCGGTACCACGGGCCCGCCGGGCCGACGGCCCGGGCGCCCGCCAGGGCGGCGGCGGTCACCGCCAGGGCGGCTCCCGCGTACGGGGCCGCGCGTCGTGCCTTCGTCGAGCGGGTCGTCCACCTGGTGGCCATGCCCTCGCGTGTGCCCGGCGGGCGCCGGTCCATGCGCGGGGGCCGGTCGGGGCTCCCGCGCCTATCGTGGAAGCACCCCTCGACCGGAACCGGCGGCGTACGGCAGGTGGATCGTGAACGGACCCGTCATCGACTACCGGGGCGTCTTCCAGGCCCTGCCGGGCGCGGCCGCCCTGCTCACGCCCGACCTGGTGTTCGCGGACGTGAACGAGGCGTACCTGCTGCTGTCGGGGCGCGAGCGCGCGCGGGTGGTCGGCCGTTTCCTGTTCGACGTCTTCCCGGACAACCCGAACGACCCGGCGGCCACCGGCGTGCGCAACCTGCACGCCTCGCTGCGGCGGGTCGCGGCCACCGGGGAGCGCGACACGATGGCCCTGCAGCGCTACGACGTGGAGGACCCGGAGCGTCCCGGGGAGTGGCAGGAGCGGTACTGGAGTCCGGTCAACGTCCCCGTCCTGGGCCCGGACGGGGAGGTGGTGCTCCTGCTGCACCGGGTCGAGGAGGTCACCGAGCTGATCAGGGCCCGCGGCATCCGCGACAGCGGCCGGGCCCGGTCCCTGGGGGCCGAGCTGTACAGCCGGGCCCGGGAGCTCCAGGACGTCAACGAGCGCCTGCGCCGGGCCCACGCCCGGGAGCGGGAGGTGGCCCTGCACCTGCAGGCGGCGATGCTGCCCGCGCTGCGCCCGCCGGGCGACCACCGGGCGGCCGTGCGCTACCGGCCCGCCGCCGGTGCGCTGAACGTCTGCGGCGACTGGTACGACCTGGTCGACCTGCCCGAGGACGGGCGCACCTCGGTGGCCGTCGGCGACGTGGTCGGGCACGGGCTGCGCGCCGCCGGGGTGATGGGACAGCTGCGCAGCGCCCTGTCGGCCGCCTCCCGGGTCGCGGGCGGGCCCGCCCGGGCGCTGGAGGTGCTCGACCGGTACGCCCGTTCCGTGGACGGGGCGGAGAACACCACCGCCGTGTCGGTCTTCCTCGACTGGGCGGACCGCACCCTCGCCTACAGCAGCGCCGGTCACCCGCCGCCCGCCCTGTGCGGGCCGGACGGGTCGGTGGTGTTCCTGGACGGGGCCACCGACCCTCCGCTGGGCGCCCGGCCCGAGCACGCCGGGCGCCCCCAGGCGCGGGCCGCGTTCGCCGCGGGCTCCGTCCTCGTCCTGTACACCGACGGCCTGGTCGAGCGCCGCCGCGAGGACATCGACGCGGGCCTCGACCGGCTGGCCCGCTCGCTGGCCCGCCACCGCCGCGCCGCCCCCGGTCCGCTGGCCGACGCCCTGCTCGCCGACCTCGTCCCGCCCGCCGGGCTCACCGACGACACCGCCCTGGTCGTGCTGCGCCTGTGAGCGGGTCGGCGGCCTCCCCCGGGTGTGGGGGCGGCGTTGCGTGGCAGACGGGTGGACGGAACGGTCCGCGTCGAGCCCCCGGGAGCCGAAGTGCCACACACCCGAGACGAGTTGCACGTACGTGTCCGGGAGGCGGTGCGCCGCCGGTCGGACGAGGTGTGGGGGACGGCCCTCGCCCTGCACGCCGACCCCGAGTGCGCCTTCGCCGAGCACCGGGCCGCCGCCCTGCTGACGGGCGAGCTGGAGCGGGCGGGCTTCGCGGTGCGGCGGGACGTGGCGGGGATGCCGACCGCCTTCACCGCCGCCTCCGGCCGGGGCCGCCCCGCGGTGGCCCTGCTGCTGGAGTACGACGCGCTGCCCGGGCTGGGGCACGCCTGCGGGCACAACCTGATCGCGGCGGCCGGGCTGGGCGCGGCGCTGGCCGCCCGCGAGGTGCTGCCGGAGGACGCCGGGACGGTGCTGGCGGTCGGGACCCCGGCGGAGGAGGGCGGCGGCGGCAAGGCCCTGGAGGTGGAGGCGGGGGTGTTCGACGGGGTGGACGCCGCGCTGATGTTCCACCCCGGCGTCCAGGACTGGACGCACGCGGTGCTGACCGCGCAGGAGCAGTACCGGGTCGCCTTCCACGGCCGGGCCGCCCACCCGACGGGCGACCCGACGCACGGCATCGACGCGCTGGCCGCGCTGATCGAGCTGTTCAACGTGCTGTCCGCGCTGGGGAGGCGGCTCCCGGCCGCCTCCCACGTGCAGGGCATCGTCACGGCGGGGGGCACGGCGACGAACATCGTGCCCGACCTCGCCGAGGGGCAGTTCGGACTGCGGGCCGCCACCACCACCGAACTGGACGCCCTGGCGGCGCAGTTGCGCACCAGCGCCGAGGGCGTGGCCACGGCGACCGGCACGACGGTGACGGTGGAGCGGGCCACCGTGCGCTACGAGCACTTCCGCGACAGCCCGGCGCTGTCCGGGCGCTTCGCCGTGCACCTGGCCCGGGCGGGCATCGTCCTCGGGCCGCCTCGGCCGGGGGTGCTGCTGGGCTCCTCGGACATCGGCAACGTCAGCGCGCGGGTGCCCGCCGTCCACCCGTTCGTCGCGATCATGGACGAGGGCGGGTCCGACCACACCCCCGAGTTCGCGGCCGCCGCGGCCTCCCCCCGGGCCCGGTCGGTCCTGCGGTCCGTCACCGAGGCCCTGGCGTGCACCGCGGTGGACGTCCTGCTGGACGCCGGGCTGCGGCGGGCGGCGTGGGAGCAGCACGAGGGGTAGCCCTCCACCGGGGCCCCGCCCGCGGGGCCCCGGTGCGCGGGTTCACGCCATGGGGTCCGCGTCCGCTTCCCCGGAGGGCGTGCCGTCGGTGACGCTGCTGATCAGGTCGACCAGTCCGGCGCGTCCGCCGCGGCGCAGTTCGCGGCGCTGGCGGACCGCGCCGTTGCCCTCGGTGAGCAGGCGGCCCAGGAGGGGTTCGACCCACGGGGTGTCGCCGTGGCGGCGCAGGGCGGGGCCGAGGGTGTCCAGGACGCGGTCCAGCACCGCGGGCGGGGAGTCCAGCGTGCCGGTGTGCGGGTCGTACAGCCGCTCGGTGCAGCCGTGGCGGGCGGCGTACCAGACCGCGGCGGCCAGCGCCTCGTGGTGGGACGGGGCGGACGTCCGGGGCGGGTCGGCGAGCAGGGTGGCGGCGACCGCCCGGACCAGCCCGGCCAGCATCACGGCCTCGTCGACCCGGAGTTGGACGTCCATGGCCCGGATCTCGACGGTGGGGTAGCGCTCGGAGAGCCTGGCCTGCCAGTAGAGCTGGCCGGTGTCGCCGATCAGCCCGGTGTCGACCAGGGCGCGTATCCGGGCGTCGTAGTCGGCGGCGCCGTCGAAGTGCGGGGGCACGCCGCTGACCGGCCACCGGCTGAAGATCACCGTCCGCCAGTCGGCGAAGCCGGTGTCGACGCCGTTCCACAGCGGCGAGTTGGCGGACAGCGCGACCAGCAGCGGCAGCCAGGGACGCAGGCCGTCGAGGACGGCGACGCCCGCCTCGCGGTTCGGGACGCCGACGTGCACGTGCATGCCGGTGATCAGCTGTTCGTCCGTCAGCTGCGGGGCGTCCGCGTGGATGGTGCGGTAGCGGGGGGTGTCGCTGACCGGCACCGCCAGGCGGTCGGCGAAGGGCGCGGCGCCGCAGGCGGCCAGTCGGCAGTCGCTCGAGGCGGCGGCCGCGGCGAGGGCGCCGCGCAGCCGCTCCAGGTGGGCTCCGACCTCGTCGAGCGTGCTGCAGACCGGGGTGGCGACCTCCAACTGCGCCTGCAGCAGCTCGCGTTGCACCTCGTCCCCGTCGATCCCCGGCTGTTGGCCGGCTGCCTTCCGGACCTGCTCGGCCCGGGCCACCGGAACGCCGGTGGCGGCGTCCAGCAGCAGGTACTCCTCTTCCACACCCACGGTCACCATGTGCGGCGGCTACCCCCGGACGGGGCGTCCAACCGCGGTCGGACGCCCGGGTGCGCGGGGGCGGGGGCGGCCGGGGCGGTCAGGGGCGGGCCGGGCCGGTCAGGGATGGTCGGGCCGCTGCTCGGGCGGGGTGCCGCCGGTGCGGCCGCCGCCCTTGTCGCCCTTGTCCTGCCCGGTCGGGTGCTCGTCCTCCCGGCCCGGCCCTCCTGCGGTGTCCGCCTTCGCCGCGGCGGAGTCCTGGACGTTCGCGCCCTTGGCGCTGCGGCGCAGTTCCGATTGCTGCGGGTTGTTGCCCATGGCGTTCTCCTCTCCTCGCCGGGCGCCTGTCCGGGCAGCGGGGAGACAAACGCCGAACGCGGCGCGGCGGCCCGCGGCCCCCCGTGGGTACGAGGGGTCGCGGGCCGCCGCGCCGTCCGGACGGGCCGGGCGGGGTGCGTCAGCCGCGGTGGTCGGCGAAGGCGTCCTTGGCGCGGTCCAGCAGGGAGGCGAACGGGCCCACCGTCCACTGCAGGGCCGGCTTGCCGGCGGTGCCCGGGTGCGGGTGGGTCGGCGCGATCCGCTCGGCCGCGAGCAGGCGGCGGCCCATCGTCCGGCGCTGCTCCGGGTCGCAGGAGGCCAGCAGCGCGGGGAACTCCTCCTTCTCCTCGTGCTGCGCGTGGGCCTCGACCGCCAGCTGGAAGGCGGCCAGCTCGGCGTCGAACTCGGGGCTCGCCACGTCGAGCTTCTCCAGGTCCCGCAGGGCGCGGTTGGCCTCGGCCTCCTCCTCGTTGCGGGCCGAGACCTCGGACTTGCCCGCCGCGCGCTCGGCCGCGGGCCGCACCACGAGCTCCTCGCCGGTCTCGTGGACCGCCAGCAGCGCCCGCAGCTCGTCGAACGCCTGCTGCTTGTGCTCGCCCTGCGCGGCCCGGACGTCCGCGAACAGCTCGCGGATCCGCTGGTGCTGCGCCAGCAGGACGTCGACGACGTCCTCCTGCGGCGCGGTTCCGGTCCCCGTTGCGGTGGTCGTGCCGGTCATGGTCTGACTCCTCTCGCTACCGGATCGCTGTCCGCAGTCGTCTCACCGGCCACCCCGACCCCAAACCGCCCCATCGAATGTTGACTTGAGTTTCTTCTTGTTTAAAGATGATCGATCAGTCGAGTTGTTTAAAGATGATCGATCAGTCGAGCGGTGGATGTCGAAATTCGGAGGTCGAGGGCGCGGAGTTCGTGCGGGGCCGGATCCAGGACGCGGGCGAGGTGCTGGACTCCTCGTTCGAGGCGGTGCTGCACTTCGCGGCGTCCTCGC
>NZ_JBIAVO010000011.1:0-197881 GCF_042894345.1 Kitasatospora sp. NPDC001540
AACGTCACCCGGAACCGTCTGGGCAGACTCGTCCGCCAAGGCACGCTTATCCAGCCCCGACGAGGCCTCTACCAAAAACGGACTTAACGCCCTCTCACGTCTCAAGCAGCCAGCCAGGAAGCCTCGTTGGTCACCTATCCTGCCGCACTGGACTTGCCGCACGCCCTCGTCGAGTGGGTCACCATGATCATCGCCACCCGCGAGGGTGACCGCCGCTGCAAACTCCCACCGTCCCAACGCGCCCTGATCGCGCTGGTCTACCTGCGCAAGCACGACACCCTCGCCCAGATCGCCGCCGGCTTCCGGATCAGCGTCAGCACCGCCCACGTCTACGTCCACCAGGTCACCGACCCACTGGCCCGGAAGGCGCCCAGCCTGACCCAGGCACTGCGCGACGCCGACCCCGAGTACGTCCTGATCGACGGTACCCTCGCCGAGTGCGACCGCGTCGGCGACCGCCGCACCGACTACTCCGGCAAGCACCGCCGCCACGGCGTCAACCACCAGGTCATCACCGGCCCGACAGGCAAACTTGTATCGAAGCGAACTCCGAGTGGCTCACGGTGTTCCAGTTGCCGACCTATGCTCCTGACCTCAATCCCACCGAAGGGATCTGGTCGCTGGTCAAGCGCGACATCGGCAACCTCGCCGCGACCAACCTCGCGGAGATCACCCGGGCGGTGAAGCGCCGACTGAAGACGTTCCAGTACCGCCCCGACGGTGGTTGACGGCTGCCTGGGTGGCACTGGGCTGAGCCTTCGGGAGTGCGCGGCTCAGACCGTGGCCTCGTCCTGCGACGTCGCTGTCACGCGGAAGCCATGCAGTTCAACGTCCCAGATGTCCACCATCGGCTCGGGGGTGTCATCGTCCTCGCCGGAGAAGCCTTCGACATAGAAGCCGAAGAACTCCAGCAGAGCTCGCTCGCCCAGCTCCAGGGGATGGAAGGGCAGCGGGTACGGCTCCTCGTCCTCGAAGGGCGGATAGGGCTCCACCGGGTGCCGGCCTTCCCAGTACGGCAGCTCGAACGGGAGCCGTTCGCCGATGTCCTCGATGATGCCGTTGTCCGGGGACAGGCTCAGTGAGCGTACGAGTTTGCCGTCGTCCCAGACTGCGAAGGCCAGCCAGTCGACGACGCTGTGCATGGCGTGGAGATAGAGGCGTCGGCCCTGGCTGGCCGCTACCAGGTGCTGCGGCAGTTCCGAGGGCCGGTCGAGCATGACCTCCTGGTCGCAGACCAGGTCGAGGCCCGGCGCCGATAGCGCGCAGATGGTCCCCTCCGGCGGGTAGAGCGCGTCCGCCAGTTCCCAAGCCTCTTCGTTGTCCGCATCGATGCGGTGACCGGGGCGAACCCGAGCAACCAGTGCCGCAGCCCCGTCGATCTCGCCCTTTGACGCGCCTTGGAGCAGGTTGGCAATCGCATCGTCTGCATAGGCCAGCACCGCGATCTTCGCTCCCATGCTCCCCGTCCTCGGTCTGTGTGAAGTCCTGCCGGGAGGCTACCGATTACCTCCGACAGACGACCCGCAGTCCACCGACGCCCAGGCCGACATCACGAGTTCAAGTTCAGTAGCAGCGGGCGCCCAGCCTGTGGAGGCCGGCGGGGTCGAGGTAGGCACTGGTGTAGCGCCAGGGCTATCGAACGCGATGCCAACGCAGCGTGACAGCACGAAGCTTGACCGGTTACCGAACGACGCGGATCTCCGGCATCGGCAGGCGCCACTCGCCCACCAGATCGACAAGCACCCGACGGGATAGCTCCCGGGCTTGACCCCAACCTGGATCGACCGCCACGGCCTCTCTGCTCCACCGATCCGAGTTCTCCTGACCACTCATCCCGGCGAAGACCGCATCAATCGCTTGCAGGTCAGGGAGCACCTCACGGCTGACCTCCCTGTCCTCGACCAGGCTCGCGGCCATGCGGAAGGCGTGGTCGAAGTCCAGTGCGACCTCGTCCGGCAGGAGACCGTACTCGTCCACCCATGCCAGCTGAGCCGACGGATCAGCCGCCACCACGGTCAACGACTCCACGAGCAAACGCCTTCGAAGTGAAGGATCAGGGCTCCTCATCCGAGAATCGTCGCACGCTTCGGCACCACGCCGATACCTACTTCGCCCCCAAGCTGAGCACGTTCATCTGTACCCGACTGAGCACTTTGGCGAGTACGCAGATACCTACCTGATGAGACAGCACACCTGGGGCGACCGCTACCGAAAGCCCGGACGACTCCACGCCGACAAAGCGTACGGCGTGCCCCACCTGTGAAAACGGCTGCGCGGCAAACGCATCGGCGTCCGCATCGAACGCACGATGTCGTGGCTGACCGGCTACCGCAGGCTCAACCACCGCTACGAATACGACCCCCTCAACCACGTGGCCTTCCTCGGCCTCTCCGCCACCCTCTGCTGCTACAAGCGGCTGGCGATCCTCACCACATAGGACACGGTCTTGGTCCAGGTGGCGCCCGAGCGCGAGGTGGTGCGGATGGCCAATCCGGCGGGCACGGCGGAGGTGGCGTCGCGCCCGTCGGGTCCTGTGCGCTGTGCGGTCGAGCACCTTCGATGGGCTGCTTCGGAAAGCGGCCGTGCCGTCCGGCCGCCAGGGCCGGCTGTCTACCGCGCGCCCGCGTGCGCCTACCGCGCGAACAGGGCCGGCGTCCGCCGACGGGGCAGGAGGCGGGCGGCGAGGAGGAGGAGGCGGCGGCGGGCGGCCGTTCCCGACACGGCCGTTGGCGCAGTACCCCGGCGTAGCGCGCGCAGGGCGGCGGCGACCTGCTCGGGTGCCTGGACCGGCGCGGCAGGCACGTCCTCGCGCGGCTGCGCTTCGGTGCGGGTCGTTCCGGGGCACGACGCCAGCACCCGGACGCCGTCGGACCGGTGCGCCGCCCAGAGCGCCTCGGTGAGGGCGGTGGTGTACGCCTTGGTGGCGCTGTAGACGGCGAGGTCCGGCTTCGGCGTCCAGCCGAGTGTGGAGGAGACGTCCAGCAGGGCGTCGCCGTGTCGGCACGGGCCGGGAAGGTCTGCGAGAGTACGGTCAGCGCCCGGCAGTTGAGCCGCAGCATCTCCTCCGTCCGGTCGGGTGCGCCGAGGGCGAAAGGTCGGCAGCAGCGGTCGCGGCGTTGTTGGCCAGCAGGTGGACGCGGCGGTCCGCGAGCAGGCCGGTGGCGCGCCGCAGGCCCTCGTCGGCGGCGAGCCGGTGGGCGAACGCCCGGCCGGTGCCGACGCTCGCCCCTGTGACCAGTGCGGTGGGCAGGTCTGCGGCCGGGGTGGTGGCGGGCAGCGGCGCAGCGGCGTCACTGCGCGGCGGGACGGGTCGCGGGCTGCGCGCGGAAGGAGAACGCCTCCATCAGCGGCCGGCGCGCGGTCTTCTGCACGGCGGCGATCCGCCACCGCCCGTCCGCCTCGCGCACCACCGTGTAGGTGGCGACCTTGCCGAGCTGCCCGGCCTTCGCCGTCCGCTTGCGCACGTCGCCGCGGGCGACGGCCACGGCGGTGTCCGGACCGTGGAAGCGCAGGTCGATCAGCTCGAGGTCCAACCGGGTGCCCTTGAGGAAGCTGTCGAACAGTGCCTGGTGCGCACGGCCGATCTCCGGGCCGCCGCGGTAGACGGTGCCCACGTAGGTGACGTCGGTGGCGTCCGCGGTGAAGCAGGAGCCGTAGGCGGCACCGTCCCCGGCGGCCCAGGCGTCGGCGCTGCGCCGCAGCAGGGCCTGGACGGCTGCGGTGTCGGCGGGGGTGGCGGTCATGGCGGGTCCCTAAGAATGGTTGGCGGTCCGGGAGGACCGGGTGTGGCTGATGGTGGGTTGCCGTTTGTGGCTCGGAAGGAATGGCCGCCCGGTTCTTCGGGGCGCTCCGACCACTGATTGAGAACTGCGGTCATCGCTGGTTAGGGACCTGTCGGCGGAGTGTTCTTCGGGCCACGCAAGTGCTGGCCACGGTGGATACGGAGCGACGGGCTTGAGCGCGGTTCACGAGCGGATATGGGTCGGCATCGACGCCGGCAAGGGACACCACTGGGCGGTGGCGGTTGACGCCGACGGCGAGACCCTGTTCTCGACGAAGGTGATCAACGACGAGTCGCAGATCCTCCAACTCATCGACACTGCCCGGGAGAAGGCCAGCGACGTGCGGTGGGCGGTGGACATCTCCGGCCGCGCATCGACCCTGCTCCTGGCCCTGCTGATCGCGCACGGCCAGCACGTCGTCTACGTGCCCGGCCGCACCGTCAACCGCATGTCCGGCGCCTACCGCGGCGAGGGCAAGACCGGCGCGAAGGACGCACGCGTCATCGCCGACCAGGCCCGCATGCGCCCGAAGGGCTTCGCCCGGCTGAACACGCCTCCCGAGTTGGTCGCCACGCTCCAGGTGCTGACCAACTACCGGGCCGACCTGATCGCCGACCGGGTGAGGCTGGTCAACCGGCTGCGCGATCTGCTGGTCGGCATCTGCCCGGCCCTGGAGCGGGCCTTCGACTACTCCGCGGCCAAGGGCCCCATCGTCATGCTGACCGAGTACCAGACCCCGGCCGCCCTGCGGCGGACCGGCGTCAAGCGGCTCACCACCTGGCTGGAGCGCCGCAAGGTCCGCAACCCGGGCGACATCGCCGCGAAGGCGGTGGAGGCCGCGCAGTCGCAGATGACCGAACTGCCCGGCGAGAAGCGGGCTGCGAATCTGGTCTGCGACCTCGCCCACCACCTCCTGGCCCTGGACGAACGGATCAAGGACAACGACCGGGAGATCCGCGAGACCTTCCGCGCTGACGAGCGCGCCGAGATCATCGAGTCGATGCCCGGCATGGGCCCCGTCCTGGGTGCCGAGTTCGTGGCCATCGTCGGCGACCTGTCCGGCTACCTGGACGCGGGCCGCCTGGCTTCCCACGCCGGCTTGGCCCCGGTCGCCCGGGACTCCGGCCGTCGGACCGGCAACTACCACCGGCCCAAGCGGTATCACCGGCGCCTGCGGCACATCTTCTACATGGCCGCGCAGACCGCCATGATGCGGCCCGGCCCCTCCCGCGACTACTACCTGAAGAAGCGCGGCGAAGGGCTGCTGCACACCCAGGCCCTGCTCGCGCTCGCCCGCCGCCGGGTCGACGTGCTCTGGGCGATGCTGCGTGACAAGAGGCTGTTCACCTCCACTCCGCCGGTCACGCAGACGGCTTGACACGATCATTGAGATTCCTTTCGGGTGGGCGGGGGTGGGCAGGGCGGCTGGGCGGGGTGCAGCGGTCACTTCTCGGCCTGCGGCGCGGTGGCCGGGTCCCGGAGGGAGGAGAGGCGTTCCATCACGTTCTGCCGCTTGGTGTTGTGGAAGGCGGCGATGCGCCAGCGGCCGCCGTCCTCGCGCACCAGCGTGTAGGTCTGGGTGTTCGTCAGGTCCGCGGCCGCGGGCCGGTTCGGTTGCCGGTGTAGGTGTCGCTGCGGCTGGTGACCACGGCGGTGTCCGGGCCGTGGAAGCGGACGGCGAGGAAGGAGTCGGCGAGGCGGGCGCCCTTGACGAAGCCGTCGAACAGTGCGCGGTGGGCGTCGGCGGTGTCCTGCCGTCCCTGGTGGTGCGTGCCGACGTAGGTGGTGTAGGTGGCGGCCGCGGTGAACTGCTCGCCGTACCCGGCCGCGTCGCCGCGGCCCCAGGCGTCGGTGAGCGGCCGCAGGGTGCTGCGGACCGCGCGCCGAGCGCGCGGACATCGGACGACGTGGCGTCGAGCCAGAAGTAGCCGCCGACGGCGGCCGGTGCGACGGTCAGGGCCGTTGCGCCGGGAACACGTCGGACAGTGCGTGCGGTGGTGGCGGTGCGCATGGCGCCCCCTCTGATAACTTCTCCCATGCAGATGCTTCAGAGAAGATGTATCTGCTTGGAGGATTTCTCTTCCTTGAAGAAGAGATTAGGGAGGGAGGAACCCCGTGTCAACGCCCGCCATGCCACCCGGAGCCAGTGAGACCTACCGCCGCTACCTCAGCGCCGTCCTGCTGCACGGCCACGCCAGCGCCAAAGCCTGCGGACTCGGCGCCACCGACCTGTACGCGCTCAACGTCCTGGGCCTGGCCGGACCGATGACCCCCGGCGAACTCGGCGCCCGCACCGGGCTGACCACCGGCCCCACCACCCGCCTGATCGACCGCTTGGAAGCAGCCGGGTACGTGCGCCGCTCCCCCGCCCCGGACGACCGCCGCAAGGTGATCGTCGAACCCGTCGGCAAACCCGCCGGGCTCGACCAGGCCATGGCGCCCGCCCGAGCCCGGATCGGCGAACTGCTGGCCGACTACGACACCGACCAGCTCACCGTCCTGTTCGACTACTTCGCCCGCGCCGCGGACGCCTACCAGGCCGCCGCGGAACAGCTCCGCGACGACCCCCCGGGCTGACGGACACACACGACGCGCACGAAGCACACGACACGCCCGGAGGCGTCGGGGATCACACGGTGGCTCGGGGCGTCCGTCCACCTGCCCCGAATCGGCTGCGGGCCGGACGGTGGCCTCTGGGAACTGATCGAACCGCTGGTCACCACCCGTCCGATGGCGCGGGGCATACCGGTGACGGCCTACGACCACGGCCCGGGGCACCGGACCGCTGGACCCCGGGCCGTTGGACCGTCGGACGGGTGTGTCGGCGACCGCCGTGCCGCCGCGGCTCGTAGCCTGGGCCCATGCCGGACGCCACCCCCGACCGAGAGCCGGACCGCAGCGAGCCGGACGGAGCCGGCGGACTCTCCGCCGGGACGACGGTCCTGGGCTGGCTGGGTGTCGCCGGGCTGATCTACCTGCTGATCTGCGCCGTGAGCATCATCAGCCGCGGCTTCGCGGGGCTGGGCGGGGACGCCGCGCACACCATGTTCGCGTTCGCCGCGAACCCGTGGGTCGGGCTGAGCGTGGGCGTGCTCGGCACGGTGCTGATCCAGTCCTCGACCACCACCACGGCCATCGCCGTGACCGCCGTCGGCTCGGGCGCGCTGCCGATCGAGGGCGCCGTCCCGATCATCCTGGGCGCGAACGTCGGCACCACGGTGACGACCAGTCTGGTCGCGCTCACCTTCATCGGGAACCGCACCGAATTCCGCCGGGCCCTGGGCGCCTCGACCGTCCACGACTTCTACAACTGGCTGGCGCTGCTGCTCTTCTTCCCGGTCGAGCTGATCTGGCACCCGCTGCAACGCATCAGCCGCGCGCTGACCGACGCCCTGTACGGGACCGACTGGCTGCCGAACCCCGCCCACTTCAACGTCGTCAGGTCGGTGACCCGGCCGGTGGAGCACGCGGTGGTGCACGGCACCGCGCAGGTCAGCGCCGCACTCGGCCCGCTGTTCACCATCGTGATCGGCGCCGCGCTGATCCTGGTCGCGGTCCGCTACCTGGGCACGCTGCTCAAGCTGCTGATGGTCGGCCGGGCCCGGGACGCCCTGCTCAAGGCCGTCGGCCGCAACGAGTACCTGGCCATGGCGACCGGCATGGGCGTCACCGTGGTCACCCAGTCCTCGACCATCACCACCTCGGTGCTGGTACCGTTCGCCGGTACGGGCATCCTGACGCCCGCTCAGGTGTATCCCGTCGTGGTCGGCTCCAATCTCGGCACCACCTTCACGGTGGTCTTCGCCGCCTTCGCCGGCGTCGGGCCGGACGCGAAGATCGGACTGCAGGCCGCGTTCGTGCACCTGGTCTACAACCTCTTCGCGATCGTGGCGATCTACGTGATCCCGTTGCTGCGCCCCGTGCCGCTGTGCTGCGCCGAGCAACTCGCCCGCCTCGCCTCCGAACGGCGCTGGATCCTCGGCGTCTACCTCGGCACGGTCTTCGTCGCCCTGCCCGCCCTGGTCATCGTGCTGGTGGGCGTGGTCTGAGCAGCCGAGCGGCCGGGGCCCTGACCCCCGAGGACCCGGCACGAGGTGCGCCACGCACGCCAACTGCTGCCGTGCCCATACTGCGCTGCCCTTTCCTGCGCTTCCGGCACGCCGTCCGGGGTCAGGTCTGCGAGGCCAGGTAGCCGTGACCGAGCGGGCGCCGCCCGTTCGAGGACACCGTCGCGGCCGCAGCCGGGGCGGGGGCCGGTTCCAGGAACGGCGAGGACTCCACGGGCCGACGCGGCAGGCTGTCGGGCGCGACGGGCTCGTCGACGGCGGAGGAGGAGAACAGGGGCTGCCCCAGCGGGCTGCGGTCAACGTTCATGGCCACAGTCTGTCCTCCCGCCACCGGCCCAACCCCACCGGGCCGTCCGGCTGCACGTGGGTGTCGGGCTGGAAGCGGCGGCGCGCCCGACCGCCCAAGCCGAAGCCGAAGCCGGCGTGGACCAGGCTTGGCGATCCGGCGCCGAGGTGAAAGGCCCGCTCTGAGGGCATGGCCGGCTCCTACCGCCGGGCTGGCGTGTCGTCAGAGTACGAAGCTCTCCATCGCCGATCATGAGCGGGCACTGGAGAACCGCGCCCCGGTCCGGGCGCGCCTGGTGCTCGTCCTGAAGCCCAGCGATCAGAGAGAACGCCTCATGAAGATCACGTCCCGCGGTGCCGTGCTGGCCGCCGTTCCGCTGCTGCTGTCAGCCCCGCTGCTGTTCGGGGCCTCGGCCCACGCGGAGCCCGTCGTGCCGGTGACCGACGCCACCTGCGTGCTGAAAGCGCACGGCGTGTTCGCCACCGCGGTCGGCCTCGGCGGTGTCGACCTCCCCGTGGGGAACACCCTGGCGATGACCGGGACGGTGGAGTGCGTGGATGCCGCCGGAGCGCCCTCGGCCACCGGCGCGTTCGAGCGCACCGTGACCATGCCGGCCGCCGAGTGCACCGGCGACGAACACGGCGACACCTCCACCACCACCGTCCACTGGGCCGACAAGACCACCTCCACCTTCCGGTTCGACCACACCGACGTGGTGAAGGTCAACGGCACCGCCTCCCTCATCGTCACCGGCACCGTCACCCCCGACAGCGGGCGCTTCGCGGGCGATGCGCTCAACGCCGTGGGCACCAGCACCGGCACCGGCTGCGGCAGCCCGGCCGGCGAGAGCGCCCTCGACTCCACCCTCGTCCTGCGCCTCACCCACTGACCCCCTCCGCCCGGCCCCCGAAGGACACCACCGACATGCCGCTGCCCCGCACCGCCCCCCGCCCGGCCCCCGCCGACCCCCACGCTCCCAAGGCCCGCGTCTACGCCATGCTCGACACCGACGGCGACGGCACCGCCTCCCGCCACGACTACTTCGTCCGCATCGACCGCGCGCAGCGGGCCAGCGGCCGCACCGACGACGACCCCCTCGTCATCACCGCCCGCGCACTGGGCGAGCGGGCCTGGGCCGCGATGGACGCCGACGGCGACGGCCTGATGACCTACCGGGAGTACGCGGCCTGGGTGGACGCGGAGAAGTTCGACACCGTCTGCCAGTACGCCCTGGGCGCCCTGTTCGACCTCGTCGACCTCGACCAGGACGGCGCCCTGGACCGCGCGCAGTTCACCGCGCTGCGCCAGGCCCTGGGCAACGCGGCCGACAACGCCGACGCCGCCTTCGACGCCCTGGACGAAGACCGCGACGGACGCGTCCACCGCCACGCGTACCTGGCGGCGATCCGCGCCTACGTCACCGGCGAGCCCTCCCCCATGGGCGCGGCACTGTACTGACCGGACCCACTGCGTGGGCACGCCGGTCGCGACGCTTCATCTCTTCACGGAAGCCGACGGCGGCCACAGGCGCCGGCATCGCGTCATGCTCCACCGCAGGCCGTACGAGCGCGGTACTTCCACCGTGGCCCGGCCGTCACGCGGACGCGATCGGGACGCCCGTGCGGCCGCCCGGTGCACGGGTGCGGACGGGCTCGTCACGGACGGCGGGGGCGGCACCGGCCTCGGCGAGTGCGTCGCCGGGGTTCAGCAGGGCGCAGGCCTTCATCGGGAGGCATCCGCAGTCGGCGTGCCCTCTTCCACCCGCACGGGCCGGTCGGCCATGCCTGCTGGTGGTCGGTCGCCCCGTTCCACGCCCCGGTGTTCGGCGGCACGGCCCGCAGCGTCACCGGGCCGGCCCGCACCCGCGCCGCCTCCGGGCCCGTCAGCGGGGCCCGTGGTGACGGGGCCCCGCTGGGCAGGTGCCCGAACGGTGTTGTTCGAGGCGGCCGGGGTGGCCGGGAGGTGCGGCCGGGTGGAGATCCGTCGGGGTCCCGTTACGGAAGGGTCCAGCGCTGGTTGGTGCCGCCGTTGCAGTCCCAGATGACCAGCTGGGTGCCGTTGGTGGTGTTCGCCGCGGGGTCGTCGAGGCAGCGGCCCGACTGGACGCCCTTGATGGTGCCGTCCGTCTGCGGGATCCACTGCTGGTTGGTGCCGCCGTTGCAGTCCCACAGCTCGACCGGGCTGCCGTTGGCGGTCGCCTGGCCGGTGACGTCGAGGCACTTGCCGTTGTGCGTGAAGCTGCCGTTGGTCCGGGTCCACACCTGGGAGGCGCCGCCGTTGCAGTCCCAGAGCTGTACCCGGGCGCCGTTGGCGCTGCTGTCGGCGTTGTCGTCGACGCACTTGCCGGCGAGGGCGGAGGCGATCGGTCCGGTGAGCGTGGAGGCGGTGCCGGGGGTGAGCGAGAAGTTGTCGAACTGCTCGGTCCGGTAGCCGGTCACGCCGAGGCCGGCCCGTCCGTCGGAGAAGCTGTAGTCGGTGGCCGAGCCGAGCGTGCGACCGTCGAGGGCGGCGGTGAGGGTCGCGCCCTGCAGCGTGAGGGCGACGGTGTGCCAGCTGCCGGTGCCGGGGGCCGCGGTGGTGCCGTGGGCGAGGGTGGTGTACGTCCAGGTGGTGTCGCTCTTGTCGATCGACCAGGTGCCGTTGTCGCTGACCCGCAGGTGGTAGGCGTTCAGGCCGTTGTTGTTGCGGCCCTGCTGGCTGACCCGGCCGAGCAGTTCGACGGTGCCGGTCTGTTCGAACAGGGCGTCGGCGGAGACGGTGTAGTTGGTCCAGCGGCCGTCCCCGACCATCGTGTACGGGGCGTTGTACGGCTCGTTGGTCCAGCGGATCGGCGTCTGCGGGGCCATCTGGCGCAGGCAGGTCCCGGCGCGGCCGCCGCCGCAGGGGACGGTCTGGAAGGCGCCGTTCATGTCGGTGAAGTACTTCGGCGAGGTGGTGGCGGCCGGGGTGTCGAAGGTGTCGGAGTACGGGAGCGCGAGCGGGGCCGCGGCCGGCGGGGCGGCGGTGCCCCTGCCCTGGCCGGTGGTGGTGGTCACGGTGTAGACGCGGCCGGGCTGGAGGGTGAGCGAGTAGCTGCCGCCGCTCGGGGTGACGTCCTGCTGGTGGACGAACCAGTCCGCGGGGTTGCCCGACCCGAGGTCGGTGGCCCAGACGTGCACCTGGCCGGTGGACAGGCCGCCGGTCACGGTGAACGTGGCGCTCTGGGCGGCCGTCGCGTCCACGGTCTCGATGACGGTGCTGTAGTTCGTGTTGTCGGTGGACTTCAGGGTGACGTAGCTGCCGTTGGCCCGGTTGCCGCCGAGGAAGCCGCTCGCGGAGTCGATGTAGTGCCAGCCGGGCTTGGCGAACTGGGTGGTGTGCGCGGTGACCCAGGTGGTGCGGCCGATGCTGTAGTTGCCGGACCAGGGCTGGTTCGCGACCGACATGCCGTCGGTGGAGAAGTACAGGTTCGGGTAGAGCGCGGCGATCACCGGCCAGTTGAA
The DNA here is from genome assembly GCF_042894345.1 of Kitasatospora sp. NPDC001540. Classification (NCBI taxonomy): domain Bacteria; kingdom Bacillati; phylum Actinomycetota; class Actinomycetes; order Kitasatosporales; family Streptomycetaceae; genus Kitasatospora; species Kitasatospora sp. NPDC001540. The sequence goes on from NZ_JBIAVO010000011.1 coordinate 11,618, forward strand.
GAAGGCGGTCATCCGCCCGTCGACGTAGTCGCGGTTGATCGCCCGGGCCACCGCGGGCGCGCCCGTGTCGGTGTCCTCGGAGCCGTTCTCGCTCGCCCACAGCGGCTTCCCGAGGCCCTGCGCCGTGGCGGTGCTGTTGCAGGTGGTGTAGCTGCCGAGGTAGCCGCACGGGTAGTGGGTGCCGACGATGTCGACGGCGTTCTTGAAGGCCGCGTCGGTCGCCATGTCGTTGGCGACGGCCCAACTGTCGTCCGCGGCCACCACCTTGGTGGTGTAGCCCTTGGTGACCAGGGTGCTCTTGAGGTTCTCGTACCAGCCCTTGTTGTAGCCGCGCTCGTTCCAGCCGCCGAGGTAGTCCACCGTGAGGTGGTGCTGGGCGGCGCAGCCCATCCATGACATCAGGTAGTCGATGGTGTCCTGGGACCAGAAGTTGCCGACGCCGATCCAGCCCGGCGCGCCCCACGACAGCGCGGCGAACTTGATCGAGGGGTTGCGGGCCTTGGCCTGCTCGGCGAGCCACCACTCGTAGCCCTGGTTGCAGTCGACGGTGCCGCGGGTGTGCTCGATGCTCGGTTCGGCGCCGTCGGTGGAGTTGGTGTCGCCGCCGACCTCCAGCTTGAGCAGCTGCAGGCTCGCGCCGTAGCCGGGCTTGAAGAGGTAGTCGAGCAGCTGGCCGCGCTGCGGCTCCGGGTAGTCGGCGAGCAGGCGCGAGTTGCCTCCGCCGCCGGAGATGGCCCCGACGCCGTCGAAGGTCAGGCCCGACCTGCTGCCGTCCACGGTGATGCTGGTGGCCGTGGCGGCCTGCGCGGGCGTCGGCCCGGCCAGGCCGACCACGGTGCTCAGTAGCAGGCCGACGACCGCGGCTGCGGCCGGTCGAAAGCGTACGGGTGCCATTCGGGCTCCTCAGGGCGAACGGGCGGGCGGAGGACGACAACTGACCGTGCGTCAGAGAATCGAGCCGACAGGTCCCTGAGACGTGCCAAATATGGTGGCGTTCCGCGCAGGAGTCAACACGGTTGAACAAAACCGCGCATGGAGGTTCCGCGGACGAGGAGGGCCGAGCGCCCGTGGCGGGTGATCGTCTTGACCGGGCGCAGCGCGGTGGGTCCGCCTCAGCGCTCGGGGTGCTCGAAGCCGCCGAAGTCGGCGGTGTGGGCTGCGGCCCAGGCGGCGAAGGTCAGGGCCGGGCGGCCGAGCAGGCGGGCGACGGTGTCCGTGGTGGGGCCCGGGTCCCGGAGGCAGGCGGCGGAGTAGCCGATCAGCCGGTCCGGCACGTCCTCGGGCAGGCCCTGGGCGAGCATCGCGCGGCGCAGGGCCTCGGGCGGCACCTCCTCGAAGGGGATCTCCCGGCCGAGGGCCTCACCGATCAGACGGGCCCGCTCCCGCTGGGTGAGCGACTGCGGTCCGGTGAGGGCGTAGGTCCGGCCTTCGTGGCCGGGGTCGAGGAGGGTGCGGACCGCTGCCTGGGCGACGTCCCGTTCGTGGACGGGAGAGGTGGCGGCCTCGGGGTGCACGCCTCGGACGGCTCCGGTGGCTCGGATCTGCGGGGCCCAGGCGAGTGCGTTCGCGGCGAAGTCGGCGCACCGCAGGAACGTCCAGGCCGGCCCGGCGTCCCGGGCGGCCCGCTCCACCCGTTCGAACTCCTCGGCGAACCGCCGGTACCCGCCGCCGTACTCGACGGTGACGGCCGACAGCACCACGACCCGCCGCACCCCGTGCCGGGCGGCGAGCGTCAGGAGCTCGGCAGCGGCGCGGCCGGTCGCGCGCGGGCTCAGCAGCAGTGCCTCGACACCGCCGGCGCGTTCGAGCGCCGGTGCCAGCGAGGTCGGCCGCGACGGGTCGCCGACGGCCCGCCGCACGCCCGGGGGGAGGTCCGCGGCGGGGTCGCGGGTGACGGCCAGCGTCTCCACGCCCCGGGCTGCCAGCAGGCGCGTCACCTCGCGCCCGATCGTTCCGGTCGCTCCGGTCACCATGATCATGTCCTGTCCTTCCGTTCCACGGTCGATTGCGGTCCGTTCCGGTCGGCGCGGGGCCGGGCGGTGGTCCGCTGCCCGGGCCCGGGCCGTACGCAGGGTGTCCTCAGGTCGTCTTCGGTGCGATCAACTCCCTTTGCAGGAAGGCGATCTGGGCCTGCACGGCCGGTTCGTGCGCCGTCAGGAACGGGGCGTAGTGGCTGCCGGGCAGGCGGAGGACCTCGGCGTGGGGCGCGGCCCGGGCCGCGCGGAGGGCCGGGCCGGGCAGGGCGCTGCTGTCCTGGTCGCAGACCACGACCAGCAGGGGGCAGCGGATCCGGTCGGCCGCCCGGCCGGGCCGGTAGCCGCCGATCTGCAGGGCGATCCGGGCCGCGACGGTGCGCTCCCAGTCGGTGTGGCGGCCGTCGGGGTCCAGGGCCCGGTCGCCGTCCGTCGCGTCGGCCGTGGTCAGCGAGGCGACCGTGCCGCGGGGCCCGGCGGTCGGGACGAGCAGCGGCGGCCGCCCGGCGAGCCCGCCGAGCAGGTCCGCGACGGCCAGGCCGAGCAGTCGCAGGGCGGCCGACGGGGTCATCGAGCGCAGGGCGTGCGGGGCGATCGCCCGGGCGTCGGCCAGCGGGGTCTGGGCGATCGCCGCGCCCAGCTCCGGATGGTCGGCCGCGACGCGCAGGACGTGGCCGCCCGCGAGCGAGAAGCCCCAGACCGCGATCCGGCCCGGGTCGACCTCGGGCAGTCGGGCCGCACGGGCGACGGCGGCGTCCCAGTCCGCGAGCTGCTTGTCGACGCGGACGACCTGGCGGGGCGTCCCCCCGCTGGCGCCGAAGCGCCGGTGGTCGAAGGCGAGCACCGAGAAGCCGGCCGCGTGGAACCTGGCGGCGAACAGGTCGGTGGCCGGTTCCTTGGTCACCGAGGTGCCGCCGGCCATGACCACGCAGCCGCCGTTGGTCCCCCGGTAGTGCCAGGCGGCGCACGTGGTGCCGCCGCTGGTGAAGGACGCTGCTGTCCGTTGTCCGGGAGCGTGCACCGGTGCCTCCTGGGCCGATCGGAGCTGGACGGGCCGGGGCGGGTGCCGCGGTCCGGTCCGCCGGTCGCCCGGGCGGGGCGGTGCGGCGGACGGGTTCCATCGTTCGGCCCCGGCACCGGGAACGGGCCCCGCCGGACGCCGGAATGGGCGAAACTCTTCTCCATGGCACGAGAAGCGGCGGATTCGGTACTGAGCCGCACCGACCAACGGCTGGTGGCGGCGCTGCAGTGTGACGGCCGGGTGACCGCGGAGCGGGCGGCCGGGGTCCTCGGGCTCGGCGCCGCGGCCGTCCGCCGCCGGCTGCGCGCGCTCATCGCGGACGGCACCGTGCGGGTGGTGGTCTCCCCGGTGGCGCGTCCGCGCCGGGGCGGGTCCGCCGGGGCGCTGTTCCTGCGGATCCGGGTCCTGCGCGGCCGACTGGACCCGATCGTGGCCGCGCTCGCGGCCCGCGAGGACATCCCGTTCATCGACGTCACCACCGCGGGCGACGAGATCTTCGCGGTCGCCCGCACCGAGCCGGGGTCGCGGGACCGCCTGGTGTTCCGCCAACTGCCCGCCACCAGCGCGGTGGAGTCCTGGGAGAGCGCGACGATCCTGCACGTGTTCCGGCTGACCTCGGAGTGGCGCCACCAGGTGCTCGCCCCGGTCGAACGGGCGGCGCTCACCCCGCCCGAACCGGAGCCGGCGTCCGCGCACTCCCCGGGCCCGTACGGGATCGAGGCCGACGCGCTGGAGCAGTGCGTCCTGGACGCCCTCGCCCCCGACGCCCGGATGCCCGCGGCGGCCCTCGCCGCCCGGTGCGGCCACCCGGAGAGCACGGTGCGCCGACGGCTGGCCCGGATGGCGGCCGAGGGGCGGCTGGTCACCCAGGTCGTGGTCGACCCCCGCCGGCTCGGGCTGCCGATCGAGGCCAAGTTCCTGCTCCGGGTGGCCCCGGACCACCTGGACGCCGCCGGCCGGGCGCTGGCCGCCCACCCGGCGGTGCACGGCGCCTTCGCCACCTCCGGGCCGTCGAACCTGCACGCCGCCGCGTACTTCCCGGACCTGGAGGCGCTCTACGGCTTCCTCTCCCGGGACTTGACGGGTCTGGGCATCACCCACGTCGAGACGGCCGTCGTCGGCCACGCCGCGAAGCGGACCCCGGGACCGACCCCACTGCTGGACGGCGCCCTCCCGAGGTAGCGGGCGAGCGGTGACGGCTCCGGAACCCAGGGACCCGGCCGGCCCGCCTCGCGGCAGTTCGCAGCCGACGTCCTGACCGCCGGTCCACCCGGCCGCAAGCTGGGTGCCAGGCTGCGCAGGTCGCTGCCGCAACTACCGGTAGACCACCGCATCGCAGACTTGGGACCGCCGGAGCCCGGGGGCAGTTCCGGCGGTCCCGGCGGCTGGAGCGTCAGTGCCAGGCGTCGGTCAGGGTGAGCGTTCCGGTGGGGGGCGTGACGGCGGTGCGGTTGGTGCCGCCCTCCCAGGTGACGACGCCGTCGGGGCTCTTGGTCAGGTACTTGTACTGCACGGTGGCGCCCGGCGGCAGTTGCACGGTGCCGGTCCACACGGGGTAGGTGCTCGCGGTGTTGCCGAGCGGGACGGCCTCGGCCGGGTCCCACCCGCCGAGTTCGGGGCGGTCCCCGACGACATAGAGGCTCTGGGTCTGAGCCGTTGCGTGGAAGGTGACGGTGACCGGAGCGGTGGTGCGGACTCCCCACTGGTCGTCGAGCGCGACCTGCCCGTCCGGGGAGACCGTCAGGGTGCGGTTGGCCCCGTCCTCCCAGGTCAGCACGCCGGCGGCGGACCGCTTGAGGTACTTGTACTGCACGGTGGCGCCCGGGGACAGGTGGACCGTGGCCGTCCAGGCCGGGTAGCTGCCCGCGCCGGTGGTGAGCGCGACCGCCTGCGCGGGGTTCCAGCCGCCGAGTTCCGGGGCGCTGCCGGACAGCAGCACGGTATCGCCGAAGTCGGTGGTGGCGCTGACCCTGACCGCCACTGCGGCGTCGCCGAGGACGGCGGCCCGGGCGTGCGGCGCGGCACCGGCCAGCAGCCCGGTGAGGAGCGCTGCGAGGAACGCGCCGAGGACCACTATGGGGCGTCGGGCGGCCCTGGTGCGTGGGTGAGTCGAGACCATGTCCTTCTCCTTCGTCAGTGTGCGGTCGGCAGCGACCAGTGGCGCTGCCGCTCGACCACATACCAACACGGCTTGAATGCATGTGGTGACGCAGAGCGCCTGGATTGTTCGCTCATGGACGCGATCAAGCCTTCTTCCGACTTCGCTCCGCGTTCTTCATTCAAGAGATGAAGGAAGCGGGGAATTGGAGTAAGGTCGTTTCTTCGCCAGGACGATGTCTCCCGGTGGCCGCCGTCCTGTCACATCGCCGCCATCCGAGCCTTGCGCAAGATGGCGCAAAACCTTTCATGCGGCTTGGCGCGTAGCGTGGAGGGATGAACAGTGCCGCGCTGCTGGTGGACGGGTTCGGGCGGATCGAGGAAGCCGTGAACCAGGCTGTCGAAGGGCTCTCCGAGGAGCAGCTCGCCGCCCGGCTCGATCCGGACGCCAACACCATCGCCTGGCTGGTCTGGCACCTGACCCGCGTCCAGGACGACCACCTCGCCGACGCCTTCGACAGTGCCCAGGTGTGGACGGCCGACGGCTGGCGCGACCGCTTCGGGCTGCCCTTCCCGGCCGAGGCCACCGGATACGGCTTCCACAGCGACCAGGTCGCCGCCGTCCGGGCCCCCGCCGACCTCCTGCTCGGCTACTTCGACGCCGTGCACACCCGCACCCGGCGCCACATCGCCTCCGTCACCGACGAAGACCTCGACCGCGTGGTGGACACCCGCTGGACCCCGCACGTCACCCTCGGCGTGCGCCTGGTCAGCGTCATCGCGGATTGCCACCAGCACGCGGGGCAGGCGGCGTTCGTCCGCGGCGTCCTCGAACGCACCCACCGCTGACGGGCACCCGCCACTCCCCGCCGACGGCCCGGCCGATCCTCACCCACGAGCGGCGGCAGCCGGGCGGTGGAGCACGTCCGCCTCGACCTCGTCCACCCTCAGGCCCAGTGGGTCCTCGCCGCAGGCCGGTCGGTCGGGTGGGTGGGTGCGACGGTGGGCGGCCGCGGGCGGCAGCCACTCCGTGGCCTCCTCGTGGCCCTCGGCCACTCGCCGTGCCAGGCGTGTCGGCTTCGGATCCGGGGTACACCCAGGTCCTACGGTTGTGCCTTGGTCAGCGTCCCGCCGGGCCCGGCGGGACGGGAGGCGTCCGGGACGGAGACAGCCGCCGACGGGGCGGCCGCGAGAGGGGAGCACCGCGCATGAACACGGCCGCGAACGACGCGCAGGCCCGTCGGGAACGCTACGAGCGCGGGATGGAGGTGCTCTCCCGCATCGACGGCGAGGCCGGGCAGCGGGTCGTGCAGGCGCTGGACGACATCAGCCCCGAACTCGGCCACCAGATCGTCGCCTGGGGTTTCGGCGAGATCTACAGCCGACCCCAACTCGCGCCACGCGACCGGCAGTTGATCACGATCGGCATGCTCACCGCACTCGGCGGCTGCGAACCCCAGCTCGAGCTCCACATCAACGCCTCGCTCAACGTCGGACTCACCCCCGAGGAGATCGTCGAGGCCCTGCTGCACTCCGCCGGCTACTGCGGCTTCCCCAAAGCACTGAACGCCACCTTCGTCGCCAAAAAGGTCTTCGCCGAACGCGGACTGCTGCCGGCCGCCGACGCCTGACCTGACGACAGCGAAGTCGTGCGCGGGCCTGGTTCGGCGATCTCTGTCTGTTGTCGAGTTCCTTTCGGGGTGGGCGTCTGGTCGGCACTGCGAACGCTCCGCCGGGGCCGGTGTAGGCCATGTCGGCCAGGGCAGGGATGCGAAGCCGGGCGCAGGTCTTGACGATGCGGTGGGCGCGGGCTGCGGTCAGGTCGTGGGTGCGACCGGGCAGGGCGCGGGAGATCCGGACGGGTTTGCCGTTCTGCCCGGTGATGACCCGGTGGTTGACGCCGTGGCGGCGGTGCTTGCCGGAGTAGTCGGCGCGGCCGTCGCCGACGCGGTCGCACTCGGCGAGTCGGATACCTCATTCGACCGCCCGAAAGCCTTGCCACTTGCTCCTTCCCCGCCACCACCCGATCGGCGGTTGCCGCGACGGGCTCGGCGTCAGTCGTCGCTGTACTCCCACTGCTCGATGCAGAACACGGCCCCGGTGATCGTGCTGTCTCCGTCCCGCTCGGCCCGTACCCACACGTTGAGCTCGACCGAGCCCACATTCCCCTGCTGGGCGTAGCGGAGTTCCAGCGGATGGTCTTCGGCGTGCCGGAAGAGTTCCGCCTCGACGACGGAGGGCCGGCGGCCGATCAGTTCGATTCCCTGGAAGAGGACCTGCGGGCCGGTGCGGCCGTGGACGCTCACCGCGCTCAGTTCGGGGCCGTCCGTGCCCTCCCAGTAGTGCGCGCTCACCCCTACGTGGTCGTAGTGCTCGTGGTCCAGCTCCCACCTGTCGAGGTCGCGGCCCCCGCCCGGCCGGAACGGGTGATGGCCCTCGCGCCCGGCGGGCTCCCGGCCGCCCAGCGCGGCGGCCACCTGCCGCGGGCTCATCCCGAACCGCAGCGGACCGACCCCCCGCAGCGGTGCGCACTCCCAGCGCGGCCGGTCCTGACCGGCCGTCACCGACGGCGGGACTGGGGGCGTCCGCCGCTCATACGAATTCCGGGGCAAGTCGGCGACCGGCTCCGTGTTCCAGGGATCCCCGGCCAGTTCGGGGCCGGTGACCAGGAGGCCGGTGATCATGTTGTCCCGGCGCTCCCGGTGCCCCGTGGAGGAGTGCCCCCACTCCTGCGCCGCGCACACGGACAGCCCCCAGGCCGGCACCTCCGGTTCCCCGTGGCGGTTCACCCGCACCTCGGCTCCGGTCAGGAGTGCGAGGCGGTGGATGTCGGCGCGGGCCTCGGAGGGCACCCGGGCGACCAGTTCGACGTCCCGCAGCCGCACCAGCGGCCCGCCCGTCGCGTCGATCAGCACCGCGACCAGCCGCGGCCCCGGCGCGTAGAACGCGGTCAGCCCCGGCTCGTCGTAGTACTCCCGGGAGTCTCCCCTCCGCCACGTCATCTGAGGCCGGACACCCGCCCCCTCCAGCGCCTCCCGGAGCTGCGCGGGGCTCATCCCGAAGCGCAGCGGCCCCACCCCCGCCAGCGGATCGAGCACCCACTGCTCGCGTTCCCCCGGCGCCCTGTCCCACCAGCCCATGCCAACCCCTGCAAACGGTTCCTGCCACGTCCGGGAGGGTCCCGACGGCGATCTCGCCGGCCACCCTAGACGCGGCCTCCGACAGCCGCTGCAGCCAACCGGGCCTCCGCAGAGCGCAGGGTCATCACAGCGCCCTCGCCCATCAGTTCCACAGCTCCTATCCCAGCCACCCGAGCCGCAGCTCCGGCATCCAATCCCCACAGCCATCAGGCCGATCGTCATCCGATCGGTGGCTGCCCTGAAAAGGCTCAGTGGTAGGTGGCGCCGTTACGGGTCGTGTCGGCGAGTGCGGGCGAGTGCGGGCGAAACACCGTCAACCGCCTGCGATGCAGCACGGCGCCGCGTCACGGCGCGGTCGGTGGGTGCGGGTCGTGCGCGTCGTCCAGGGCGCGCAGGCTGTTCTCCCAGCGGTGGCGGCGCTCCGGGAGGGTCTGCTCCCACCAGGGGGTGCCCCTCTCCCCCAGGCCGACCTTGGCGAGTTGCACCCGGGCGCGGGCGGCCTGCTCCGCCTCCCGGTCGTCGCCGGTCCGGGCGAGCGCCCGGCGGGCCGCCATCAGGTGGCGGACCAGCTGTTCCCGGGCGTCGTCCGGCAGCTCGGGATCGCTCGCCCGCCAGCGTCGACCGCCGATCACGACGTGGTGGCCGTCGGGGGTGTGTTCGACCTGCTCGTTCCTCGCCATCGGTCCATGCTCCCCCGACTGGTGGCCGGGCACACGCCGGTTCGCCCCGGCGGGATACGCGCACGCCGTCCGGCCGGTGCGCCGTCCGGAGCGGGAGCGCGGGTGCGGCACGGAACGTCCGGGGCCCCGCGTCGTCGGACGCGGGGCCCCGGACGGCCTGGGTCAGGTGGGTCAGACGGCGGTGCCGCCGTAGTAGCCGCCGACCTGGTTGCGGTAGGCCGGGTCGTCGGCGTGCTTGTCCCGGTCGTACTCCGGGGAGTTCTTCACCTCGTCCTGGGTGCGGTTGACCCACACCGTCTTCTCCGCGTCGTCGACCCGGGTGATGGTGCCCGCCGGGAGCAGCACCTCGCGGCCGAAGATCCACGGGCCGGTGTCGACCACGATGTAACCCGCGCCGACGTCCACGGTGTGCTTGTCGACCTTGCCGATGTGCCCGTCCGTCGCCTCGACCCGGTACCCCGTCAGGTCGGCGCCCGCAGCGTAGCCCTCGGCACCTTCGTAGCCCCACATCGCCTCAGTCATCTGCTGCCTCCTCGTTCTCGGCGTACCTCGTTCTCCGTACGGCACGCCGCCTGCCCGGACATCCGGCAAACATGCCCGCCCCGTGCCTCCTCGTCCGCGGGAGGCGCAGTCGGAGGGCGGCTGAACGCGGCGGTCGCGACCGCCGGGGCGGTCCGTGGGGGTGGCCGACCGTACCGACGGCCGGTGTCAGGGTTGGATGCGGACGGTGGCGTGGAGGTCGCCGGGCGGCCTGCCCCCCTCCGGGACGCGGATCACCCGCCCGTCGGGAAGGCGTCCGGCTCGTGGCCGCCGGGACATGCGCGGCGTGCGTCCCCCTTGCTTCACCTCGCCACCCGCCCCGGGCGGGTGGGTCCGGATCATGAAGTCGGATACGTCGGATACGGGTGAGCGGGCCCGCGCTCGTGCGCGGGCCCGCTCGGTGGGATCTCGGGGGACGGGGTGGGGCGGCTACCAGCGGTACCAGCGGCCGCGGGTGCCACCGGCGTTGGTGCCGCGGGCGACGAAGCCCACCAGCCACACCACCAGCACGACGACCGCCACCCACCACAGGGCCTTGAGCGCGAACCCGGCGCCGAACAGGATCAGCGCCAGCAGCAGAACGAGAAGAAGGGGAACCATGACGACCTCCGTACAGTCTGTGTCGGACCGCCGCATGCCCCCGCCCCCGGCGAATATTCCTACGAATCTCCCCGGTGCGAGGGGGCATGCGATGCCCCGTCAGAACGAGGGCCCCACGAGGGCGCGGGCGGTTCGAGGAGGACGCGATGAGCACGGGCGACAAGATCGAGAACACCGGCGACAAGCTCAAGGGCACCGTCAAGGAGACCGCCGGCAAGGCCGTCGGCAACGAGCGCCTCGAAGCCGAGGGCAGGGCCGACAAGGCCAAGGGCGACCTCAAGCAGGCCGGCGAGCACGTCAAGGACGCCTTCAAGGACTGAGTGCCGCCGCGCGGGGGTGTCCGTCCGCCGTGGAGGCACCGGGGCGGCGGAGCAGCGGTGAGCCGTACATCGACGAGAAGGGAGATTGCTGTGGCCAGCGGCATCTGGGACTACGAGAGTGCCGAGGGGTACAACGCGGGCGACGATCTGACGGGGTACCGGGTGGAGGCCGCGGACGGCCGCATCGGCAAGGTGGACAAGCACAGCGAGGAGGTGGGCCGGGCCTACCTGGTGGTCGACACCGGCCCGTGGATCTTCGGCCGCACCGTGGTCGTCCCCGCGGGCACCGTCAACCGGGTCGACCACGACGACAGGTCCGTGTGGCTGGACCGCACCATGGAGGAGGTCCGCAACTCACCCGAGTTCGACCCCGACGCCCACGGCGACGGCTCCACCTACCACCAGGCCCTCGGCGCCTACTACCTGGGAAGCGCCTGAACACTGCCCGCTCCACCGCCCGGGAACGGTGTTCCTCCGTTCCCGGGGCGACCACCGCAGAGGGTCCCGCCGAACGGCGGTTCGAGGCCGGTCCCACCCGATGGCCGGCCTCGAACCGCCGTTCGGCGTGCTGCTCCCGTCGCGGGGCCGCGGTCGCCCGCGCCCCTACAGGACGAGGGTGGCGCTGATCCGCTTGCCACCGCCGGACAGCACGGTGACCTCGCAGGTGGTGGCGAGCATCCTCGCCAGGGCCCAACCGCGGCCGCCCGGCCGGGCGGGGTCGAGCAGGGCCCGCGGGTGCGCGCGCGGCAGGCGGCTGCCGGCGTCCTCGACGGTGACGCGCAGCCGCAGGCCGGGTGGGCGGCCGTCGGCCTGGTACGCGGCCTCGGTGCGGGCGCTGAAGGCGGTGACGCCGCCGCCGTGCAGGTTCGCGTTGGTCACGAGTTCGCTGACGGTCAGGAGGGCGTCCGCCTCACCGGCGGCGGCGACCGGGCCGGCCTCGCGCAGGAGCTGCTGCACGAACCGGCGGGCCCGGGCGGGGGTGGTCACCGGTACGCCCTCGGACCCCGCCCTCCCGGACGGCGGCGGGGACGTCCGGGCGGTTGCCTCGGCAGGGGGTCGGCCCGCCCCTCGGGAGGGCGGATCGGGACGGAAGGCGGCTTTGCAGGTGTCGGTCATGGCAGCAGGTCCTCTTGTGCGGCTCTCCAGGTACGGCAGGGGCCCTTCGTGGGGCCCGGTCGGCAGGTCGCCTACCCTTGCGCAAACAGGACATTCGACCCGAACGACACACGAGTGCCGCTCCGTCGAGGTGCGTTGCCCACCAGGCGCGGTGCCCGCTCCGGCCCGGGGGCGGCTCCGGCGGCGCGCCCTCGGCGTCCACGGCGGCGACATCGCCGCCTGCCCGGCCGAGGGCCTGGGGCGGCCGGTGGTGTTCCCCGCGCACCGGGTGGGGAGGGCGGAAGGCCGGGGAGGATGTCAGGGAAGCGCCATGCCGCTGTAACGGTGGTCCATTGACCGGCCGCGTCCGGCTTGCGAGCATCCGGCGCATGAAGTCGTCGCACTGTCCCTGCCGCAGGTAGCCCGTGGTCTCCGGGCCACCACGCCGTCCCGTGGCCGACTCCGGACAGAGGAACTCCCATGCTGCCAGCGCTCGTTGCCAGACCCGGCCCGCCGACCGCCGCCGACCGTCCGGACAGTGCCGCCGCCGTGCTGCGCGCGGTGCTGGACCAAGGGCCGCTCGGCCGCACCGCGATCGTCGGGGAGACCGGGTTGAGTGCGGCCGCCGTGTCGCGGCACTCGGCCGACCTGCTCGCGATGGGGCTGCTCTGGCAGCCGCCGGAGCCCGCGCAGCGGCCGCGTCCCGGGCGGCCCCGCGTTCCGCTCGACATCAACACCTCGCACCACCTCGCGGCGGGAGTGCACGTCGCACTGCCGCGGCTCACCTTCTCGCTCACGGACCTGCGCGGGCGGGTCGTGGCCTCCGAGCACCTGCCCAGGGCCGAGCACTCGGAGGCGGTGGTGGCGGACGTCGCCGCGCGGCTGCCCGGCTTCCTGGGGCGGCACGCCCGGGGGCGGTCGGTGCTGGGGCTGGGGGTGGTGACCGGGGGCTGGGTGGACCCGGAGGCCGGGGTGGTGGTGGAGAACACCGCACTCGGCTGGCGCGACGTGCCGGTACGGGACGCGCTGCAGCGGGCGGTGCGCCTTCCGGTGCACGTGGAGGGGCACGCCCGGGCGCTGGCCCGGGCCGAGATGCTGTTCGGCCGAATCGGCCAGGGGGTGCTGGTGCACCTGTTCGTGGGCAACGCCGTGGACGCGGCGATCGCCACCGACGGGGTCCTGCTGCAGGGCCGTCGGCACGGCGCGGGCGGCATCGCGCACCTGCCCGTTCCGGGCTCGGCCCAGCCGTGCCCGTGCGGCCGCACCGGCTGCCTGCAGGCCACCGTGGCGGACCGGGGCCTGCTGGGGCGGGCCGTGGCGGAGGGCGTGGTGCCGCGTCCGGACCTGCAGTTGTTGCTGCGGGCCGCGGGCGGGGGCGATGCCCGGGCCGTGGAGCTGTGCCGTTCCCGGTTGCGGATGGTGGCCCGGGCGGTGCGGCCGATGCTGGAGGTGATCAGCCCGGACGCCGTGGTGCTGACCGAGGCCGCCACCTTGCAACTGCCGTACCTGTTGGATGAGTTGAGCCGGGAGATCGGTGGGGCCGACGCTGTGGTGCGGACCGGCTCGTTCGGCCCGGACACGCTCGCGGTGGCGGCGGCGGTGCCGGTGCTCGCGGCCGTGTACCAGGATCCGCTGGGGTTGCGCACGGCACGGGGCGCCCGGTGAGGGGACGCCCGGCGGAGTTTCTTCCGCGCCGTCACAAACCGTTGCCCGCAGGTCGGCCGGGGCAGCAGACTGCTGCCATGGACGCGCAGGAGAAGGCCACGATCCGGGCAGCCGCACAGCGGCTCCCCGTGAACGCCTTCCGCGCGCACCACTTCGCCGGCCTGCGCTGTCGCGCCTGCTGACCGGCACCACGCCGACGCCCCGCCGGGCGTACGCCGTCTGGCCCTGAGCCGTGCACGGCGCCTTCCGTCCTGCTCGCGGTAGCCGCGGGCGGGCACGTACCCGGCGGACCCCTCCCCCGCACCGCCACGCCGCCCTGCCGCCGTGCCGCCGCTTCGCGGTGCCGCCGCACCGCGGTGCCGTTCCCCGGTGCCCGGGGGCCCGTCCACCACCGAAAGGACCTCACTGTCATGAGCACGCTCACCATCCGCCCCGTCGCCGGTCACATCGGCGCCGACATCGACGGTGTCGACCTCTCCCGGCCGCTGGCCGCGGAGGACGTCGCGGCCGTCCGGCAGGCCCTGCACCGCCACAAGGTCGTCTTCTTCCGCGGCCAGGACCTCGACCACGCCGCCCAGATCGCCTTCGCCCGCCAGTTCGGCGAGCTCACCTACGCCCACCCGCACGACGACGCCCCGCCCGCGGACCACCCGGAGATCTTCACCGTCGACCCGCGCCGCTTCGAGGAGCGCTACGGCAAGGGCTTCCAGGAGGAGTACCGCAAGCGCCGCTACAGCTACGTCGACGGCTGGCACACCGACGTCACCGCCGCCGTGAACCCGCCCGCCGGGTCGATCCTGCGGGCCGAGACCGTCCCCGCGGTCGGCGGCGACACCCAGTGGACCAACCTGGTCGCGGCCTACCAGGGCCTGTCCGCGCCCGTCCGGGCCTTCGTCGACACCCTGCGCGCCGAGCACCGCTACGGCGGCGGGCAGCGGGTGGAGGGCGACAGCGAGTACGGCCGCCGGATCAACGACAACCTGCTGGTGGCCGTCCACCCCGTGGTCCGGGTCCACCCGGAGACCGGGGAGCGCGCGCTGTTCGTCAACCCCGTCTTCACCAGCCACGTCGTGGACGTCACCGCGGTCGAGAGCCGCCGCATCCTCGACCTGCTCTACGCGGAGATCACCCGGCCCGAGTACACGGTGCGCCTGCGCTGGGAGGCCGGGCACGTCGCCTTCTGGGACAACCGGGTGACCGCCCACCTGGCGCCGCTCGACCTGGACCACCTCGACGTCGAGCGGCGGCTGCACCGGGTCACCCTGATCGGCGACGTCCCGGTCGGGCCGGACGGGCAGCGCTCCGAGCTCGTCGCCGGACGCCCGTTCACCGCCGACCACCGCGTCGCGGTGGCCTCCTGACCCCGTACCGACCCCGGCCGACCCGCTCCGAAAGGAACCGCACTCCCGTGTCCCCGCTCCAGGACCTCCCCGCCCCGGACCGCAGGCTCTTCCTCCGGACCCTGCTCGGCGCCGGTGCCGCCCTCGGCCTCGGCGCCTGCGCCAGCGCCGCCGCCAGCGGCCCCGCGCTGTCAGCGGACGCCGCGCTGCCGACCGAGGTGCCCTCCGGCACCAGCCTGCGCATCGCCTCCTCCCTCGGCGCCCAGCAGCTCCAGCTCCAGCTCTCCGGCCTGATCCGGCAGATCCCGTTCGACGTGTCGTCGTGGCCGAACATCGGCGCGGGGCCGGACGTCATCAACGCCTTCCGCGCCAACTCCCTGGACCTGGCCAACAACGCCGGCATCCCGCCGATCCAGGCCCACTTCCAGGGCTACGACGCACGCATCGTCGCGGTCAACCTGACCCGCAAGCCGTCCTACCTCTTCGCGACGAAGCCGCACAGCGACATCCAGTCGGTGGCGCAGTTCGCGGGCAGGAAGCTGGCGTTCTCCCAGGGGCAGGCGCAGGGCGTGGTGCTGCTGCGGGCGCTGCGGCAGGCCGGGCTGAAGAGTTCGGACGTGCAGCTGGTGCCGCTGACCAGCAACCAGTTCCTGACGGCCCTGCAGGCCGGGCAGGTGGACATCGCCCCGCTGGGCATCTCGCAGGCCCCGGCCTACCTCAACCAGTACGGCGCGGACGGCGCGCACACCATCACCACCGACGTGGTGGACCTGCTCAGCCTGCTGTGGGCCCCGGCCGGGGTGCTCGCCGACTCCCGCCGGGCCGCGGCGATCGCGGCGTTCGTCCCGATCTGGGCCAAGGGGCTGGTCTGGGTGTACGAGAACGCCCCGGTCTGGGAGCAGGAGTACTACGTCAAGTCCCAGAAGATCACCGCCGAGCAGGCCAGGCAGGTGACGGAACTGAGCAACAAGCCGCTGCTGCCGCCGAGTTGGGACGAGGCGATCGCCTGGGAGCAGCAGACGGTCGACCTGCTGGCCGAGGGCGGCTTCGTGAAGTCCTTCAAGGCGGACGTCCTCTTCGACCGCCGTTTCGAGCACCTCGCGGCGGCGGCCGTTCCCGCCGAGTACCGGAGTTGATCATGGCTGAACACGTGTCAACCACCGGGGCGACCGGCGTGGTGGACGCTCCCGGCCGACCCGTCGACGCGGCTGCGGGAGCGCCCGTGGAGGCGGCAGCGGAGGCGCTCGCGGCGCGGTCCGCTGCCGTCGCCACCGGGCCGGTGCCCGCTCCGGGCGGGCCGGTCGCCGGTCGCCCGCGGGCGCGTCGGCTGGGCCCCGGGCCGCGCCGTCCGTACGCCCGGCTGGTGGGTCCGCTGCTGCTGCTGGCGGTGTGGGCCGGGGCGAGCGCGGCCGGGGTGCTGGACCCGCGGGTCCTGCCCGCCCCGTGGACGGTGGTGCGGACCGGGGCGGAGCTGTGGGGCGAGGGGTCGCTCCGCACCGACCTGGGCACCTCGCTGTGGCGGGCGACGCAGGGTTTCGCGATCGGCCTGACGGCGGGTGTGGTGCTGGCGCTGGCCGCGGGGCTGAGCCGGGTCGGCGAGGCGCTGATCGACGGGACGGTGCAGGTCAACCGGGCCGTGCCGACGCTGGGTCTGATCCCGCTGTTCATCCTGTGGCTGGGCATCGGCGAGACCTTCAAGGTCGTCATCATCGCGATCGTCGTCTACATCCCGGTGTACCTGAACCTGCACGCCGCGCTGGCGGGCATCGACTCCCGCTACGTCGAGCTCGCGGAGGTGCTGCGGTTCAGCCGCCGGCGGTTCGTCCGGCAGGTGGTCGTGCCCGGCGCGCTGCCCGGCTTCTTCGTGGGGCTGCGGCTGGCGGTCACCGGCTCCTGGCTGTCGCTGGTCGTGCTGGAGCAGATCAACGCCACCAACGGCCTGGGCTACATGATGTTCCAGGCGCAGAACTACGGCCGGACCGAGGTCATCGTCCTCGGGCTGCTCATCTACGGGGTGTTCGGCTTCGTCTCCGACTCCGTCGTCCGTCTCCTGGAGAGGAGGGTCCTGTCGTGGCGCCGATCGCTGAGCAGTTGACCCCGCCCGCTGTCCGGCCCGCTGTCCGACTCGCCGGTCTGACCCGTTCGTTCGGGTCGCGCACCGTCCTCGACGCGATCGACCTGGAGATCCCGGCCGGTCAGTTCGTCGCGCTGCTGGGCCACTCCGGCTCCGGCAAGAGCACGCTGCTGCGGGCGATCGCCGGGATCGACCACGACACCGCGGGCAGCGGCGGGCTGTCCGCCCCGGAGCGGGTGTCGGTGGTCTTCCAGGACTCCCGGCTGCTGCCCTGGTCCCGGGTGCTGGAGAACGTCCTGCTCGGTGTGGGGAGACGGGACGCGGACGGCCGCCCGCCGGCCGAGCGCGGCCGGGCGGCGCTGGCCGAGGTCGGGCTGGCGGGCCGTGAGCGGGCCTGGCCCGGCGAGCTCTCCGGTGGTGAGCAGCAGCGGGCCGCGCTGGCCCGGGCGCTGGTCCGCGAGCCCGAACTGCTGCTCGCCGACGAGCCGTTCGGGGCGCTCGACGCGCTGACCCGGATCCGGATGCACGCCCTGCTGCGCGAGCTGTGGCAGCGCCACCGCCCGTCCGTGCTGCTGGTCACCCACGACGTGGACGAGGCGGCGGCGCTGGCCGACCGGGTGCTCGTCCTCGACCGGGGCCGGATCTCGGTGGACCTGGACGTCGACCTGCCGCACCCCCGCTCCTACCGGGACCCGCTGCTGGGCGAGTACCGCGAGCGGCTGCTGGCCGCCCTCGGGGTGCGGCCGGACGGCGGGCCGACCGCCGGGGCGGCGGGGACCGGTGCGGCCTCCGCGGAGCCCGGAGGGGAGGGCTGAGGTGGGCGAGTTCCTGTGGTACCTCCCCAACACGGTGGAGCCCGGCCACCGCGGCGACGAGCCGCGGGAGGACTGGGGCAGCCTCGAGCACTCGACCGAGCTCGCCCGCACGGTGGAGCGGCACGGCTGGGACGGGGCGCTGCTGGGCACCGGCTGGGGCCGGCCGGACACCTTCACCGTCGCGACGGCCCTCGCCGCCCGCACCACGTCCTTCAAGCCGCTGATCGCGGTCCGGCCCGGCTACTGGCACCCGGCCAACTTCGCCTCGGCCTCGGCCACCCTGGACCGGCTCAGCCGGGGGCGGGTGCTGGTCAACGTCGTCAGCGGGCTGGACGACGTCGCCTCCTACGGCGACGGCGAGTTGGACCGCTCGCGCCGCTACGGCCGCACGCTGGAGTTCCTGCGCCTGGTCCGGCGGCTGTGGGGCGAGGAGCGGGTGACCTTCCACGGGGAGCACTACCGGGTCACGGACTCCGCGCTGCGGCCGCGGCCCTGGGGCGCCGAGCGGGGGCGCCGTCCGCGGCTGTACTTCGGCGGCGCGAGCGCGGCCGCCGAGCGGGTCGCCGCGCAGGAGGCCGACGTCCAGCTGTTCTGGGGCGAGCCGCTGGACGGCGTCGCCGAGCGCGTCGGGCGGCTGCGCGCGCTCGGCGCGAGCCTCGGACGGCGGCACCGGCCGCTGGAGTTCGGACTGCGGGTGACCACCGTCGTGCGGGACACCTCGGCGGAGGCGTGGCGCGCCGCGGAGCGGAAGGTCGAGCTGATGGCCCGGCGGGGCGCGCAGGAACCGGAGGCGTTCCGCAGCCGGGCGGCGGTGGGCCAGCGCCGTCTGCTCGACCTCGCGGAGCGCGGCGAGGTCCTGGACGACTGCCTGTACACCGCGCCGGGCCGCTACGGGGGCGGGGGTGCCGGGACGACCTGGCTGGTCGGTTCCGCGCGGGAGGTCGCCGACGCCCTGCGCAAGTACCGCGCCCTCGGGGTGACGCACTTCGTGCTGTCCGACACCCCGTACCGGGAGGAGGCGGCCCGGGTCGGCGACCGGCTCCTGCCCTTGCTGCGGCGGTCCGATCCGGTGGCCGCGGCTCCCGGGGAGGTGCGCGGATGACCGCCGTAGCCCCCGACGGCAGGGCCCTGCGGGCGGTGTACGGGGCCTTCCCCACCGGGGTGACGGCGGTGGCCGCGCTGGTCGACGGGCGGCCGGTCGGCATGGCGGCCAGTTCGTTCACCCCGGTGTCGCTGGCGCCGCCGCTGGTCTCGCTGTGCGTGGCGCGCACCTCGGGGACCTGGCCGGTGCTGCGCAGGGCCGAGCGGCTGGGCGTCAGCGTGCTCGGTGCGCAGCACGCGGCGCTGTGCCGCCGGCTCGCGGGCCCCGCCGCCGGACGGTTCGCCGACGCCGCGTGGCGGGCGGCGCCGGGCGGGGCCGTGCTGCTGGACGGTGCGGGCGCCTGGTTCGCGTGCTCGGTCGAGCAGGAGGTGCGGGCCGGGGACCACGACGTGGCGGTGCTGCGGGTGCACGACCTGCACCTCGATCCGGCCGTCGACCCGCTGGTCTTCCACGCGAGCACGTTCCGCTCCCTGAGCCGCTGATCCCTTACCCCCCCCCGATTCACCGACCGATCCACCCACCGACCCACCGACGGAGGACCGCCCCATGGGCAAGCAGTTGCACTTCAACCTGTTCATCCACGACACCGGCCACCACGAGGCCTCCTGGCGGCTGCCGGAGTCCGATCCCGCCGCCGACCTGGACCTGGCCTTCCACCAGCGGCTGACCCGGATCGCCGAGGAGGCGAAGTTCGACTCGGTGTTCCTCGCCGACAGCCCGTCGCTGTGGGGCGATCCCAGCCGCCGCCCCTCGGCCAAGCTGGAGCCGACCGTGCTGCTGGCCGCGCTCGCCGCCGGGACCAGCCGGATCGGGCTGATCGCCACCGCCTCGACCAGCTACAACGAGCCGTACAACCTGGCGCGGCGGTTCGCCTCGCTCGACCACCTCTCGGGCGGCCGGGCGGGCTGGAACATCGTCACCACCGCCGGTGACGCCGCGGCCCGCAACTTCGGCCTGGAGGGGCAGCCGCTGCACCGCACCCGCTACGAGCGGGCGGCGGAGTTCCTGGAGGTGTCCACCAAGCTGTGGGACAGCTGGGCCGACGGGGCACTGGTGGCGGACAAGGAGGCCGGGGTGCACGCCAGCCCCGACCGGGTGCGCCCGGTCGGCCACCGCGGCCGGTTCTTCCGGGTCGAGGGGGCGCTGAACGTGCGGCGCTCGCCGCAGGCGTACCCGTTGCTGGTGCAGGCCGGGTCGTCGGAGGACGGCAAGGAGTTCGCGGCGCGGTGGGCCGAGGCGGTGTTCACCGCGCAGCCGACCCTCGCGGAGGGCCAGGCCTTCTACGCGGACGTCAAGCGCCGCGCGGTGGCCGCCGGGCGCGACCCCGAGCACGTCAAGATCCTGCCCGGGATCGTCCCGGTGATCGGCGCCACCGAGGCCGAGGCCCGCGAGTTGGAGGCCGAACTGGATCGGCTGATCAGGCCGGAGTACGCGCGCGAGCAGTTGGCCACGGTGCTGAAGGTGGAGCCCGAGCGGCTGCGCTTCGACGAGCAGCTCCCCGCGGACCTGCCCACCGAGGACGAGGTCGAGGGCGCCAAGAGCCGCTACACGCTGATCGTGGACCTCGCGCGCCGGGAGCGCCTGACGGTGCGGCAGCTGATCGGGCGGCTCGGCGGCGGCCGCGGCCACCGCACCTTCACCGGTACGCCGGTGCAGGTGGCCGACACGATCCAGCACTGGTTCGAGCACGGCGCGGCCGACGGCTTCAACGTGATGCCCGCGGTGCTGCCGTCCGGGCTGGAGGTGTTCGTGGCGGAGGTGCTGCCGATCCTGCGCGGGCGCGGCCTGTTCCGCACCGAGTACGAGGGCACCACGCTGCGCGAGCACTACGGCCTGCCCCGGCCCGCCAACCAGTACGCGTTCGCCGGGGCCGCGGCCGTGTCCGCCTGAGCAGTGCGTGCCTGGGCGGTGCGTGCCTGGGCGGTGCGTGCCTGGGTGCGCCCGGGCGCTGCGCCGCGGCTCAGGTGGCCGCCGGGGCGAGGCCGGAGAGGGCGGAGCGGACCTGCTGGCGGAACCAGCGCTGGGCCGGGTCGCTGTCGTGGCGCGGGTGCCAGCCCATGGAGATGTCGATGGGCGGCAGGGGCAGCGGGATCGGCAGCGCGGTCAGGCCGAGGGCGGCGACCAGCGGTGCGCCGGTGCGTGCCGGGACCTGGCTCACCAGGTCGGAGGCGGCGACGAGTTGGAGCGCGGAGGCGAAGGTCGGCATCGCCGCGACCACCCGGCGCCGCAGCCCGACGGCCTCCAGCGCGTCGTCCAGCGGCCCGCGCAGGCGGCCGCGCCGGGACGGGACGACGTGCAGCGCGCCCGCGAGCGCGGCCGGGGTGAGGGGGCCGCGGGTGAGCGGGTGCCCGGGCCGGACGGCGGTGGCCATCTCGTCGACCAGCAGCGGCTCGACGCGGGTCTCCGGCGCCGGGGCGGTGATCACCCGGACCTCCAGGTCGGCCCTCCCCTCGCGCAGGACCAGCTCGTCGGGGTGGGGGCCCTCGGAGAGCAGGACGACGGTCACCTCCGGCGCGCTGCGGCGCAGGCGCGGCAGCAGGCGGTCGGCGAGGGCCCCGGCGAGCAGGTCGTTGGCGACGACCGTGAACGTCCGCTCCAGCCGGGCCGGGTCCACCGGGCGGTCCCGGGCGAACAGGGCGCGCGAGCGCTCCAGGACGGCCTTCACCTCCGCGTGCACCGCCTCGGCGCGCGGGGTCGGCACCATCGTCTGCCCGGAGCGGACCAGGATCGGATCGTCGAACGCGCTGCGGATCCGGGCCAGCGTCCGACTCATCGCGGGCGCGGAGAGGCCGAGCCGGTCGGCGGCGGCGGAGACCGAGCACTCGTCGAGCAGGACGTCGAGCGCGGTGAGGAGATTCAGGTCGACGTCCCGGGTGGTGGCGGCCACGGATGCCCTCCCAGCTGGATGATTGCGTCCGGTGCACTGTACTCGTGCGGTGGGTGCATTTGTCGTCATGGCGGTCCGCTCCTAACGTCTCCCCCAGTGAGGTCCACGACCTGGAGGGGACGAGATGAAGACCGAGCACCTGCCCGTCGGGCACGCCGGGCCCGGCGAGAGGGCGGCCGCGGAGCGGGCGGGGACTAGGGGCGTCGTCGCCCTGATGTCCCTGTGCGCGGGCACGCTGCAGGCCATGGCCGCCGCGATGAACCTCGCGGTGCCCTCGATCGCGCACAGCGCCCTGCGCCCCGGCCCCACCGCGCTGGTGTGGATCGTGGACGCGTACCTGATCGCCTTCGCCTGCCTGCTGATCCCCGGCGGCGCGCTGGCCGACCGGCTCGGGCGCAAGGGCGTCCTGCTGACGGGACTGGGCCTGTTCGCGGGCGGCGGGCTGCTCGCGGCCTGCGCCGGGAACGTGCCGCTGCTGATCGCCGGGCGGCTGGTCGCCGGGGTGGGCGCCGCCCTCGCCCTGCCCGTCACCCTCGGACTGCTGGTGCTGGTCCTCCCGCAGGCCGCCCGCCCGGCCGCCGTGGCGACCTGGACCGCGTCGCTCGCCGTCGGCGGCATCCTCGGCAACGTGGTCGGCGGCGTCGTGCTCGAACTCCTGCCCTGGCAGGGGCTGTTCCTGGTGTTCGGCGCGGCCGGGGCGCTGCTCCTGCCGGCCTGCGCGCGGTGGGCGCCCCGGACCCCCCGGCGGTCCGTTCCGCTGGACGCGCCCGGCTCGGTGCTGCTGGCCGTGGCGATCGTCGCCCTGGTGCACGGTCTGATCGAGGGCCGCGAGCGCGGCTGGACCTCCGCCTGGGTGCTCGGCTCCTTCGCCGCCGCGGCGGCGCTCGCGGCCCTGTACGCCCGGGTGGCGCTGCGCCGCGAGCACCCGCTCCTGGACCCGCGGGTGTTCGCGCTGCGCCCGGTGCGGGCCGGGACGGTCGGGGTGGCGGTGGCCTTCGCCGGGGCGTTCGCCATGTTCTACGTCAATGCCCAGTACCTGACGCTGGCCCACGGCTACTCCCTCGCCCTGGCGGGCTTCGCCATCGCGCCGATCGCCGTCGCCATGACGCTGGCCTCGCGCTCCTCCGGCCGGCTGGTGGCGCGCTGGGGCGCGCGGCGGGTGGTCGCGCTCGGCTTCGCCGGGCTGGTGGCCGGTCTCGGCGCCTTCTCCTTCGTCGGCGCCGGCACCCCGTACGCCCTGTACCTGCTCTGCCCGGCGCTCGCCCTGGCCGGCATCGGCCTGGCGCTGCCCCCGCTGTCCGGCGGGCTCATGGCCGCGCTGCCCGCCGACCGGGCCGGTACGGGCTCCGGGCTCAACGGCGCCGCCCGCGAGGTGGGCAGCGCCGTCGGTGTCGCGGCGATGGGCACCGCGCTGGGCGCCCACGCCGTCGGTTCCGGCGCCTCGGCCGCCGCCCTCAGCGCCGCGATGGACTCCGGCTTCCGGGTGGTCGCCGTCGTGGTGGCCCTGGTCGCCGTCCTCGTCGTGCGCTGGACCGACTGAGCGGGGCCGCCTCCCGCCCGGCCCCGGGTGCTGCTCGTACGCGCGGCCGCGGGCCCGGGCGGGGCTCGCGCTCAGGGGCGGTCCGGCCCTTCGGCCGGGGCGGGGCGGGTGGCGGGCGGCTCCGCAGCGGGCCGGGAGGTGCCGAAGTGTCCGGCGGCGCGGTGCAGTTCCGCCGTGAACTGCGCGCCCGCCAGCAGTGCCAGGTTGGTCAGCCACAGCCAGATCAGGAAGACCACCGTCCCCGCCAGCGAACCGTACAGGCGGCTGTAAGTACCGACGGCACTGGTGTACAGGGCGAAGCCCGCCGAGAAGACCAGCCAGAGCGCCGCGGCCAGGACGCCGCCCGGCAGGCTGCCCCACCGGCGCCAGGCCGGTTCGGGACCGGTCCGGAAGACGATCATCACCAGCGTCGCCGCCACCACCAGCAGCACGGGCCAGCGCACCACCGACCACACCAGCGGAGCCGTCCCGCCCAGGTGCAGCACCTCCCCCGCCTCCTGCGCGGCCGGGCCGCTGAGGATCAGCGCCAGGGCGCTCACGGCCAGCAGCACCAGCAGCACGGCCGCGGTCGCCACGATCCGCGGGGCCTTGCGCAGCGGGGAGCGCCGGTCGCTGGTGCCGTGCATCCGGTGCAGCGCCCGCCGGAACACCGCCAGGTAGCTGCAGCACGACCACAGCGCGCTGCCGGTCCCGGCGACCATCAGCGTCCAACCGGTCGAGCCGCCGCCCAGCGCCTGGATCAGGACCTCGCCCAGCTCCGTTCCGGCCTGGCCCGGCACCACGCCCGCCAGGTGCACCGCCGCGTTCCGGGCCGCGGCCGGGCTGATCAGCGCGAAGCCCACCACCGTGGCGAGCAGGGCCGGGAGGATCGCCAGGACCGCGTAGTACGTCAGCGCTGCCGCGAAGTCGGTGACGTCTTCGTTCCACATCGTCAGCGGCGTGCGCCGCAGCGCCCTCCCCCACCGCCTCCTCCCCCACCGTCTTCCCCCGCCCGACACCCCGACCACCGCGAACCCCCACCGCTGAGAGAACCGAACGCGCCCGAGCGGCCGCCCGGACCGGTTTCCCGCTCCGACCGGCGCCAAACCCGGCCCCGGACCCGACCCCGGACAGCGGGGCGGGCGGGGGCCGTGACCCGGAGGACCGGTACGGGGTTGGACCGGGCATGGACACCCACGGCGTCGTCGTCACCGGCCGCTTCCCCGCTCCCCCACCGCCCGCCCCGGACCACGACGGGAGCGGCGGCCCGGACGGCCACGGGAACGGCCGGTACCAGCCGGACCTGCAGGAGCGGCGGGCGCTGGCGCGGGCGCGCAGGGCCGGGGAGCGGGCCGCGGCGTGGGTGCGGGCGCTGGCCGGGCGGCAGCCGGAACGGGCGCACGGCCGGGCGCTGCTGCGCACGGCCGCGGCGCTGGAGGCGGCCAGCGGAGCGGCGGTCGTGCCCGGCGGGGACGGCTCGGCCCTGGACGGCGGCAGCCGCTACCACCTGCTCGCGTCGTGGGCGATCGGCCCGGTCTACCACTACGGCCGGGACGCGCAGACGCTGCCCGAACTGACCGCCGCCGAACGCCTGGCACTGGTGGCGGCGTGCGCACTGGCCGCGGCGATGCCCGGCACGGTCAGCGGCGACCTCGCCCCGGAACTGGACGTCCTGGCCGCCGCCCTGGAGGACGCCGTCCGGGCCGGGCGGGGCGCCGCTCAGAAGGCGTAGCGCACCCGCAGCCACGGGGCGCGGGCGTCGATCAGCGCACGCAGCGTCTGCACGGCGGACGCCTTGACGCCGGTGCGGTAGCGCACGTTCCAGCTGCCGTTCTCGGAACGCTTGGGCTCCTGGAGGTCCTCCCGCCACAGGACCTCTTCGGCCCGGGGGTGCCAGCCGAGGTTGACCTCGTGCAGGTCCCGGTTGTGCGTGAGCATGATGATCTCCGCGGCGGCCTGGTCCTTGACCCGTCCCGGGAGCGTGTCGTCCATGGCGCGCAGCAGTTCGCCCCAGTCGCGCTCCCAACCCGGGCGGATGACCACCGGGGAGAGGTTGAAGTGCACTTCGTAGCCGGCGTCCAGGAAGTCGGCGGCCGCCGCGAGGCGTTCCGGGACGGGGCTGGTGCGGATGTCGAGGTGTCGGGAGTCGTCGGGCGGCATCACGGAGAATCGGATGCGGGTGCGCCCCCGGGGGTCGAGCCGCAGCAGGTCGGGGTTGACGAACTTGGTGGCGAAGGAGGCCTTGGCGGTGGGCAGCCGGCGGAAGGCCCGGACCAGGTCGGCGGTGTTGTCGCTGATCAGGTCGTCGACCGAGCAGTCGCCGTTCTCCCCGATGTCGTAGACCCAGGCGCGCTCGTCGCACTGGTTGGGCTCGCGCTTGGGGCCGGTGGAGGCGACGTGTCGTTCGACGGCGGCGAGGACGCGCTCGACGTTGGTGAAGACGGTGATCGGGTTGGCGAAGCCCTTGCGGCGCGGGACGTAGCAGTACGCGCAGGCCATGGCGCAGCCGTTGGAGAGGCCCGGGGCGATCCAGTCGGCCGACCGTCCGTTGGGGCGGATGCCGAAGGTCTTGCGCTCGCCGAGGACCAGGGTGCCGCGTTTGACCCGCACCCAGCGCTCCACGTTGCCCGCGTTGCCGTGCAGCTCGGGGACGCGCCAGTGGGAGGCCGTCTCGACGACCCGCGCGCCGGGGAAGCGGGCGATGATCTGCCGGCCCCGCCAGGAGCACGCGGCTGCCGGTTCGGCGTGGATCTCGGCGACGTCGAGCAGTCGGCGCGCCTGCTCCCCGTCGCGGAAGGAGCGGCCTGCCCGCTCCGCGTCCGGTGCCGAGGCGGCCACGAGTTCGTCCAGGTCGAACAGGCCCTCGGCCCCGTCCTCCGGTCCTCCGGGGCGCTGTCGCATGCCCACCAGTGTAGGGAAGGGCGCTGACCGTTCCGGGACGGCGCGGGCCCGGCCCGCGGGGCGGTTCGCGGGGCCGTTCGCGGGCGGGCGCGGCTTCAGGCGGCGGCGACCAGGTCCGCGCGGCCGAACAGCAGGGCGTAGCCGCGCGGCAGGTGGTCGAGGAGGCGGTCGGTGAGGCCGTCGTCGTCGGTGAGCTCGGTGAGGGCGGCCAGGACGGAGGAGGCGTCCCAGCGGGCGGCGGTGAGACTGGTGCCGAGGGTGTGGGCGAGGCTCTCGACGAAGGCGGGGGCGGTGACGGGGCGGGGCAGCGGCAGCTGGGCGGCGAGGACGGTGCGGGCCCGTCCGGGCAGGCGGGCGGCCAGGTCGCAGCGTTCGTCACCGGTGAGCTGCGTGCCGAGCAGGGCCAGGACGGCGTCCAGGACCCGTTCGGCTTCCGCGTCGGTGGGGTAGCGGCCGAGGTGGCGGAGTTGCCGGAGGAGGTGGCGGTAGCGGGTCATGACCATGGGGGCCTTCCGGAACCGGCCGCCCACGGGTGGCGGCGTGAGGGGTGCTCTGGGGGTGGTCTGAGGGGTGGTCAGGGTCGTTCGCCTGCGGTCGGGCGGCCGAACAGCAGGTCGTAGCCGGGCGGTAGTTGGAGCAGGACGCGCCGGGTGAGGTCGTCGCCGGCGGCGTCGGCCACCGTGGACAGGACGGCGCCGACGTCCCACAGGGCCGTGGCGTCGGTGGCCCCCTCGATCCAGGCCGCGGTCGCGCGCACGAAGCGTTCCTGGCTGAGCGGCTCGGCGGCTTGCAGGGGGTTGAGCAGGACCAGGGCCATGGTCTCCGGCAGGCGGACGGCCAGTTCCGCGCGCACGTCGCCGACCAGGTGGGCACCGAGCAGGGCCAGGACGATCCGGGCGGCCCGCTCGGCCTCCTGCGGGGTGGCGTACTCGCCGCGTTCCTGGACCTCCTCCAGGAACGCCTCCCATCGAAGGGTCATCGCCGTTCTCCCTCCGTTCCAGCGGACGGGCGCGACAGGCGCCGGGCCGGGGCCCGGCGGTCGGGGGGGGTGTTCCGGCCGCCCCTGGCATCGAGGGGGAGGGATCGGGGCGGCGCGGAACGGCTTCGGGGCCGGTCAGGCCTGGATCTGTTTGCGGCTCCCGGTGTGGCCGATCGCGACCTTGCGGGGCCGGGCCTTCTCGGCGACCGGGATGCGCAGCGTCAGCACGCCCTCGTCGTACTCGGCGGTGATGCCGTCCGGGTCGAGGGTGTCGGCCAGCACGACCTGCCGGGAGAAGACGCCCAGCGGACGCTCGGACAGCTCCCACTGCACGTCCTCGCCCTGCTGGCGCGGTCGGCGCTCGGCCTTGACGGTCAGCACGTTGCGCTCGACGTCGATGTCGATCGCCTCCGGGTCCACCCCCGGCAGGTCGAAGCAGATCACGTACTCGTCGCCGGCCCGGTACGCGTCCAGCGGCATCGGGGTCGGGCGGGACCAGGTTCCCGTGCCGCCCAGGAACTGCTGGGCCAGGCGGTCCAGGTCGCGGAACGGATCGGTGCGCAGCAGCATCGCGAAACACCTCCACTTCCACTGGTCGAGTGGTTGCCGGTGCGCTTCACCTGACACCTTTGTAGCGCGTCATCCATCGGATGACAAGTGCCGGTGTCACCGATGGAGTGACTTCGTGGACGGGCGCGCTCCGCGGGGGCGGGGCACGCCGCCGGTGCCGTCAGGCGGGGAGCAGGAAGAGTTCGTCGGTGTAGCACCAGGCCCAGTTCTCACCGGCCGAGAGCGACCGGGCGAGGTGGTGGCCGTCCTCGGCGCGGGCGTGGCGGTGGGCGTGCTGCCGGGGGGAGCTGTCGCAGCAGCCGACGTGTCCGCAGGTCAGGCACGCCCGCAGGTGCACCCAGGTGCCGCCCTCCCGCAGACAGTCCTCGCAGCCGGTGGCCGGGCGGGCGGGGACGTCCCGGATCGAGTCGAGGTGGTGGCACACCGGCTGGACGACGAGTCCCCGGTCCACCGCGACGCGCCACACGTGCTGGTCGTTCACACCGTCCACGGTACCCGGCCTACTGCGCCCGGTCCGGTCCGTCGCGGGTGGCGGCGTCCCGGCCGCCGGCGCCGAGCAGGCCGGTGGCCTGGAAGGGGTGGTCGGCGGCGATCCGCGGCACCTCGGTGCGGGACAGGTGGGTGACCAGTGGCGGCAGGGCGGCCCGGACCGGCTGGACGGCGCGCAGCCAGCCGGGGACGTAGACGGCGGGGGACCGCCGCTCGACGGCCCGCACCAGCCTGGCCGCCACGGTGCTCGGCGGGTACACCTTGCGGGCGGGGCGGGGCATGTGCGCGCGCAGCTCCCGCAGGACGGTGTGCCGGTCGGCGCCGCGGACCATGTCGGTGTCGATCCAGTTCAGGTAGGCGATGCCGACCCCGACGCGCCGGTGGGCGAGTTCGGCCTGCAGGGCGTGCGCGAAGGCTTCGACGCCCGCCTTGGAGGCGCAGTACGCGCTCATCATGGGCGAGGTCCCCATCGCCGCCAGGGAGGCGATCTGCAGGAGGTAGCCGCGGGTGGCGAGCAGGTCGGGCAGGAAGGCGCGGGCGCTGGTCGCGCTGCCGATCAGGTTCACCTCCACCACCCGCCGCCAGGTGGCGGGGTCGGAGTCGGCGAACGGTCCGCCCTCGGCCACCCCGGCGTTGGCGACGAGCACCGACGGCGGGCCCAGTTCCTCCCGGACCCCGGCGGCGGCGCCGTCCATCGCCGCGTCGTCGGTGACGTCGACCTCCCAGCAACCGCTACGCCCGGGCAGGGAGCGGGCGACCTGCTCCAGCGCCTTCCCGTTGAGCCCGAGCAGCGCGACGGTCGCGCCCCGCCGCGAGAGTTCGGCGGTCACGGCCGCGCCCAGGCCGCGCGCGGCGCCGGTCACGACGACGACCCGGCCCGCCAGGGGCGAGCCGCTCCTCCCGTCCGGCGGGGGCGTGCGCGGCGGGTCGTCAGGTCGTTTCACGGCGCTCCTTCATCTCGGCCTCGGCGATGTGGGCGCGGCCGTCGCCCAGGGCCTCGCGGACCCGCCGTTCGACTTCGGTGAAGCGCCGGTGGTAACCGTCGTCGTAGGCCTCGACGACCTGGAACGTCCACATGCCCGGCAGGACGTCCGCCCCCTGGACCTCGCGTTCGACCAGGTCGGCCTGCTCGCCGTGCCCGGCCTCCCGCAGTCGGCGCACCGCCTCGCCGACCGCCTTGTCCGCGCCGCCGGTGAGCTGGTGGAAGTCGTACAGGCGGCCGCGGGCCCGCTGGGTGGTCTCCAGGGCCTCGGACAGCAGCCCGAGCGCCTCGACCGTCGCGTCGTCCGTGCCTGGCGGCCGCTCGTACCGCCGGGCCCTTCCCTCCGTGCCGTCAGCCATCTCGCCTCCCGCTTTCCTCCGGGCACCGGGCCCGGGTCCGTCGACCGGTGCCGCCGCGTCTGCCCGATCGGGGCCCGGGCCACACGGGGCCGTACGGGTGCATCCGGGGGGTGAATCGCGTGCCGCGGACGACTGGGGCGCCGGGAGGGGGATAGACGGAGGAAGCCCTCTGCGCCGCCGGTGCGCGGCGCCCCAGGCGCCCGCACGGGGCGCGTG
This sequence comes from Kitasatospora sp. NPDC001540, assembly GCF_042894345.1. Taxonomy (NCBI): domain Bacteria; kingdom Bacillati; phylum Actinomycetota; class Actinomycetes; order Kitasatosporales; family Streptomycetaceae; genus Kitasatospora; species Kitasatospora sp. NPDC001540. Next base: position 40,982 of record NZ_JBIAVO010000011.1, read on the forward strand.
CCGGAACCCGACGGGAAAGCGAGTCCGATGTCCTCCGTACCACTGTCGGCGTCCGCGGGGGGCCGAGGCGCCCCGCCCGGGCAGGCCGGTCCCCCCGGTGTGCTCGCTCCCCCGGCCGAAGGACGCGGTTCGCCCGGCGGAGCGGGGCCGGTCGCGGCGTCGGCCGGGTGCGTCGACGGCGACGTGCCGGGCGCGGTCGGCCGGGTGCTCGACCGGTTCCTGGACCACCGGGTGGCGCGGGCGGCCGCGGCGGACGGGGCCTTCGCGGCCGACGTCGCCCGCCGGGTGGCGGAGTTCACCCGGAGCGGGGGCAAGCGGACGCGGGGGCAGTTCCTGTGGTGGGCGATGCGCGCGTGCGGGCGGGGGGACGGGCCGGTGGGCGCCGCGCTGGCCACGGCGGCGGCGTTGGAGCTGCTCCAGACCTGCGCGCTCGTCCAGGACGACGTGATGGACGGGTCGGCGACGCGCCGCGGCCGCCCGGCCCTGCACCGGGAGGTGGCCGCCCAGTACGCGCCCGGCGCGGGCGGGCGGGGTGCCGCGGACCTGGGCGCGGCCGCGGGCGTCCTCGCCGGGGACCTGGCCCTCGCCTGGGCGGACGACCTGGCGGCCGCCGCGCAGGCGGAGCTGCGGCCCCGGGTGGGGGCGCTGGTGCGGGAGGTCTGGTCGGACCTGCGGACGGAGCTGGTGGCCGGTCAGTACGCGGACGTGCACGGCCAGGTGACCCGGTCGCGTTCGCCGGGCCGGGCGATCCGGATCGCCCGGCTGAAGAGCGGGATGTACTCGGTGGAGCGGCCCGTGCACCTGGGCGCCGTGCTGGCCGGGGCGGAGCCGGGGCAGGTGGCGGAACTGCGCCGCGCGGGCCGCTGCGCGGGGATCGCCTTCCAGCTCAAGGACGACCTCGACGGGGTCTTCGGGGATCCCGCGCGCCTCGGCAAGCCCTGCGGCGAGGACCTCCGGGCGGGCAAGCCGACGTACCTGGTCGCGGTGGCGCGCGCCCGGGCGGCGGCCCGCGGCGACCGGGTCTCGTCGGAGGTGCTGGAGCGTTGCCTGGGCGACCCGGAGCTGGACGACGCGGGGTTGGCGGAGGTCAGGGAGGTGCTGGTCAGGACGGGGGCGCCGACCGCGGTGCGGTCCCGCGTCGAACGGCTCTCCGCGCGCAGCGCGGAGCACCTGGAGCGGGCGCGCCCGACGGGTCCCGGCGCCGGACGGCTGGCCGACCTGCTCAGGGCGGCCGCCGGGATGCCGCCCGTCGGGGCGCGCGGTGCGGGGGCGGCGCGGTGAGGCGCGCCGTGCCGCCGTCCGATCACGTGGTCGTCGTCGGGGCGGGCCTGGCCGGGCTGTCCGCCGCCTGCCACCTGGTCGGCGCGGGTCGGCGGGTGACGGTCGTCGAACGGGACGGGGGGCCCGGCGGGCGGGCGGGGCGGATCCGGCGCGGCGGGTACCTCTTCGACACCGGGCCGACCGTGCTGACCATGCCCGACCTGGCGGACGAGGCGTTCGCGGCGGTCGGCACCTCGTTGCGCGCGCACGTGGACCTGCTGCCGCTGCACCCCGCGTACCGGGCCCGGTTCGCCGACGGCAGCACGCTGGACGTGCACACCGACGCGCGGGCGATGGAGGACGAGGTGGCGCGCTTCGCCGGGGCGCGGGAGGCCGCGGGGTACCGGGAGCTGCGCCGCTGGCTGGTCCGGCTGCACCGGGCGCAGATGCGGCGCTTCATCGACGCCAACTTCGACTCGCCGTGGCAGTTGCTCAACCCGGACCTGGTGCGGCTGGCCGCGCTCGGCGGGTTCGGTCGGCTCGCGCCGCGGATCGGGCGCCACCTGCGCGACGAGCGGCTGCAGCGGGTGTTCTCGTTCCAGTCGCTGTACGCGGGGGTGGCCCCGGCCCGGGCGCTGGCCGCCTACGCGGTCATCGCCTACATGGACACCGTGGCCGGGGTCTGGTTCCCCCGCGGCGGCATGCACGCGCTGCCCCGGGCGATGGCCGCCGTCGCCGAGGCGGCGGGGGCCGGGTTCCGCTACGGGAGCACCGTGGTGGGCCTGGAGCGCAGCGGGGGCAGGGTCACGGCCGTGGTCACGGACCGCGAGCGGATCGCCTGCGACGCGGTCGTCCTGACGCCCGACCTGCCGGTGGCGTACCGGCTGCTGGGGCGGGCGCCGCGGCGGGCGGTGCCGTTGCGGTTCTCCCCGTCGGCGGTGGTCCTGCACCTGGGGACCGACCGGACGTGGCCGGAGCTGGCCCACCACACCCTGTCGTTCGGGCACGCCTGGGAGCGGACGTTCGACGAACTGACCCGCACCGGCCGCCTGATGACGGACCCTTCGCTGCTGATCACCCACCCGACCGGCACGGACCCGTCGGCGGCCCCGGCCGGGCGGCACACCCACTACGTGCTGGCCCCGGTGCCGAACACCGTCATCGGTCCGGACGCCGCGGCCTGGGGCGACCTGGCGCCCGGCTACCGCGACCGGCTGCTCGACACCCTGGAACGGCGCGGGCTGACCGGGATCGGTGCGGCCGTGGAGGAGGAGTGCCTGGTGACCCCGGCGGACTGGACCGCCCTGGGGCACGCGGCCGGCACGCCGTTCTCCGCGGCCCACACCTCCGCGCAGACGGGTCCGTTCCGGCCGCGCAACCTGGTGCGCGGCCTGGAGAACGTGGTGCTGGCCGGGTGCGGCACCACTCCGGGGGTCGGCGTCCCGACCGTCCTGATCAGCGGGAAGCTCGCCGCCGCCCGGATCACCGGCGCGGCGCGCCCGGCCCGGGCGCGCGGCCGTGCGCCCGCGGCCCGTCCCCCCGCGCCCGGCACCGGCGCGACGCCCGCCCCGCCCCCGACCGCAGGAGTGCCGCATGACGGCCCGTGAACTGGACGCCGCGGGGATCACCGCCCCCGACCTGCGGGCGGCGTACGCCGCCTGCCGCGAGCTCAACGCCCGGCACGGGCGCACGTACTTCCTGGCGACCCGGCTGCTGCCGCCGGAGCGCCGGAGCGCGGTCCACGCGCTGTACGGCTTCGCCCGGTGGGCGGACGACATCGTCGACGGGCTGGACCGCCGCGAGACGCCCGCCGAGCGCGACCGGCTGCTGGCGGCGCTGGAGCGGGACCTGGCGCAGGGTCTGCGGCGCGGCGACGCGGACGAGCCGGTGGTGCGGGCGGTCGCGGACACCGCGGGGCGGTACGGCATCGACCCGGTGCTGTTCACCGACTTCATGGCCTCGATGCGCGCCGACCTCACCGTCACCGACTACCCGACCTACCGGGACCTGTGCGGTTACATGCACGGCTCGGCGGCGGTGATCGGCCTGCAGATGCTGCCCGTCCTGGGGACGGTGACCGGCCGGGCCGAGGCCGAGCCGCACGCGGCCGCCCTCGGGGTGGCGTTCCAGTTGACCAACTTCCTGCGCGACGTGGGCGAGGACCTGGACCGCGGCCGGGTGTACCTGCCGGCCGACCTGCTCGCGGCCCACGGGGTGGACCGGCCGCTGCTGGAGTGGAGCCGCCGCACGGGCCGGGACGACGCCCGCATCCGGGCCGCGCTGGTGGCCGCCGCCGCGCTGACCCGCGGCGTCTACCGGGAGGCCGAGCCGGGCATCGCGATGCTGGAGCCCCGGGTGCGGCCGTGCATCCGGACGGCCTTCCTGCTGTACGGCGGCATCCTCGACGCGATCGCCGAGGGCGGCTACCCGGTGCTGCACCGGCGGGCGGTGGTGCCGGTGCGCCGCAGGGCGGCCGTCGCCGTGTCGGGGCTGACCGGCGTCGTGGCGGCCCGGGTGCGGGCCCCGGGGCGGGGCGGTCCCCCGCCCGGGCGGCCGGGCCGTCGGCGGGCGGGCCGGGGGGCGGGGCGGTGAGCGCCGCGCGCCGATGGAGGTCGCCGCTGCGGCTGCGCCGGGGGGCGGACTGGGCGCGGCAGGAGCCGTCGTGGCGGCAGGCGCGGCCCGCGCTGATCGCCGCCGCGCTGGAGCGGGCGGGGGCGCGGCCCGCCGGGAACTGGTTCGCCGTCGGCGCGGCCGGGGAGGTCGCCGCGGGCGGTCGGCCGTGCGGGCGGCTGGTGGGCGGCACGGAGGTGGTGCTGTGGCGGGACGCCGCGGGCGTGCTGCGGGCCGGGCCGGGGGTCTGCCCGCACCTGGGGGCGCCGCTGAAGGACGGCCGGGTGGTGTGCGGCACGCTGGTCTGCCGCTGGCACGGGCTGGCCCTGGACGGCGGGCCGACGGCCGGGTGGGAGCCCTTCCCGGCGTACGAGGACGGGGTGCTGGCCTGGGTGCGGCTGGACGCCATGGGGGGCGGGGAGCCGACCGAGCGGCCGGTGGCGGTGGAGCGGCCCGGGCTGCGGGGGGCGGTGGCGGCGGTGTACACGGGGTGGGGGCGCTGCGAGCCCGAGGACGTGGTGGCCAACCGGCTGGATCCGTGGCACGGCTCCTGGTTCCACCCCTACTCGTTCGCGGACCTGACGGTGCGGGAGGTGCCGGACGGCACCGGGGAGGACCGGTTCGCGGTGGACGTGTCGTTCCGGGTGGCCGGGCGGCTGGTGGTGCCGGTGCGCGCGGTCTTCATCGCGCCCGGGCCGCGCACGGTCGTCATGCGCATCGTCGAAGGCGAGGGGGCGGGGTCGGTGGTGGAGACCCACGCGACGCCGCTGACCGCCCCCTCCTCCCCCGCGCCGCGCACGGCGGTGGTGGAGGCGGTCGTCGCCGCTTCGGAGCGCCGGGGCTTCGCCGTGGCCCGGGCGCTGGCCCCGGCCCTGCGGCCGCTGGTGCGCCGCACCGCGGGGCGGCTGTGGCGCGACGACCTGGCCTACGCGGAGCGCCGCTGGGCGCTGCGCAGCACCGGCCGCTTCCCCGGCTGAGGGGGCCGCCGGGCGGTCAGCGGGCCGCCCGGCGGGCCAGGGCGCGCAGCAGGCGGGAGCGGCCGGAGCGGGGCACCGTCCACAGGGTCTGGCCGGTGACGCCCCAGCGGGCGAGCAGGGCGTTGGCGGCCTGGAAGCCGGTGGTGGCGGCGCGTTCCATCAGGGCGACGGGCAGGTCGGTGCGGACGAGGTCCCCGGCGAGGACGACGGCGGGGTGCGGGGTGGTGACGCCGGGGCGGCGCGGCCAGCCGCCGACCGGGAAGGCCGGGCAGTCCCGACGCCATTCGTGGCGGGCGTCCACCGTCCGGGCGTCGCGGGTCTCCGGGTAGACCTCGTGCAGCCGGGCCGTCATCCGTTCCTGGACCTCCTTGGGCTCGGCGTCCTCGGCCACGGCGTAGGCGTGCAGTTCGACCACGGAGCCGCCGGTGCGGGCGGACCAGCGGGCGGCTTCGCCCTCCCAGCGCTCCAGCACGCTGACGTTGTCCAGTCCGTCGTAGCCGCTGGTGCCGAGGAAGCCCGGCCGGTCGGCGGCGACGGGGCGGTCCAGCCAGAGCCGGGAGACCAGGAAGGGCGGCGCGGTGCGCAGCGCGGCGATGTCGGCGCGCCAGGCGGGGTCGCCCAGCGCCGCGGAGTTCGCGACGAGGGTGCGCAGGCCGGCCGGGTCCAGGGCGAGGACGACGGCCTGGTGGCGTTCGGCGCCCCGGTCGGGGGTGGCCACTTCGAGGTCCCCGCCGGGCAGCGGCCGGACGGCGTCGACGGCGGAGCCGGTGCGCAGGTCGGCGCCGAGGGCGCTCAGGTAGGCGGCCAGCGGCTCCCACAGGGCCTGCGGGTAGGGCTCGGTGGGGACGTCGAAGAGCAGGCCCTCGGAGGAGCCGAGGAAGTAGATGTGGAACATCAGCAGCAGTTCGGCGGCGGACAGGTCGCGCGGGTCGGTGAAGAAGCTGCGGGAGAACACCTCGAAGGCGAGGTGGCGGGCGGCCTCGGGGAAGTTGATCCGCTGCAGCAGGTCGTGCGCGCTGGTGGTGTCGTGGCGTTCGAAGACCTCGGGGAGGCGGACGTCCAGCAGCGGGAGGGCGGCCCGGACGTCCAGGGAGGCGAGGTCGCGCAGGCCGAAGGTGGGGCTGAGGGCGACGAAACCGGCGGCGCTGAGCGGCGGGGTGCGCGGCACCCGGGCGAAGCTGTCGGTCGCTCCGGAGCGCCGGTGCAGCGGGTAGTCGGGCAGTCCGGCCAGCCGGGTCAGGCCGGGGTCGGTGCGCCGCAGCAGGCCGCGCAGGTTGTAGTACTGGCGGAAGAAGGCGTGGAAGCCGCGGCTCATGGTCGCGGTCGATCCGTCGGCGAGTCGGGTGCTCCAGCCCGCGACCCGGCCGCCCAGCACGGGTTCCCGTTCGTGGAGGACCACGTCGATGCCGCGTTCGGCGAGGGCCGTCGCGGCGGCCAGGCCGGCGATCCCGCCGCCGACGACGGCCACCCGGGGCGGCTCGGCCCCGGGGAAGCGGGCGCGGCCCGGGGCGGCGGGCACCACTTCGGCCCGGCGGTCCCGCCCGTGGCGGGCGCCGGACGGGGTGCGGCTCATCCCCGCACCGCCGGGAGGGCGGGGGTGGGACGGGCGGCGTGGTCGTGGTGGTGCGGGGGCGTGGTCAACGGTGGTCCTCACGGGGGTGCGGGGCGGGTGCCGGGCGCGGCCCGGCGGGGCAGCAGCGGCAGTTCGGCGGCCGACCGCAGCATGGGGCCGACGGGGCAGCGCAGGCCGATGCGGAGCTCCTCCAGGGGCGTGCTCGCGCCGTCCAGGAAGCGCAGCACCTGGGCGGCGGAGGTGCGGCGGAACAGGTCGGTGAAGAAGCGGGGTCCGTCGACGCGGCCGGTGTCCAGGGCGCGCAGCAGGACGGCGTCCATGGCCAGGGCCCGTCGGCGGTGCGGCGCGGGTGCCGGTGCGGGGCGGTGCGGCGCGGCCGGTCGGCCGAGGGACTCGGCGATGGCGCGGCCCTGCCGCTGGACGGCGGCGAAGGTGTAGCCGGTGGCGGGGCGGGTGGCGCCGCCGGCCGTGCCGATGTGCACGTGCGCGGGGGCGGTGCGGCGGGGGAAGCGGCCGTCCGTCATGGGGATGGCGCCCTGTTCGACGTCCTCGACGGTGAGTCCGCCCAGGCCCAGGACTTCCCCGGTGTAGGCGCGCAGGGCCCGCTCGTACGCGGGGAGGGTCAGCGGGTGCCGGGAGAACTCGGTGTACTCCACCAGGGCCCGGTCGGGGGCCAGTGGCAGGACGTACCCGAAGGCGAGGCCGTGGGCGGGCTGCGGGACGCGGAAGTCCATGAGGTCCGCCGCGCCCGGGTCGAAGCGCGGGCGGTCGGTGCGCACGAACCAGCCCCGGAAGTGCTGCAGCAGGGCGGTGCGGGCCGGTGGGAACCGGGCGGGCGGCCTGGAGTCGAAGACGTACCGGGCGTCGAGGGTGAGCGGCCGCCCGGCCGGGTCGTCGGCGTGCACGCGGGCGCCGGGCCGTCCGTCCGGCCGCGCCCGCACGTGCCGGACCGTGGCGCGCAGGACCCGGGCCCGGGGGTGGGCCGCGAGGCGGGTGTGGACCAGGTGCTCGAAGGCGGTGGAGCGCAGCATCCGGTAGCGCAGGGGGGCGGGCGCCGCTTCGACGCCCTCGCCGTCGGGGCCGGTGATCCGCAGCCGGGACCACTGCGCGGCGACGGCCTCCTCGTACGCCCCGGGGCCGTCGTCCCAGAAGCACCAGGTCCGGGGGGCCGGGCGCAGCGGGCCCTCCGGTGCCTCGACGAGGGTGACGTCGAACCGGGGGCCGCCGTCGGCTCCGCGCGGGTCGTGCCTGACCAGGCAGTCGGCCAGGCTGAGTCCGGCGGCTCCCCCGCCGATGACCACCAGCGCGAGGGGCTCGGTCTCCGGAGTGCCTCTCAACTCGCTTCCGCCTTCCGGCTCCGGACGGGGCGCGGGGCGTTCGGCCCGTCACCCGGCGCGCTGCCGGGGATCCGGGCGGCGGGCGCCGCGAGGGTGTCCCCACCCTGCCACCTCTGCCCCGGTTCGGCCGTGCCATTCGCCGGGACATGCCGCCGTGTCCGCTGTCCGGTGGAGCCGGCGCGGCAGGGCGCGGCGGGTCCGCCCTCCGCCCGAACGGTGCGGAAGGGGTGCGCCTTTGCGTCCGGGCGCGGCCGGGTGGACCGTGGGGGGTGGAAGCGAACCAGCACGCCATCGGACTCGGGACCACCGGGAGGACGCCATGTCCGTCAGCCACTCCGTCCCCGCTTCGGCCCAGCTGCCCGGCCACTCCGTGCCGGTCGAGACACCCGAGGGTGAGGGTTCGACCACGCACGGCATCTCCACGCCCGAGGCGGTGGAGCTGCACACGGCCTGGCCCGGCTGGGTCCCCCTGCTGGTCATCATGGTGATGGTGGTCTGCTGCATCGGCTTCGCCGTCGGACGGATCTTCGCCTGAGGAACCGCCCGTCCCCGGCCTCGGCGGGTCAGCAGTGGATGTTCCCGCGGTAGTGCCAGCGGAACGGGTCGTCGGGGTCGGACTCGTAGTTGGCCCGGGGGCCGGTCCGGTCCCCCGGGATGACCAGCCGGGCGCCCCCGGCGAGCTCGTCCGGGGTCCAGCCCGCGACGTCCAGGAGCTGGCCGTCGAACGGGCCGCCGTGGAGTTCGAGGTAGACGCCGTCCGGGGCCGGTCGCCTGCGCGGTGCGGAGCCGTAGACGGTGCGCCATCCGTCGTACTGCCAGTCCATGCGGTGTTCCTTCGGGGTGGGCAGGGTCAGGAGCGGCCGGGGAGGGCAGCGGTTCTCCCCGGGGCCGAGGCGTGGTGGACCGGCGGGGGGCCGGGCCGGGCGTCCGGCGGCGGGGCGCCGGGGCGGACGGCCGACGGCCGGTCGAGGTGCGCGGTCCGTACGTGGTCCTGAGCCACGAGGTCCCCCTCCTGTGGTCCTGGTCTTGCCGGTGCGGAACTCTACGCCCGCCGCCCCTCGGCGTCCACGAACCTTTTCTCCGGGCCCGGGCCCGCACCTGCGGCGTTGCGCCGCTCTCCCCCGGTGGCGGGCCCGGCCGGACGCCCGGGAGCAGTGCGCCCGGGCGTCCGGCCGGACGGGGTCAGTGCCGGCGGTCGGCGAGGGCGCGGGCCGCGGCGGCGATCGCGTCGCGGGAGATGCCGGCGGCGTGCAGGAGCTCCTCGGTGGTGCCGGAGCCGGGCAGGCCGGTGGCGGCGAGGTGGGTGACCGCGGGGTGGGCGTCGGCGGCGGCGAGGGCGGACAGGACGGCTTCGCCGAGGCCGCCCTCGGGGTGGTGGTCCTCGGCCACCACCAGGGCCCCGGTCTCGCGGGCGGCGCGCAGCAGGGCGTCGGTGTCGACGGGCTTGACGGAGTAGAGGTCGAGCACGCGGACGGGGACGCCCTCCTCGGCCAGCCGGTCGGCGGCGGCCAGGCACTCGTGCAGGGTCACCCCGGCGCCGACCAGGGTGATCCGGTCGTCCGGGCCGTGGCGCAGGGTCTTGGAGCCGCCGATCGGGAACTCCTCCTCGGGGCCGTACAGCACCGGGTAGGCGCCGCGGGTGGTGCGCAGGTAGGAGATGCCGGGCAGGTCGGCGACGGCGGCGGTCAGGGCGGCGGTGGCGGTGGCGTCGCCCGGGTAGAGGACGGTGGAGCCGCGGACGGCGCGCATCATGGCGAGGTCCTCCAGGCCCATCTGGGAGGGGCCGTCGGCGCCGATCTCCACGCCGGTGTGGGTGCCGCACAGCGTCATGGTGATCTGGGAGACGGCGGCCATCCGGATGAAGTCGTGGGCGCGGGTGAGGAAGGCGGCGAAGGTGGTCGCGTAGGGCCGGAAGCCCCGTACGGCCATGCCGACGGCGGTGGCGACCATCTGCTGTTCGGCGATGTAGCTCTGGAAGTACCGGGTGGGGTGGGCCTTCGCGAAGTCCTCGGCGTGGGTGGAGTTGCCGACCTCGGCGTCCAGGGCGACCACGTCGGGGCGGGCGCCGAGGGCGGCGAGCGTCCTGCCGTAGGCGACCCGGGTGGCGACCTTCTCGCCGGTCTCGAAGCGCGGCAGTTCGACCTCGGGGGCGTGCACCTTGAGGGCGGGGCTGCCGTGCGGGGGCTGCGGGCCGCGCACCCGCAGGTCGCGCTGCCCGCCCAGTTCGGCGACGGCGCGTTCGGCGAGGTCCTCGGGCAGCGGCTTGCCGTGCCAGCCCTCCTGGTCGGCGACCTCGGCGACGCCCTGCCCCTTGACGGTGCGGGCGACGACCACGGTCGGCGCGGTGCCGTCGGCGGCCGTGGTCAGGGCCCGGTCGACGGCGTCCAGGTCGTGGCCGTCGACGACCAGGGCGCGGCAGCCGAAGGCCTCGATCCGGCGGGCGTAGGCGTCGGTGTCCCACTGGAGCTCGGTGGGGCCGCTCTGGCCGAGCCGGTTGACGTCGATGATCGCGGTGAAGTTGGCGAGCCGGTGGCGGCCCGCCGCGTCCAGGGCCTCCCAGACGGAGCCCTCGGCCGTCTCGCTGTCCCCGCACAGCACCCAGACCCGGAAGTCGCGGCGCTCCAGGTCGCGGCCGGCCAGCGCGATGCCCACGGCGTAGGCGACGCCCTGGCCGAGCGAGCCGGTGGCCAGGTCGACCCAGGGCAGTTCCGGGGTGGGGTGGCCCTGGAGGCGCTGGCCGAAGCGCCGGTAGGTGGTCATCAGCTCCTCGTCGTCGATCGCGCCCGCGGCCTTGAACATCGCGTACAGCAGCGGGGAGGCGTGGCCCTTGGAGAACACCAGGTGGTCGGCGTCCGGGTTGTCGGGCGCCTCCCAGTCGTAGCGCAGGTGGCGGGCCATCAGCACGGCCATCAGGTCGGCGGCGGACAGGCTGGAGGTGGGGTGCCCGGACCCGGCCGAGGTGCTGGCGCGGACGGCGTCGACGCGCAGTTGCTGGGCGAGGTCGAAGAGCCGGGCGGGTTCGGTGTCGGGGCCGAGCAGGGGCGGGGTGGTCATGTCGGACGGCCTTCCTGGTCGTGTCTGGTCGCGTCTGGTCGTGGGGTGCGCGGGGCCGCGGGGCGCACCGGTAGGGGCCTCGGGGCCGCGGCGCGCCTACCCGCTGCGGCCGGGCCGACGCACGGACCGGCCGCCGGGGGGGCTGAGGGGTGAGGTGGGGCGGGGTTGTCGGACGGGGTGGGCGGGGTCGGGGTGTCGGACGGGACGGGATGGGACGGGATGGGTCAGGGTGTCGGACGAGGTGGGACGGGTAGAGGCGGGAGGAAGTCGAGGAGGTGATGGAGATGGCAGCGACCACCGTGGTTCGGCGCCCCGCGCCGCCGCGTCCGCGTCCCCCGCTCGACCTGCGTACCCCTTCCGGCCGTCCGATGCCCTACTGAACCCGCCGTCCGGCGCGGGCCGGAGTGACGGGTCCGCCGGTGCGGGCAGGGCGACCGCGGGGTCCGGGCTGGGGATGCAGGGATTGGTTCGTACCCGTACTGTCGAATGAGGGGGCGTCACCCGATCGGGTGATGAAATCCAGGCGAGGAGGCACATCTGATGCTTACTCAGTTCCGGACCGAAACGGCTCCGACGTCACGCACCGCGACGTCCACCGAGGCCACCGCCTTGGCGAGCCTGATGCTGGAGGACGAGGCCGTCGTGTCCGACGCGCCCACGTACTCCCCCGAGGCGGTGGGTGGTGGACTCCTGGTGCTGGGGCTGCTGCTGTCGCCGAAGCCCCCGAAGGAGAAGCCGACCCGGTAGTCGGGGCGGTTTGACCGCCGGGCCGGTCCGCCGCGCGGGCCGACCCGGTACCGCACCAGGAGGGACTCCGCAGATGCCGTTCGCCGAGACACCGCTGCGCGACGAGTACGCCGCCGCCGTCGAACGGGTGGCACGCCTGACGCTCGACGCCCTCCGGGACGGCTCCCCCACCGCCGCCGCCCTCACGGAGATGTCGGCGGCGACCGCGCCCCGACCGCTGCTGGCGGCGGCCCGGGTGCTCGGACCCGATCTCTTCGCCCCCCGACTACTGGCCGGGGCCGAGCCGGACGGGCCCACCGCCGCGCTGCTGGCCGAGGCCCGGCGGGTCCTCCCGGCTCCGCTCGCCCCGTCCGAGGAGGCCGCCCGGGTGCTCGGGTGGCAGGACTGGGCCGCCGGGCACCTGCTCGCCCGCACCCCGTACGGGAGCCCCGTGCCGCGGCCCGCGGCCCTGCCCGGGCCGGAGGAAGTGGGCTGGCGGGCCTGGTCGGTGCGGATGGCCCAGCTGTCCGGGTTGGCGCTGCCCGGGCTCGACGGGCCGGTGCACGAGGACGCCCGCGGGCACGTCCTGGGGCTCGCCCGCGGCACCGTCCGCTCGCTGCTGCGCCACGACCTCACCACCGCCGCCCGGCTCGTCCGCTGGCTCGCCTGGGCCGAGGCCGAGGGGCTGCCGCCGCGGCTGGAGGTCCGGCCCGTACTGGACCGGATCAGGCTGGCCGGGGACGGCAGTGCGCGCAGCGGGCTGGGCCTCGCGGTCGCCCGCCGCCTGTCCGAGGGCTCCGGGGGGTCGGGAGGTTCTGGGGGGTCGGGGGGTTCTGAGGGTTCCGGGGGTCCTGCTGACGGGAGGTGGACCGCATGATCGACACCGACGTCCTCGCCACCGCGCAGCGGCTCGGCTCCCGCGCGCTGTCCTGGCTGCACGCCGCGCACCGGGACGGCCTCGGGCGGATCCCGGACAACACCCTGATCGACTTCGCCGACGCCGACAACGCCTACAAGCCGCTCGGCGAGGTCGCGCTCGCCACCTCGCTGGTCCTGCGCGACGGCGTCAGCGGCCCCGCCGACACCCGGGCCGCGCGCGAACTCCTGGACGGCTGCTGGGCGCAGCTGCGCGAGGGCGACCTGCTGTACGAGCGCCAGCTGCACCACTTCACCATGACGGACCCGCTGGAGACCTACGGCCACTTCGCCCGGGCCGGGTACCGGCACCCGGCGCTGGAGGAGCTGCTCGACTCGCTCAGCCGGTTACGGGCCGCGCACGCCGAGGAGATCCGGCCCAACCGGCGCCTGGGCGTCGCCAACGCCCGGCGGGTCATCGGGCTCGACGAGCGGCCCGACTGGGAGGCGCTGGCCCGCGGCACCTGGCTCGGCGCCCGCCCGGAGCCCTGGGCCGTGAACTGGATGACCGGCTACGACATCACCCACACCGTCTTCCACCTGACCGACTGGGGCGCCCGCCCGGAGGGCCTGCCCGAGCCGATGCGCGACTACGTCCGGGACTGGCTGCCCGTCTGGCTGGACGTCTGGGCGGAGGTCGGGCAGTGGGACCTGGCCGCGGAGCTGCTGGTGGTCGACGCCTGCTTCGGCGAGCCCACCACCGGGCGGCAGGGCTGGGACGCGCTGGCCGCCGTCCAACACGAGGACGGGCTGCTGCCGCGCGACGGCGACCCGGTTGACGGGGACCGCGAGCGGGTGTTCCTGGACCACCAGCACACCGCCGTGGTCGCGGTGGTGGCCGGTGACGTCACGCTCGCCCGCGCGCTGCGGGCGACGGCGGACGCGTGAACGGGATGGCGGACGCGTGAACGGGATGGCGGGCGCGTGAACGGGGTGGAGAGCGCGTGAGCGGGGTGGAGGCGGCGGTCGCGGCGGCGGTGCGGGCGGGCGTTGCCTCGTCCGCGACCGCGGTGGTGGTGGCCGTGGCGGTCGGCGAGCGGGAGGAGGTGCGGTGCTTCGGGCGGACGGGCCGGGGACGAGCCGCCGCGTGCACGCCGGACACCGTCTTCGAACTCGGCTCCGTCAGCAAGACGTTCACCGCGCTGCTGCTGGCCGCGATGGCGACGGACGGCGAAGTGGGCCTGCACGACCCGGTGGAGCACCTGCTGCCCGCCGACTGGCCCGCACCGACCGTCCGCTCCGGCGGTCCGGTCCGGCTGCTGCACCTGGCCACCCACACCTCGGGCCTGCCCCGGCTGCCGCCGGGCCTGCTCGTCTCGGCCCTGCCGAGTTGGGGCGGCAACCCGTACGAGGCCTTCGGCGAGGAGGAGTTGCGGGCGGCCCTCGCCCGGACCACCGTGCGGGCCGCCCCCGGCAGTCGGTACCGGTACTCCAACTACGGGGTCGGCCTGCTGGGCCGGGCGCTGGCGGAGCGCGCCGGGCTGCCGTACGGCGGGCTGCTCGCGCAGCGGGTGCTGTCGCCGCTGGGGCTGGGCGCCACGACGTGCGCCCCGGACGCGGCCGGGCAGGCGGTCGGGCACCGGCGCGGGCGCGCGCTGCCGCCCTGGCGGATCCCCGGCCTGCCGGGAGCGGGCGCGGTGCGGGCCGGTGGCGCCGACCTGCTGCGCTATCTGCGGGCCCACCTCGACGCCCGCCCCACCGCGCTGGCGGCCGCCCTGCGGGAGGTCCGGCGGCCGCGGCTACGGCTGCCGGGCTCCGGCGACGAGCTGTGCCTGGTGTGGAACCGCCGCCGCTCGGGCCGCCGGGAGCTGTACTTCCACTCCGGCGGCACCCGGGGTTTCACGGCCTTCGTCGGATTCTCGCCGCAGGGGTCGGTCGCGGTGGCGGCGCTGGCCAACGCCGGGCCGGTGCTGAACGGACGGTTCGTCCAGGCGGGGTACGAGGTGCTGCGGGCGGCGGGACGGCAGGCGTGAGCGGCCCCCGCGCAGGAGCCTGCGCCCCGGAACCGGGCGGACGGGCCCGGGCGGGGGTGAGGTGGGAGGCAGCCGCCTGGCATCGGCCGATGGGGCCGGGCGGAGGCCCGGAGTGGACTGGGCGGGAGCGGGAGGCAGGGGCACGGCATCAGCCGGTGAGGCCGGCCGGGGCGCGCCCAATGTCGAAGGCCCCGGTGTCCTAGCTCTGACACCGGCCGCAAAGTAGGTCGCGGGTAGCCAGACCCGCCCCTGTTTTCCGGTTCCGGGCGCCGTCGTTGGTCTGATCGAGTGATCGAGGCCAAAGGGGTGGGCGTGCGGCAGGAGTGGTCGCCAGAGGAGCTGTTGGCGAACTGGACGCTGGTAGACGGCGACTGGGACCTGGTGGCGAACAGGAGCGGGGCGACCCGGCTCGGCTTCAGCATGTCGCTGGAGTTCTTCGAGCCGGAGGGCCGGTTCCCCGATTTGCCGGAAGAGGTCCCGCCGGCCGCGGTCGAGTACGTCGCCGGTCTGGTGAAGGTCCCGGCCACCGACTTCGCGAAGTACACGCTGGTCGGCCGTACCGCCGAATACCACCGCAAGCAGATCCGTGAGGCCCTGGGGTTTCGGCCGTCGACGGTCGCCGACGAAAAGGCGCCGGCCGATACTCCCAGCTCAAGAGCTGTTCGTCGTCCGAGGTCGCGGCGATGATCGGGGGACTGCTGCGGCATTGCACGGATGCCGGGATCGAGGCGAACCACGTCGACACGCACGGCGCCTCGGTGGTCGGGTTCGCGTTCACCGAGCTGCTGAACTTCCGCCTGCTGCCACGGCTGAGGAACATCGGGAGCATCCGCCTCCACCGCCCGGACGACGCCCCGCCCGGCCGGCCGACGCTCGGCGCCCCGCTGACGCGGCCGATCCGCTGGGAGCTGATCGAGCAGCAGTACGACCAGATGGTCAAGTACGCCACCGCGCTCCGGCTCGGTGCGGCGGAGGCGGAGCAGGTGCTGCGGCGCTTCACTCGTGGCGGCCCCGAGCACCCCACCTACGCCGCGCCCGAAGAGCTCGGCCGCGCCGTACGCACCGTCTCCGCCTGCGACTACCTCGCCAGCCCCGGCCTGCGCCGCGGGATTCACGGCGGCCTCCAGGTCGTGGAGGACTGGAACTCGGCGAACACCGTGCTCCGCTACGGCAGGGACGGCGCCCTGACCGGGCCGGACAAGGAACGTTCCGAGACTTCGATGCTCGCCCTGCACCTGCTTCAGTCCGCGCTGTGCACGTGAACACCCTGCCGGTGCAGCACGTCCTGGCCGAACCGGCCTGGGAGAAGAAGCTGAGCGACGAGGACCGGCGCGGGCCGACCGCGCTGTTCTGGTCGAACGTCAATCCGTACGGCGCCTTCCGCCTGAACACGGACAAGCACCTCGACCTGGGGCTCACGGTGCCCCGCCCCCGCCCCCGCACCCCAGCAGACTTCGGCGACCGCTCGAGCACGGAGCTGCAGGAGGCGCCCGTGCCCACTCTTCTGACTGGTCGAGCGGGTATGGCGAGGGGGTGCCGGGGCTGTGCCGACGCGACTACCTGAGGTCTGCAAGGAGCGCGTCGAGCGCCTTGGTCAGGGCCTCGGCATTGGCCGGGTCGAACCACGTGCTGCGAAGGCGCTCGTTGAGTCCCTTCGGTGTCTCGTGGTCGCCCGCGAGCTGCTGCAACGAGCGTGTGTCGTCGCCCAGCGCGCGCCCGACGCCCTGAAAGAGGCCACGGAGGTAGCGGTCCGCCTCCTCGGGGGGAATGCCCTGCCGGGCGGCCCAATCGGCGAGCGTGGCCAGGTACCGGTAATGGGTGGTCAGCGTGCCCGTCAGCATTTGGAAGACGTTGAGGGTCGCCTCGTCCGCGACGGGGAGCGTCCCACCGAGGCCGTCGAAGAGGTCGTCCACGGCCGGGTGGGAGGGGCAGGTCACGGTGACGGACCGGCGCTCGCGCGCGGAGGGCAACGGGATGGCGCGCACCACGGAGGCATCGGTGCCCAGCATGTGGCGCACCTCGCTGATGGCGACACCGGTCATGACGCTGACCACGACCCGGCCCTCGCCGACCCGGAGCCCGGCGAGGGCATCGACACGGTCCTGGGGGCGGACGGCGAGGATCACCAACTCCGAGCGGTTCAGCACGTCCTGGTTGTCGGCGCACACATGCACGGTTGGATACCGCTGCGACAGCTCGGCGGCTGCACGGGCGCCCCGTGGCGAGAGATGGAGCTCCGGTGGCTCCTCGACGCCGTCGCACAGGCCGTCCACGAGGGCCCGGCCGATCTCGCCTACGCCGATGATCCCGATGCGTTGCACTGTGTCTTCCCGTCGTCTTGCCAAGCGACGGCCCTCGCTCCGATACGCGGGCCGCCGATCGTGGATGTGACAGAGCCTGCCTGATGTCCCGGCGACGGATGTGCAGGGCTGCTTCCACGGCCTTGCCCGTGCCACTGCGCGGCGCCCCGGATCATTTGGTCCCGGGGTGACCCGACAAGCGCGAAGGTCATTTCGTCAGGGGTTCTTGGCGAGTGCCGAGTTCCCCCTTGGCCGTGACCGCCAGGGCGACGATGGTCAGCAGGGAAAGCAGTGCCCAGGCCGGGGTGAAGCTGCCGGTGAGGTCGACCAGCAGGCCCAGCACGGGCGGCACCGTGACGATGGCGATCTGGTTGACGGACATGGCCAGACCCAGGGCAAAGCCGGTCTTGCCCGGTGGAGCCGCTTCGGTGACGTGGGCGACCCACGGGCCGTACCAGCCGAATCCGAAGAAGCCGAGCCAGACGAAGACGCCGGAAGCGACGACCGGCGCCCGCCCGGCCGGTGTCATCAGCACGACCAGTCCGGCGATCACAGCGACCATGCAGACCAGCACGATGGCATAGCGCCCCGAACCGCTCCGGTCGCTCCAAGCCGCCAGGCATATCCGGCCCGCAACGCCCGCGCCCTGGGAGGCCACCAGGACCAGAGCGGCCTGTCCGGCGCTGACCGATGACGCCTGATGGAGGTGGAGCACCGTCAGGATACCCACGCCGTACTGCACCGAGATCAGGCTGGTCCCCGACAACATGATCTTCACCGTGGACGGTTCACGGAGCATGCGCAGCCGGGCGCGGAGTTGCACCGCGAGCGGGTCCGACGGCTTCTTGTCCTGCGGGGCGGACGCGGCGGGCGGCCGGCGGTAGCAGCCCATGAAGAGGCCGGCTCCCAGCAGCGCGACGAAGCCGCCGGTCAGCAGCGTCGCCCGCCAGCCGAACTCCTCGGCGACGACGGGCAGTACGGCTGAGGCGAGCGCCGCTCCCAGCGGCAGCCCGGCCTGTCGGATGCCCATCGCGAAGCCGCGCTGTGACGCGTCGAACCAGGAGGCCACCGACTTGCTCCCGCCCGGCTGGACGGTGCTGTATCCCGTACCGACCACCAGGAGCGCGACCAACAGGGCCGCGTACCCCGGAGCCAGGCTCCCCGCGCCCAGGGCTAGTGCGACCACGCCGGCCCCGATCCCGACCACCCAGCGCTCGCTGTAGCGGTCAAGGAGCTCGCCGGCCACCAACAGGCCTGCCAGTGGCATCAGTTGGGCTGCCGAGACGAGCAGGCCCAGCTGCGCCGTGCTCAGGTTCAGGGCGCTCTGCAAAAGGACGCCGAGCGCTCCGAGGCCGCCCACGAAGAAGCCGGATGCGGCCTGGGTGAAGGTGGCGATGCCCAGCACGATCCAGCGATGGCGCCATGGGTCGCGGGCCTGGGATCCGGCGAGTCCGGCGGCTTGTTGTGTCATGCCGACAACATTGGTGTAATGGTCTTATGCAACTCAACCCTTACGGCGAGGACGCGGTGAACCTGGCCTCAGACCTGGCCAACCGCCGGCCTGAGAGCGCAGTTGAGCTGGCAGACCGCTGCCGCGCCGCCGGGCTCGTGCTGGAACGCCGGGTGACAGCGGACGATCTCAGCCGCTGCCAGGCCGCACTGAACGCCTGGGAGCGGATCGTCGACGCGGCCGGAGAGCAGGAGCGCGCTGATCTGCTGAACCGGATGCTGGCCGAGGCGGCCGCCTACCCGCGACTGACCTCCCACCCCGGCACCGGCTGGCATCTGCACTACCGGGACGCGGAGCAGCCGCTCGGCTCCGTGCTGTTCACACTGTTCGCGGTCGGTACCGCAATGCATCTGGCGAGCCGGGGCATGCACCGGCTGCGGCGCTGCGAGGTGACCGAGTGCGGCAGGGCCTTCGCCGACACCTCGCGGACCGGACGACAGCGCTACTGCTCACATCGCTGCGCCAATCGCGACGCCGTACGCAGGCACCGGGCACGAGCCGCGGTCACCTGACCATTCGCCGAGGCCGTTTCACAGGTGGTCGCTCGTGAAACAGCCGCCCGTCCGGCGGTCCACCTGTGTGGACCGAGCTGCCCCGAGCTGGAGGCCGCCGTCAAGCTCGCCGGGGAGATCCGGTCCTCCGGCGTCGCGGTGACCCTCGTCCTCCACGCCATGTCCGGGATGGAGCGCGCGTACATCCGCGACCGCGCCCTCGAAGGCCACGAGTCCACCCGCAAGCGCGGCAGGACCATCGGCGGCGCAGGCGTCACCGACGAGTCCATGCTGTCCATGGCCCTCCGTCTGCGCGACCAGGAGATGGGCCTGCGCGACATCGCCAAGCGGCTCGTCATCACCACCGACACGAAGAAGGGCCGTCACCCCTCGCCCGCCACCGTCATGCGGATGGTGCGGGAACACGACGAACAGGCTGCTGCTGCGGCGCGCGCGTGGTCCCCGGGCTGGTGTGCGGCCGGTGTCTGAGCCAGGACTCCAGGGCCTCGAAGTCCGGGGCCGCGGGCGACGGGCCCGCACCGGACCGACCGGCCCGGCCCCCTGGTCAGGGGCGGGCACACTGCGTCGGTCGGTGGGCCAGAGCGCGGTGGGGCAGTCGGCCCGGGCAGCCCCCGAGGGGAGGCATCGATGCGGGTGGGGCGGGCCGGGAGTGGCCGGGCCGCTGTCCGGGCAGACGGGCTGGTGGGGAGTCCGTACGGAGTGGAGGCGAGCACATGGCACCGATCGGTGAGCCGAAACGGCCGGAGGGCCTTCCCGAGGACCCGGACGAGATCGCGGCGGAGCTGGCCCGGATCGCCGCCGAGGTGGAGGAGCCGGACGACGCGTCGCGGGGCGGCACGGCGCGCCGGGTGCGCGCGCTGGCGCGGCGGCTGGGCAACGGCCTGGCCCGCGGCGGCCACCGGTTCGGGGCGGGCCCCCGCACCGGGCTGCGGCTGCTGACGGAGCGGCTGCTGGACGCGGCCCCGCGGATCCCGGTGCGGAGCCTGGCGACGCTCCGGGCGCAGCACCCCGGGGCGCGGACGCCGGAGGAGCTGGCGGACCTGCTCATCGCCGGGTCGGTGCGGGCCTCGACCGCGGTCGGCGCGAGCGCCGGGGCGGTGGCGATGATGCCCGTACCGCTGGCGATGCCGGTCGAGCTGGCGTCCGAGCTGCTCGCCTCCGCGGCGATCGAGCTGAAACTGATCGCCGAGCTGTACGCGGTCTACGGCCAGGTGCCGGAGGGCTCCGCGCGGCAGCGCTCGTACGCGTACCTGGCGGTGTGGAGCGAGGGACGCGCCCTGGACCTGACCCGCCCGGGGACGCTGCTGGCGCTGAACCGGAGCGCGGCGCTGCGGCGGCAGGTGAGCAGGCGCCTGATGCGCTCGGGGCTGCGCAAGCTCCCGACCCTGGCTCCGCTGCTGGCCGGTGCGGTGATCGGGGCGCGGGTCAACCGCAAGGACACTCTGCGCCTGGCCACGACCGTCCGGGAGGAGCTGCGCGGGCGCCGGCCCGCCGACCCCGGCTACTGGGACGCCGCCGGGGCCTGAACGGGCCGCTCCGGTGGTCAGCCGCGCTGGGCGCAGGCCTCCGCCTCCGCCAGGTAGCGGGCCACCGGTCCGAGCGTCAGCAGCCCGCTCGCCGCGCCCGCGTGCTCGGCCCGGGCGGGGCGCAGGGCGGTCGCGGCGCGGGCCGCGGTGCGGGGTTCGCCGAGGCGGGCGGCGGCGTGGGCGGTGAGGCACCACAGTGCCTCCTGCAGGTGGTCGTGGGGCGGTTCGGGGGCGGTGGCGAGGGCGGCGCGGGCCTCTTCCGGCCGGTGGTGGGCGAGCAGGACCAGGGGCTGCGTCCAGGGGCGGTAGGGGCCCCAGTCGAGGGCGGGGTCGGTGGGCGCGGGGCGGCCGTGCAGCAGGCGCAGACCCAGCAGCGCGAGGGCGAACAGGCCGCGGTGCAGCCCCGGCATGGCGGCCGCCGCGGCGAGGGCGTCCTCGGCGGCGCGGTAGTGCGCCGCGGCGGTGGCGGCGCTCGGCCCGCCGGGTTCGGTGCTGCGGGCGGCCGTGGCCCGGGCCCGGAACCAGGCGGTGAGGACGGGGACGAGGGAGGCCTCGGTGGTGGCGGCGAGCTGCTCGGCGGCCTCGGCGTGCGCGGCCGCGGCGTCGAGGTCGCCGCGGGCGGAGGCGGACTGCAGGCGGACGAGCCGTCCCAGTACGGCGAAGTTCGGCAGGTCGTGTCGGGTGGCCAGGTCGAGGAGCTCGGCGCCGGTGGCGTCCCGGGCGGGCGCGAGTCCGGACCGGGAGAAGGACTGGAGGAAGACGCCGTTCAGGGCGAAGGCCAGCAGGGCGGGGTCGCCCAGGCCCCGGGCCAGGGCCTCCGCCTCGCGGGCGGCCCGGGCGGCGCGCGCCTCGGCGTCGGTGCCGGTCAGGTCGGCGCTGCGGCTCTCGACCGCGACGGTGGCCAGCAGGCGGGCGCGCAGCTCGGCGGGCCCCGCGGGGCCGAGCGCGTCGAGGGTGCGCTCGGCCGCTTCGACGACGGCCCGGGACTGCTCGGGGTCGTCGGCCCGGCTCCAGAGCGCGGGCACGTCGTAGGCGCCGATGACGCGGGCGGTCAGGGCGACGTCCCCGGTGCGCTCCGCGGCCCGGACGGCGGCGAGGCGGTCGCGCCGCGAGTGCGCCAGGGCGTCGCCGCCCGCCAGGGCCAGGGTGCGGGCCAGTTCGACGGTGGTGCGCGGGCCGAGCCGTACGCCGGTGGGCCAGGTGGGGCGCGGGGGCGCGGACGGGGACGGGGAAGGTGGGGTGCCGCGGAGGATGTCGGTCTCCAGGCGGCGGAGGCCGGCGCCCGGGTCGAGGCCGAGCTGGTCCGCGAGCATGGTGCGGGCACGGCGGAGGGTGGCCAGCGCGTCCGCCTGGCGGCCCGCTCCGTGCAGGGCGCGGGCCAGCAGTCCCCAGGCGGGTTCGCGCCAGGGGTGTTCGGCGACGTGGGCGCCGAGTTCGGCGACGAGTTCGGCGCCCGCGCCCGCGTCGAGCAGGAGGCGGGCGCGCAGTTCCGTCGCCTCCAGCCGCAGTTCCTCCAGCCTGGTCCGCTCGCGCCGGGCCCAGGCGGAGGCGGTCACGTCGGCGTAGGCCGGGCCGCGCCAGGCGGCGAGGGCCGCGTCGAGGTCGGCCGGGGCGGTGGGGGCGGCGGAGCCCTCGGGGACGCGCCGGGCGCGGGTCAGGGCGTCCTCGAAGCGGTGGACGTCGACGGCCTCGCGCGGCAGGCGCAGGGCGTAGCCGGGGCCTTCGGTGACCAGGAGGCGCGGCGGGGTGCGGGGCGGCCGTTCGGGTTCGAGGGCGCGGCGCAGCGCGGCGACGAAGGTGCGCAGCGCGCCGACGGCGCGCGCCGGCGGGTCGGGCCACAGGTCGTCCACGAGGGTGTCGGTGGCGACCATCCGTCCCTCGGCGGCGACGAGCCGGGCGAGCACCTCGCGGTGGCGGGGGCCGCCCAGGTCGACGGGGGTGCCGTCGTCGTGGAGGGCCCGCACGGCGCCGAGCACGTCGATTCGCATGCCCCCATCTTCCGGGTCCGGGGGGCGGGCGTCGAAGCGTGCTGATCGGCTGCTGATCGGTGTCGTCCAGGCTGGTCGCACCAGTCCTCGGGCCGTGCTCCGGCCGGTCCACCGACCCCTGGAAGGGGCTCTGTCATGACGCTCTCCGTTCCCGGTTTCGACCTCCTGCGCCTGCCCGGCGCGGACGGGGTGGAGCTGACCGCCGCCGTCGGCGGCAGCGGCAGTCCGGTCGTGCTGCTGCACGGCTTCCCGCAGACCCACCTGATGTGGCGGCACGTCGCCGGGCGGCTCGCCGACCGGCACACGGTGATCTGCCCCGACCTGCGCGGCTACGGCGCCAGCGACAAGCCGGTGGCCACCGGCCCCGAGGTGTACTCCAAGCGCGCGATGGCCGCGGACGTGGTCGCCCTGGCGGCGGCGCTCGGCCACGAGCGCTTCGCCCTGGTCGGCCACGACCGGGGTGCGCTGGTCGCCTTCCGGGCCGGTCTGGACCACCCCGAGACCATCACCCACCTGGGCATCCTCGACGTCGTACCGACGCTGGACATGTGGGACGTGCTACACGGCGTCCCGGCGGCGGTCGGCTACCACCTCTTCCTGATGGCGCAGCCGCCCGGGCTGCCGGAGACGATGATCGCCAACAGCGCGGACGCGTTCTTCGGCTCGTTCCTCGACGCGTGGGCGGGCGATCCGGCCGCGCTGCCGCCGGAGGTGCGCGCCGCGTACCTGCGGGCGAGCGCGGCGGCGGTGCCGTCGATCGTCGCGGACTACCGGGCCTCGGCGGGCATCGACGTCACGCACGACCGGGCGGACCTGGACGCCGGGTCGCAGCTGGCGATGCCGGTGACGGTGATCCAACAGGACTGGGGCGCCCGACTGGGCTACGACGCCGCCGGGGTGTGGCGGGCGTGGGCCCCCGACCTGGACCACCGGCTGACCGGGGCGGGGCACTTCATGGCCGAGGAGGCGCCCGACGAGATCGCGGGGGCGATCCGCGAGCTGCTGCTCCGCTGAGCCCCGCGCCGGGCGGCGGGCGGCGGACGGCGGACGGCGGACGAGCGGGCAGCCGAGGGAGCGGGCGGACCGACAGGCCAGCAAGCAGATCGAGCCACCGGACGCCAGACGGCGAGCCATGAGGTGGGCGGGTGCTGAGGCAGGGGCGGGCGGTCAGCCGCCTCCGTGGGCCGCCCGGCCTGACGGCGGGCCAACCGCCGGACCAGCTCCTCACCGATCCCAACCGCAGGCGGTAGGAGGGTGGGGGTGATCCGAAGGGCCGCCCGGCCTGACGGCGGGCCAACGGCCGGACCGGCTCCTACCGATCCCGGCCGCGGGCGGCGGGAGGGTGAGGGTGATCCGGTTGGGGCTCTGATCCGGAGGAATCCGGGAATTGTCCGCCGCCCGTCAGGTCGGGGTGGGACGATCACGGTCGGGAGGGAGCCGGGTGGAGGCGATCGAGGTCGGGGCGGGGCGGGTGTGGGGGCCGTGGCCCGAGTTGATGGGCGACCGGCGGCCTGTCCTCGTGGTGCCGCTGGCTCCGGGGCGGGAGGTGCCCGCCGCGGAGGGGTGGAGCGGCGCCGAGGTCCTGCCGCGGCTGCAGGAGGAGTGGTCGGCCGCCTTCGACGGCCTCCGGCTGGTCGTCACCCGTCCCGACGGCACCGCCTGGTACGACGGCCCGCTCGCGGCGGCCCGCGACTGGGCCCGGGCCGTGCGGGCCCACCGCACCCTGCTGATCGTCACCGGCCCCTTCACCGCCCCGTACGACCTGCGTCCCGCCGCCGCCGCGGGCAGGCTGTCCGTCCTGGCGGTCCCGGCCCGGCTGGTCGACGCGCACTGACCGCCCGGGGGCGTAGGGGAACTTCGCCGGAGGGTACGGGAGTCGGACCGGTCCGTGGCGCGCTGGCGGAGGCGCGCCGGGCGCTCCGGGGCGGTTCAGGGGGCGGGCGCGAGGGCGGCGGTGGTGGTGGCGGTGGCGCAGGCGGCGCGGACGAAGGCGGCGACGGCCGGGGAGCGGGCGTCCTGGGGCCAGGCGACGGCGAGGGTGGAGTCGGGGAGGCCGTGGACGGGGCGGTAGGCGATGCCGGGGCGGGGGTGGCGGCGGGCGAGGGAGGCGGGGGCGAAGAAGACGATGCTGCCGGTCTCGACCAGGCTGAGGATCTCCGACAGGTTCGAGGCGCGCCGGGCGGCGGTGGGGCGGAGGCCGCCGGGGCGGGCGGGGCGGAGGCCGTCGGCCGGGGCGCCGTCGGGGAGTTCGCGGCCGGAGAGGTCGTCCGGGTGGAGCGCGGTGCGGGCGGCCAGCGGGTCGGTGGCGGCGAGGGCGACCAGGGTGGGTTCGGTGAGCAGCGGTTCGCTGTCCAGGCCGCGGTCGTCGCACGGGAGTTGGAGGAGCGCGACGTCGGCGCGGCCGTCGCGCAGGGCCTGCGGCTGTTCGCCGTACCCGCCGAGGACGAGTTCGGGGGGCAGGGCGGCGGCCTCGGCGGCGTAGGCGTCCAGGATCCGGGGCAGCAGGCCGCCGTCGAGGTCGGCCTTGAGGGCGATCCGCAGGCGGGGGGCGGTGCGGCCCGCCTGGTGGGCCCGGCGGGCGGCGGCGGTGACGGCCTCCAGGGCGGTGCGGGCGTCGCGCAGCAGGACCTCTCCGGCGGGGGTGAGGGCGACCTGCCGGGTGGTCCGTTCGAAGAGCGTGGTGTCGAGCTGCCGTTCGAGGGCGCGGATCGCGCGGGACAGCGGGGGCTGGGCCATGTCGAGCCGGGCGGCGGCGCGGCCGAAGTGCAGTTCCTCCGCGACCGCGACGAAGTAGCGCAGCTGCCGCACCTCCAGATCACCCATACCGCCAGGGTATCAATGCCGACCGGACCGGTCCTTCACCGGCCCGCGCGGGGCCGGTTGACTCGGGGACGACAGCGCCCGCGGGGCCCTGCTCCCCCGCTCGCGGACTCGCCCGGACCCTCACGGAGGCACCTCATGATCGTCATCACCACGCCGACCGGCGACATCGGACGGCAGCTCGTGGACCGCCTGCTGGACGCCGGGGAGCCGGTGCGGGTGGTGGTCCGCGACCCGGCCCGGCTGGCGGCGCGCGTGCGGGAGCGGGTCGAGGTGGTGCCGGGCTCGCACGGCGACGCGGCGACCGTCGCGCGGGCGCTGGAGGGCGCCGACCGGCTGTTCTGGCTGGTGCCCCCGGCCGGGTTCCGCGACGCCGGACCCGCCGGGCGGTACTACCTGGAGTTCACCCGCGCCGCCTGCGGGGAGGCCGCCCGTCGGGGTGTGCGGATGGTGGGCGTCACCTCGCTGGGCCACGGCTACCGGGGCGGGGCCGGGCTGCTGTCGGCCGCGCTGGCGACGGACGAGCTGATCGGCGCCAGCGGCGCGGCCCACCGCGCGCTGGCCCTGCCGTTCTTCATGGAGAACCTGCTGCACCAGGCCCGCGCGATCGGCGAGCAGGGGGTGCTCGCCCTGCCGAACGCCGCGGACCGGCCGCTGCCGACGGTGGCCACCCGGGACGTCGCGGCCAAGGCGGCGGAGCTGCTGCTCGACGCCTCCTGGGAGGGGCGGGCCCGCGTCCCGCTGGCCGCCCCGGAGGACCTGACCCCGGTCGGCATGGCCG
The DNA here is from genome assembly GCF_042894345.1 of Kitasatospora sp. NPDC001540. NCBI lineage: Bacteria > Bacillati > Actinomycetota > Actinomycetes > Kitasatosporales > Streptomycetaceae > Kitasatospora > Kitasatospora sp. NPDC001540. The sequence goes on from NZ_JBIAVO010000011.1 coordinate 66,844, forward strand.
AGGCCGTCTCCGCCGCCCTGGGCCGCCCCGTCCGCTACCGGCAGGTGCCGCTGGACGAGTTCCGGGCCGGGCTGCTGGCGCACGGGGCGAGTCCGGCGCTGGTGCGGGACATGGCGGACATGGTCGCGGCGCAGAACGACGGGATCTACGACGCCGAGCCGCGCGAGCCGGGCGCGGCCGGCGCCACCGGGTTCGGGCAGTGGTGCCGGGAGGTCCTGGCCCCCGCCGTCCGGGCCTGACGGGGCGTCACCCGGCGGCGGTGCCGGGGGCGGTGACGGAGGGCCCGGGCCGCTGCGGGGCCGGGACCTCCCGCCGGTGGCAAAGGGCAGGCAAAGTACGATCGGGGCGCTGGTGACCCTTTGACTGCGTGAGGAAGTGCCCCGGATGGTGTTCAAGCGGCTTCTCGGTGCCCTGGGCGTCGGCGGACCGACCGTCGACACGGTGCTGTCCACCCCGACCGTCCACCCCGGCGGCACCGTGCACGGCCAGGTCAACCTGGTCGGGGGCGAGCGCGAGGCCGAGATCAACGGCATCACGCTCTGCCTGGCCGCCCGGGTCGAGGTCGAGTACGAGGACGGCGAGGGCCACACCACCGAGGAGTTCGCCCGGGTGCGGGTCAGCGGCCCGCTGCGGCTGGCCGCCGGGGAGCGGCGGGCCGTCCCGTTCGCCTTCCCGGTGCCGTGGGAGACGCCGCTGACCGCGGTCGGGGGCCACCACCTGTCGGGCATGGCGCTGGGCGTCCGCACCGACGTGGACATCGCCGGGCAGTTGGACCGCGGGGACACCGACCCGCTCGCGGTGCAGCCGCTGCCGGTGCAGCAGCGGGTGCTGGAGGCGCTGTCGGCGCTCGGCTTCCACTTCCACCGGGCCGACCTGGAGGCCGGGCACATCCGCGGCACCGGCCAGACGCTGCCGTTCTACCAGGAGATCGAGTACAAGGCGGCGCCGCAGTTCGCCGGGCGCTGCAACGAGATCGAGCTGACCTTCGTCACCGACCCGCACCGGGTCGAGGTGGTGCTGGAGTTCGACAAGCGCGGCCTGTTCCACGGCGGCGACTCGGTGCGCACCTTCGTGCTGGACCACGGGGCCGGGCAGCACGACCTGACCGGCACGGTGGACGGCTGGATCCGCGGCGTGCTGGGCCACTGACCGCGGGCCCGCTCCTCGACCCCGGCCGGATCAGCGGCCGGGGTCGAGGAGGGTCTCCGCGACGGCGGTGCGGGCGTACAGGACGGTGCGACCGGTGCGGTGGGCGGTGGCGAACCCGGCGGTGCGCAGGGCGGTGAGGTTCTGCGAGACGTGGGCCGGGGAGAGGCCGGTGCGCCGGGCCAGTTCGGTGGTGGTGGCGGGGGTGTCGAGCTCGGCGAGCAGGAGGGCGCGGGCGCGGCCGAGGACGGCGGCGAGGGCGCCGGTGGCGGGGGTGGTGCGGGGCTGCCAGAGGTCGCCGGTGCCGCGGGCGCGGTAGGCGAGCTGGGGCGGGTCGGGCGGGGCGATCCGGGTGGACAGGCCGGGGCCCTTGAAGGCGGTGGGGACGAGGAGCAGTCCGCCGCCGGTGGCGTGCCGGGCCAGGGTGCGGGCGCGGCGCTCCAGGTGCAGTCCGGTGCCGTCCCAGCTGATCTGGGGGTGCAGGGAGTTGAGGAGGTGTCCGGTGCCGTGGTGGGCGGCCTGCCCGGCGCGGTGGAAGACGTCGGCGTCCAGCAGGGCGCGGATCCGCGGCCAGTACGGGGCCAGGGCCGTCTCCCAGTAGGACCGGAGCTCCCGGAGCAGCCGGGGCAGGTGGGCGGGCGGGTCGGCGTGCAGGGCGCGGGCGCGGGGGCCGGTGCGGCCCTGGTGGTGGCGCAGGTGGTCGAGGTCGGCGCGGATCCGGTCGGCGGGGGTGGCGGCGACCGCCGCGAGTTCCTCGTCCAGGGTCGGGGCGGGGGTGGCGGGCGCGGGGTTGAGGAAGTCCGGGACGTACCCGGCGCCGGGCGGGAGCAGTTCGGCCAGCCAGCGGCGGTCCAGTCCGGCGGCGGCCGCCCGGGGGCGCACCTGGTCGAGCCAGCGGCGGTGGACGGGGTCGGCGGCGCCGGAGGCGAGCAGGCGGTAGCCGGTGGTGAGCTGCCACAGCGGGGAGACGGCGAACCGCACCCGGGCCACGTCGGGGGCGGGGAGGGCCAGTTCGGCCACGTCCGCTCCTCCCTCGCGCCGGGCTGCGTGGATTCGGGGATGTCCGAATCCGTGGCGGCCACTGTAGTGGGCGGCCGATCATCTGCGGCATGAACCCGCTCCCCCGTGCACCCCGGTCTTCCGACGCGACCCGACCTTCCGGTACGACCCCGCCCGCCGGTACGACACCGTCCGCCGACCCGGCTCCGCTCTCCGGCCCGGCTCCGTCGGCGGTCCCCGCCGCAGCGGCGGGCACCTGGACCCTGGGCGACCTGGAGGTCAACCGGATCGGCTTCGGGGCGATGCGGCTGGCCCAGACCGGTGCGGCCCTGGTGCCCGGCGCGGTGCCGCGCGAGCGCGGGCAGGCGGTCGACGTGCTGCGCCGGGCCGTCGAGCTCGGCGTGAACCACATCGACACCGCCGCCTTCTACTTCTCGCCGCTGCGCTCGGCCAACGAGCTGATCAACCGCGCGCTGTCCCCCTACCCGGACGACCTGGTGATCGCCACCAAGGTCGGGCAGCCGCGGGACCCTTCGGGGGCGTGGCTGCCGCACGCCCGGCCGGAGCAGTTGCGCGGCCTGGTGGAGGAGAACCTGCGCCAGCTCGGCCGCGACCACCTGGACCTGGTGAACCTCCGGGTGGTCGGGGACGGCCCGGTCGCCGAACGCTTCGGCGCGCTGGCCGAGTTGCGGGCGGCCGGGCTGGTCCGGCACCTCGGCCTGTCGAACGTCCGGCCCCACCAGTTGGCCGAGGCGCAGGCCGTCGCACCGGTGGTGTGCGTGCAGAACATGTACGGTCTCGGGGTCGCCCCGGAGCAGGACGCGTTCGTGGAGCTCTGCCGGGAGCAGGGGGTCGCCTTCGTCCCGTTCTACGCGATCGCCGCCGCGGGCCGGCAGTACGGGGCAGCGGCGGGCGGGGCAGCGGGCGGGGAGGATCCGCTGCTGGTGGAGGTCGCCCGGGCGCACGGGGTCTCCCCCGCGCAGGTCCGGATCGCCTGGACGCTGCACCGCGGCCCGCACGTCCTGGCGATCCCCGGCACCGGCGACCCGGCGCACCTCGCCGCCAACGTCGCGGCCGGTGCGCTGCGGCTGTCCGCGGCGGAGCTCGCCCTGCTGGACGCACTGCACCGGCGGTGAGGCGACGGACGGGCCCGGACGGGGCCGGGCTTCCGGGTCCGGCACCGTCAGCGGCCGGTCGTCCGGCTGTCCGGCTGTCCGGCTGCCGGCTGTCCGGTCGTCCGGTCGTCCGGTCGGCGGGTGAGCGGCCCGGAGGGACGTGCGGTCAGCCCGTGGGCAGGCCGATCCGGTCGTGTTCGAGTGCGGCGCGGAGCTCGGAGAGGAGTCGGGCGGCGGCCGGTCCCGCCGGGCCGCGGAGGGTGGCCGCGGTCAGCTCGGTCAGCGTCCCGGTGAAGGTGGCCTCGGCCGCGTCGACGAGTCGCAGGCCGTCCTCGGTCAGCTCCAGCAGTGAGGAGCGGCGGTCCGCGGGGTTGGTGCGCCGCCTGACCCAGGCCTGCTTCTCGAGGCGGTCGGCGCCCTTGCTGGTGGCGCCGATCCCGATGGCGAACTCGGCGGCGAGGTCCGCGACCCGGGAGCCGGGGTGGTCCCGCAGGAAGCGCAGGAACTCGAACTGCGAGGTGACGATCCCGTGCCGTTCGCGGAGGCGGTCGTTCAGCGCGTTGTAGAGGCGCGTCTCGCAGCGGACGAGGTCGACGAAGAAGCCCGGGAGGTCGATGCCGTCACCGCTTGACTTGGCTGCCATGGCATATATCTTAGCTTACATGCCTGGGCATATAGTTCCCTGGCATGTACTTGCGATGGAGGCGACAGTGAGCAGGCAGCAGCGGGCGGAGATCGACGCGATGGTCCGGCGGCCCCGGCCCGAGGGCCCCCGGTCGGTGGAGGACATCCGCGCCGGGCTGCGGGCCCTGATGGCCGGGATGATCGTCCCGGCCGGGATCCGCACCCGGGCCACGGCGCTCGGCGACCGGCCCGCGGTGCTCGTCGAGCCGCTCGGCGCGGCGAACAGCGGGACGATCCTCTACTTCCACGGCGGTTCCTACGTGGCCGGTTCACCGGAGACGGCGATGTCGCTGACCGGGAACCTGGTGACCCGGACGGGGTCCAGGGCGCTCTCGCTGGACTACCGGCTCGCTCCCGAGCACCCGTTCCCGGCCGCGATCGAGGACGGGCTGAACGCCTACCGCGCGCTCCTCGACGGCGGGGAGGACCCCGCGGCCACCGCGTTCGCCGGGGACTCCGCCGGTGGCGGCCTCGCCGTCACCACCTGCCTCGCCGCCCGCGACGCGGGCCTGCCGGTGCCCGCCGCGATCGTGGCCTTCTCCCCCGGGCTCGACCTGACCCGGACGGGCCGGAGCATGGACAGCAGGGCGGACCTCGACCCGTTCTTCACCCGCGCGGGCATGGAGCACACCGGGGGCATGTACCTGGCGGGGCAGGACCCGCACCAGCCCGCGCTCAGCCCCGCCGTCCACGCCGACCTGACCGGCTTCCCCCCGCTGCTCCTGCAGGTGGGCGGCAACGAGATGCTCCTGGACGACTCCACGCGCCTGGCCGCGCGCGCGAGGGAGGCCGGGGTGGACGTCGTCCTGGACGTCACCGCCGACGTCCCGCACGTCTTCCAGGCGTTCGCGGGCGTCCTGGACGAGGCCGACCAGGCGCTGGAGCGCGCCGCGCTCTTCCTCCGCCAGCACCTCCGCACCGGGGCCGCCGCACCCGCGCCGACGAGCTGAGGGCCGCCTCCCGCCCGGACGGGGGTCAGTGATCGCGGGTGGTGGACCAGGCGGGGAGGTGGGCGAAGAAGGCGGCGGCCTCCGGGCGCCAGCGGGTGGGCCAGTCGGCGGCCAGGGCGGCGGCGCGGTGGGCGTGCCGCTCGGCGCGGGCCCGGAGGGCGCGGTCGACGCCGTGGGCGCGGGCGATGCGGCGGATCGGGGCGAGGGCGCCGGGGTCGTGGTCGGGGGCGCCGAGGGCGGCGTGCAGGGTGCGGAGTTCGGCGGGGTCGGCGGCGGCGAGCAGGGCGCGGACGAGGTAGCTGCGGCGGCCGGAGCGCAGGTCGGTGCCGAGCGGCTTGCCGAGGGCGGCCGGGTCGCCGAAGAGGTCGAGCCAGTCGTCGTGGAGCTGGTTGGCGGTGCCGAGCGCGGTGGCGTAGGCGCGCAGTTCGGCCTCGTACGGGGTCGGGTCGGCTCCGGCGGCGAGCAGGCCGAGGCGCAGCGGGGCCAGCACCGAGTAGCGGGTGGACTTGTACTCGGTGACGGTGTCCAGGAAGGCGGTGTCCGGTTCGGGCGGGAAGTCGCGTTCCAGGTCGAGGAGTTGGCCGTTGACGGCGTCGGCTCCGGCGTCGACGGGGACGGCGGCCATGGCGAGGGCGCGCTCGGGGGGCAGGTCGCCGGTGAGCAGGACCCGGACGGCGAGGAAGGCGGCCAGGTCTCCGGCGAGGACGGTGAGGGCGAGCGCGGTGTCGGGCCGGTCGGGGAACTCCTCGCGGTACGCCTGGTGGGTGGAGGGGCCGCCGCGGCGCTCGGGCGAGCCGTCGATGAGGTCGTCGTGGATCAGGCCGTGGGTGTGCAGCAGTTCGATGCTGAGGGCGGCGGCGTCCAGGCCGGGCACCGGGCGGTCGGCGACCAGGGCGGCGGCCTCGTGCAGCAGGGCGACCCGCAGGCGCTTGCCGCCGCGCAGGGAGAGTTCGCGGACCAGGGCGAGGGCGCGGGCGGGGAACCGGCCGTGCGGGGGCGCGTCCAGGGTGCCGCCCGCGGCCGGGTCGGTCAGGGAGTCGAAGTAGGCCGCGAAGCGGGTCTCGAAGCGGCGCTGGTGGGCGGCCGCGCGGTGCAGGGCCGCGGCGAGGACGTCGGTCACCCCGTCAGGTTTTCACGCCGCGGGGGCGGTGGGCGCCGCGGGGTCAGCGGCCTTCGGCGGCGGCGGCGGGGGCGGTATCGGGGACCAGGGTGCGCAGCAGGCGCAGCAGGGTGGCCCGGTCCTCGGCGGGGAGCGGGGCGAAGTGGGCGGTCAGGACCTCGTCCGCGGCCTGTTCGCCGGTGGCGAGGACGTGCTCCCCGGCGGGGGTGAGGTGGTGTTCGAGGCGTCGGCCGCGGCCCGGTTGACGGGTGATCAGGCCCTGGGTGACGAGGCGTCCGGCGAGGGCGCCGAAGGACTGCTCGGTCTGGAAGGTGGCGGCGGCCAGCTCCCGGGCGGAGGCGCCGGGGCGGCGGGCGACCGCCCGGAGGGCGTCCCACTGGGCGAGGGTGGTGCCGGCGGCGGCCAGGGCGGTGTCGAGGGCGCGGTGCTGCCGGTACTGGACCTGCTTGACGGCCTGGCCGAGGACGTGGAGCTCGAGGTTCATGCCTCCACCCTACCGTTAACTCAACTAGCTTAAATAAGCATCCTTAGTTATCGTGGGCGCATGACCACCGAACCCCTCCTCACCGAGGCCGGCACCGGCCGCCCCGTCCTGCTCCTGCACGGCGGCGGCGGTCCGGCCACCGTCGCGCCGCTGGCCCGCCACCTGGCCGCCTCCGCCCACGTCCTGACCCCCGTCCACCCCGGCTGGGACGGCACCGAGCGCCCGGCCGCCCTCGCCCGGGTCGGCGACCTCGCCGACGCCTACCTCGACCTGCTGCGGCGGCGCGGGCTGCGCGACGTCCTCGTGGTGGGCTCCTCGCTCGGCGGGTGGATCGGCGCCGAGATGGCCCTCCGCGACGGCGGCAGCGGCGGCAGCGGTGAGGACGGCGGTGCGACGGTGACCGGGCTGGTGCTGATCGACGCCGTGGGCATCGGGGTGGACGGCGAGCCGCTCGCCGACGTCTTCGCCCTGGACGCCCGCGGCCTCGCCGAGCACTCCTGGCATGACCCCGACCGCCACTTCGTCGACCCCGCGACGCTGCCCCCGGCCGAACTCGCCCGCCGCCGGGGCAACATGGCCACCATGCGCGCCCTGGCCGGCGACCCCTACATGCACGACCCGGGCCTGCGCGAGCGGCTGCGGGAGGTGCGGGTGCCCGTCCTGGTGCTGTGGGGCGAGAGCGACCGGGTCGCCACCCCCGGGTACGGCGCGGCCTACGCCCGGGCCTTCGCCGACGCCCGGTTCGTGACGGTGCCCGGGGCCGGGCACCTCCCCCACCTGGAGCGGCCGGAGGCCGTGTTCGCGCACCTCGACGCCGTACTGGCGGGCTGAGGGCCGCCCCCGGGCGCCCCGGCCGCCCCTCCCCCGGCCACCGGGCTCAGGACTCAGAGGGCGTTGAGTGAGGCCATGTCCGTTTCGTCGTTGTGACGGTGTGTGGGCAGGTCACGCGGTCAGTCGGCTGTTCTGGGTGTGGGGATTGCGAACAGTCCGGGCTCGGCCTCGACGACGAGGCCGGAGCTGGTCGGACGCTTGAGCTTGTTGCGCATGTCGGAGATGTGCGCGGGCTCGGTGCCGGTGGCCAGGGTGCGGCACAGGTCGCGGCAGCGTTGCGGGGCTGCGGCGTCGATGAGCGCGGCGAGGATGTGCTGGTAGGTCGGGCCGTCGGGCAGGCCCGGCATCCGGTCGCCGGTGGGCTCGTCGTCGCCGAGGGACGGGATGACTTCGCGGGCGATTGCCAGGTCGGCGCGTTCCGGGTCGAGTTCGGCTCACAGTCCCCCCAACAGGGTGGCAAGCTGACTCACTCCACGTCGGCCAGCCACTGGTCGACGAGCACCTTGCCGATGGAGTCGACCCGGTAGGGCCCGCCGACGGCGGAGTCCGTAATTCGCGACCGAAGTTCGGCCGCCGTGAACCAACGCGCCTCCACCACCTCCACGTTGTCCACGTCGATCCGGTCGGAAACGGCCTCGGCGCGGAACCCGATCATCATCCCGGATGGGAACGGCCACGACTGGGATCCCTGATAGGTGATCGTCCCCACCTCGACACCGGCCTCTTCGGCGACCTCACGGCGCACCGCGTCCTCGAGGCTCTCCCCGATCTCGACGAACCCAGCCAGCGTGCTGAAGCGGTCCGGACCGGATCCCGCGTGCCGGCCGAGCAGGCAGCGCCTAGGCGTGCCGGGTAGTTCGACCAGCACGATCACGGCCGGTTCGATCCGCGGGAAGAGCAGCTTGCCGCAGTCCTGGCAGGTCCGCAGGTGGCCACCGTTGCTGGGGACGGCCGGACCGCCGCACGCGCCGCAGAACCGCTGGTTCCGGTGCCAGTGCAGGATTCCACGGGCATACGCGAGCAGGCCCGCCTCGTCCGGCGTGATGGTGGGAACCATGGCTCGCACCTCCAGCACCGTGTCCGCGGTGGCCAGTTCGACGGCGTTGGACCGGTCGACGCGGGACACGTCGGCCGCGAACACCGCGGCCTCTCCGTCCAGGCCGAGAAACACCGGGTCGTCGGCGGCGTCGAGGATGCCCCTCGCCTCGGCCAGCGGCAGCCGGATGGGCCTGTCGTCGCGGACCAGACAGTGGTCCCGCCACAAGGGAATCACCTGGGTACTGGGGCTCGTCAACAGCCCGGCGACCCACTCCGAGTCGGTACGCCGGCCGCCAACCCGGTCAAGCCCCAAGCCGCTGTAATACAAGGTTCCCCCTAGCCCGTCCTGTCCTGCGCGGATTCCACGATAGTGGGCGTCCACCAACTGGGGTGTCGAGCTCGGTCTCGACGACGAGGCCGGCGCCGGTCGGACGCTTGAGCTTGTTGCGCATGTCGGAGATGTGCGCGGGCTCGGTGCCGGCGGCCAGGGTGCGGCACAGGTCGCGGCAGCGTTGCGGGGCTGCGGCGTCGGTGAGCGCGGCGAGGATGTGCTGGTAGGTCGGGTCGTCGGGCAGGCCCGGCATCCGGTCGCCGGTGGGCTCGTCGTCGCCGAGGGACAGGATGACTTCGCGGGCGATTGCCAGGTCGGCGCATTCCGGGTCGAGTTCGGCCAGGCGGGCGGTGACCTGGCCGACCTCGGCGGACAGCTGCTCGGTGATGCCGCCGATCGCCTGTTCCCGGTCGGCGATCCCCTCCAGTGCGGTGCGTGACATCGGCGGGTCCTCCTACGCTCCGCGCCAGCTCGGCGTCGACTCCTTGGTCGGCCTGCGGGACATGTTCGCCGTTATCGCCCAGTACACGCGGGACTCGGCGTTGGCCGGTAGTGCCTCGTAGTCGCGGACCAGGTGACGGTGCCACATCAGGATGCCGTTGACCTGCTCGGATACCCGGCTTTTGGCCTGCGGGACGAACCCGACGTCGTCGGGGCTGCGTTTGACGATCTCCACCTTGACGCCAGGTCTGGAAGTAGTGGTCGTCGCAGAGCTCGACGGCAGGTCGTGAGGCGGATAGGCCCACTGACACCCGGTCCGGTTCCGGTAGAAGATCGCGTTCACGACCCCCCGGTACTCGTAGCTGCCGGAATGCCCCGAACTCGACGGATGCGCCTTGTGCTCACTCACCGCGCCAGCGCACCACCGAGGACGCCTCAACCGCCGCCGGTTCCCGAAGACCCCACACGAACGCACAACGACGAAACGGACGTAGCCCCACCCAACGCCCTCTCAGGACTCAGGGCCGGGCGCCGACCAGGCGGCGGGCGAACCAGTCGATGGTCTGCGCCAGCCCGCGGTCGGTGTCGACGGCGGGCTGCCAGCCGAGCACGGTGCGGGCCAGGGTGATGTCGGGGCGGCGCAGCGAGGGGTCGTCGCCGGGGCGTTCGACGAACTCGACCGGGGCGGCGGAGCCGCACAACGCCCGGATGCGGTGGGCGAGTTGCAGGATGCTCAGCTCGGCCGGGTTGCCCAGGTTGATCGGGCCGGGGTGTCCGGCGGCGGCCGCGGCCAGGATGCCGCCCACGGTGTCGTCGACGTGGCACAGCGAGCGGGTCTGGCTGCCGTCGCCCGCCACGGTGAGGGGCCGCCCGGCCAGCGCCTGGGTGATGAAGGCGGGCACGGCCCGCCCGTCGGTGGGGCGCATCCGCGGGCCGTAGGTGTTGAACAGCCGGACGATGACGGTGTCGGTGCCCCGGGCGGTGCGGTACGCGGTGGTGAGCGCCTCGGCGTAGCGCTTGGCCTCGTCGTACTGGCTGCGCGGGCCGATCGGGTTGACGTTGCCCCAGTACGTCTCGGGCTGGGGGTGGACGAGCGGGTCGCCGTAGACCTCGGAGGTGGAGGTCAGCAGGAAGCGGGCGCCCTTGCGGTGGGCGAGTTCCAGGGCGTGCTGGGTGCCCTGGGCCCCGGCCCGGAGGGTTTCGACGGGGTGGCGGGCGTAGTCGTGCGGGGAGGCGGGCGAGGCGAGGTGGACGACCAGGTCGACCGGCCCGGTGACGTCGAAGGGCTCGCAGACGTCCTGGTGACGGAAGGTGAAGCCGGGGTCGTCGGCGAGGTCGGCGAGGTTGTCGAGGCTGCCGGTGAGCAGGTTGTCGAGGCAGACGACCTCGGTGCCGTCGGCGCGCAGCCGGTCGCACAGGTGCGAGCCGACGAAGCCCGCACCGCCGGTGACCACCGCGCGGCGGACGGGGCGCGGGGACGGGACGTCGCGCAGGGGCACGGGGGCGGGTATCACGGTCACGACTCCTCCAGCGAGCGGCCGGTGCGGGCGAGGAAGACGTCGTCCAGGGTCGGACGGTGCAGCGCGATGGTGGCGGTGGCGATGTCGGCCCCGGCCAGCGCCCGCATGATCTGCGGCATGGCGCTCTCGCCGGTGTCGACGGACAGCCGCAGCGCGCCGTCCGGGCGGACCTCGGCGCCGCGGACGCACTCCTGGGTGGCGAGCACCTCGGCGGCCTTGGGCGCCAGGTGGGGTTCGGCGACGCCGACGGTGACCACCTCGCCCGCGATCGAGCGCTTGAGTTCGGCCGGGGTGCCCTCGGCGACCAGGGTGCCGCCGTCGACGATGGCGATCCGGTCGCAGAGCGCGTCGGCCTCGTCCAGGTAGTGGGTGGTCAGGAAGACCGTCGTGCCCGCGTCGCGCAGGCGGCGCACCTCGGCCCACAGCCGGGCCCGGGCGGCCGGGTCGAGGCCGGAGGTCGGCTCGTCCAGGAACAGCACGGCGGGGCGGTGGACCACGCCGAGCGCGAGGTCGAGGCGGCGGCGCTGGCCGCCGGAGTAGCCGCGGCAGGGGCGGTCGGCGTACTCGGCCAGGTCGAAGGAGTCGACGGCGGCGGCTGCCCGGGCCTGCGCCTCGGCCTTGCCGAGGCCGTGCATCCGGGCCTGCAGCACGAGTTCCTCCCGGGCCGTCACCTCGTCCCAGGTGCCGCCGCCCTGGGCGACGTAGCCGATGCTGCGGCGGACCTCGGCGGGGCGGGTGAACAGGTCGGCGCCGGCCACGGTGGCCGCGCCGCCGTCGGGCGGGAGCAGGGTGGCGAGCATCCGCAGGGTGGTGGTCTTGCCCGCGCCGTTGGGGCCGAGGAGTCCGAAGATCTCGCCCTCGGCGACGTGCAGGTCCAGCCCGGCCACGGCGTCCACGGTGGTGGCCCGGCCGCGTCGGCCGGTCCGGTAGGACTTGCGCAGTCCGCTGGTCTCGATCATCGGGGGGTCCTTCCGGTACGGGGTCGGCGGAGCGGCTCAGCGGACGGTGCGGGCGAAGCGGCGGGCCGACCAGAGCAGGGCGGCCAGCGCGACGGCCGCCATCAGGGCGAGGCTGCGCCAGACCGCGGGGTCACCGGGGTGGCCCGCGAACAGGGCGCGCATGCCGGTCACCGCCCAGCTGAACGGGTTCCAGTCGGAGACCCGGCGCAGCCACAGCGGCGCCAGCGCGAGCGGCAGCAGGGTGCCGGAGAGCAGCATCAGCGGCTGGGCCAGGTTGTTGACCACCTGGCCCAGCACGTCCGGGTTGCCGACCTTGAGCGCCAGGCCGTACGAGATCGCGGAGCTGGTCAGCGAGATCAGCGCGAGCAGCAGGTACGCCAGCAGCAGGTCGGGGACGCGCACCAGCAGGCCGAGCGGGATCGCCAGCACGATGATCACGGCGGCCTGCACGGCCAGCACCACCACGTCCCGCAGCGAGCGGCCGAGCAGCAGCGCGACCCGGCTGACCGGGGTGACCCGGGCCCGTTCGATCACGCCGGAGCCGAGCTCGGCGAGCAGGCCGAAGCCGACGTACAGGCCGCCGCCGAGGGCGAGCGCGACCAGCATGCCGGGGACGTAGATCCGGTAGGCGTCGGCCATCGTGCCCGCGCCCATCGAGGCCAGCGCGGGCTTCAGCAGCGGCGCGAACAGGGCGAGGTAGACGACGGGTTGGGCGACCCCGAGGAAGATCTGCAGCGGGGAGCGGGCCATCAGCAGCAGGTGCCGCTGGAACACCAGCCAGGTGTCGCGGAGGCTTTTCACGGTGGGCGTTCTTCCTGTTCGGTACGGGGGCGTCCGGTGCGTGGTCGTCCGGTGCGGGGTCGCTCGGTACGGGGTCAGGGGCGGGTGGGACCGGCGGGGAGCAGGGTCTCCAGGTGGTCGGCGGCGGCCTGGGCGCCACCGGCGGCGGCGAAGGACGCCTGGACGCGCCGGGCAGCGGCGGCGTGGGACGGGTCGTCCAGGACGGCCAGCAGTTCCGCGCGCAGTTGCTGCGGGCTCGCGTGCGCGAACCGCACCCGGCGGCCCGCGCCCGCGGCCGCGACCTGGGCGGCGTTGATCGGCTGGTCGCCCTTGATCGGGGCGACCAGCAGCGGCACGCCGTGGGCGAGCGCCTCGCAGACGGTGTTCAGGCCGCCGTGGCTGACCACCGCGGCCAGCTTCGGCATCAGCTCCAGCACCGGCACCCGGGGCCGGACCAGGACGTGGGCGGGCGGGTCGGCGACCGTGCCGTCGGGCGCGGCGATCACCGCCTGGAGGCGGTCGCCGAGCGGGCGCAGCGCCTGCACCACCCGGGCGTGGAAGTCGGCGGCGAGGTCCAGCGAGAGGGTGCCGACGGTGACCAGCACCAGGCGGCGGGCCGGGTCGATCCACTCCCACGGGAAGGCGCGGTCCGGCTCCCGCGCGGCCAGCGCCGGACCGACCGGCACCGCGTTGCCCGGCCACTCCAGCGGGCCGGTCAGCGCCTCGCCGGTGAAGGCGACCAGCAGGTGCGGCGAGAAGCGCAGGTCGTGCGGGGGATCGCCGGGCAGCCCCGCGGCGTGCCACATCGCGGCCATCCGCTGCCCGATCCACTCCTCGACCCGGGGCACGGTGGTGCGGTACGGGCGGGTCAGCTCCATCGTGGTCGGTGCGAGCGAGGCCCACGGCAGGCCCGCCCGGTGCGCGGCCAGCGCCCCGGCCACCGCGTGCTGGTCGACGGCCAGCACGTCGGGGCGGAACGCGGCCACCGCCCGCTCGATGCCGGGCAGCGTGTGCCGGGCGTGCGGGACGATGTAGCCGTCCCACCGCGACCGGGCCGCCGCCAGCCCCCGGTCGGCCTGCCCCCGGTGCGCCCGCAGCGGGATCGGCGCGATCGGCGTCCCCTCCCCCAGCAACGGCCGCAGGAAGGCCTCCGACCCGGCCCACAGCACCTCGTGCCCCCGCGCCGTCAGCTCGCGGGAGACGGCCGCGATCGGGTTCACGTGCCCGAACAGCGGCAGCGAGACGAACAGGAACCGCCCGCGCGGGGGGCGGACGCCGGGGAGCGGAGCGGGGGGCGGGTACGGGGGGTCGGGGGTCGGGGAGGGCGCGGGACCGGCGGACGGCGGGGGGTCGGCGGACGGTGCGGGGTCGGCGGCCGTGGCGGCGAGGGTGGCGACGTCGGCGAGGGTGAGGGCGGTGAGGGCGTCGAGGTCGAGGGTGGCGAGGTGGGCGGCGAGGTCGGCGGCGGGGCCGTAGCGGGTGCGGAGGGCGAGGCTCCAGGCGGCGAGGTCGTGGCTCTCCAGGTGGAGTTCGCCGTCGAGGAGGGTCTCGGGACGGAGGGTGTCGAGCCAGGCGGGGGGCTGGCCGAGGATCCGGCGGAGGAGTTCGGCGACCTCGCGGAGCGGGGGGTGCGCGGTCATGGCCGGTGGGGCCTGACGGCCCGTAGGGCGCCGTAGGTGATGACGCCGGTGTCGAAGCCCTTCTTCATCAGCGGCCCGGCGTGGAAGAAGCCGAGGACGTCGACGCCGCGACTGCGGGCCAGGTCGCGCATGACGGCGGGGCCGCCGTCGAGCCGGGGGACGCGGGCGAAGGAGGGGTCCCAGGAGTTGGCGACGGCGGCACTCCAGTCGGCGGTGGTGATGTCGGTGAAGCCGGCGGCGCGGGCGAGCCGTTCGTGCTCCTCGAGGGAGGAGAAGTCGGGCATCACCTGGTGCTGCAGGATCTGTCGGACGAGCTCCTGCTCCTCGGCGTCGAGGGCGCCGTCGCGGACGGCCCAGGTGGCGACGGCCAGGGTGCCGCCGGGGCGCAGCAGGCGGTGGGCCTCGGCGAAGAAGGCGGGGCGGTCGTCGAGGTGCATGAGGCTCTCCATGGCCCAGACGACGTCGAAGGTGCCGTCGGGGTGGCCGGTGGAGAGGGCGTCCTGCCGGTGGAAGCGGGCGCGGTGGGCGAGGCCGGCGGCGCGGGCCTTCTCGTTGGCGCGGGCGGCCTGGCGGGCGCTGAGGGTGACGCCTTCGACGGTGCAGCCGTGCGGGCCGGCCAGGTGGAGGGCGGGGCCGCCGATGCCGCAGCCGACGTCCAGGACGTGGGCGCCGGTGGGGACGGCGGCGTGGGCGACGAGTTCGTGGACGAGGCGGTCGGTGGCGGCCTGCCGGTCGGCGCCGTCCCGGGCCGGGGTCTGGTGCTCGTCCCAGTAGCCGTGGTGGACGTGTTCGCCCCACAGGTCCTCGTACAGGTCGAGCGTGATGTCGTAGTAGCGCTCCACGGCCGTGTTCAGGCCGGGGCCGGTCGCGGGTCCCCGGACGGGTTCCGGGGCTGGTTCCACTGCAGGTTCCACGGGGCCGATCCTCGAAAAGTTGACATGGATGCGCCCATAAATGGCGGCCGAAATGCCGCGGAAATGCGCGCGATAACGCCGGATTGGTCTGGTCCATCGCATGATCGACCCGCCGGGGAAACGACCCGTGGGCATGCGGAAGGCACTCCGCCCGCAGGAGTGGCGACACTCGGGGAGCGCCGGGCGGGACGAGGGGTGCGACTGACGGATCGTCAGCAGACGGACCGTCAGGGACTGGCAACAGGCTGCCGTACCAGGCAAGTTGGCCAACCGGCGGTCACACTAGCGAGGGGGTGGGCACTCGTCAACGCGGTCGGCGGGGTCGGTGGCAACCGAACCGCGGCGGTGGAATTCGGCCCGGTCCGCGGATTCCGGCGACGGGTCTTGACACCCGGTCAATTCAGAGTTGAAAGTTCGGCGTGGGAATTTCACAGGTTCCCCACGACCGTGCCAGGAAGAGGTTCGGGTTCTCCATGAAAGATGTTGCGGCAGCTCCGACGAGCAGTATGGGAGCGCTCCCACCAGCCCTTTCCGGGTCGTTGGAGCCCGAATGGGTCGACGAGGTGCTCCTGCGCGGCCCGGGCGGCGAGCCCTGCCTCTTCTTCGGCGCCGACGCCCCGGTCACCCGGGACGGGCTGCGCCGGCTGGTCCGGGAGCGGCAGGCGGCGCTGGGCGCGGCCGGGCTGCGCCGGGGCGGGTCGGCGGCGATCCGGTTGGCGCCCTCGCTCGAACTGGTCGTCCAGCTGCTGGCCTGCTGGCGGACCGGGGCCCGGGCGGCGCTGCTCGACCACCGGCTGACCCCGTTCGAGGCCGAACGGGCGCTGGAGCGGCTGGCGCCGCAGGTGGTGGTCACGGCCGAGCACCCGGTGCCGGGCGGCCCGCCGCGCGGCCACCACCCGCAGCGCGCGGTGGTCACCGCCCGGCCGGGGCGTCCGGCCGAGGGGCCGCACGCGCTGGTGCAGCTCAGCTCGGGCTCGACCGGCCCGGCGAAGGTGATCGGGCGGACGGCGGCCGACCTGGTCGCCGAACTCGACCGGTACGCCCGGATCGACGGGGTGCCGCGGGCGGGCGAGCGGATGGTGTCGCTGGCCTCGCCGGTGCACGTGCTGGGTCTGGTCGGCGGCCTGCTGCACTGCCTGCACGCGGGCGTCCGGCTGGCCTTCCCGGACCGGGTGACGGCGCGGGGCGTCCTGGACGCGGTCGCGGCCGGCCCCGAGCCGACCACCCTGCTGGGCGTGCCGTTCCACCTGGAGCTGCTCGGCTGGCTCCCGGACCCGCCGCGGCTGCCCCAGCTCACCGGCATGACCACCGGAGGCGAGCCGGTACGCGCCGAGCTGCACGAGGCGTTCGTCGACCGGTACGGCGTCCGGCTGGGCTCCATGTACGGGATGACCGAGGTCGGCGTGATCGCCACCGACCTGCACGGGGCGCACCGCCCCGAGCTGACGCCCGCGCCGGGCCTGGGGGTGCGGGCGGTGGACGGCGAACTGCTGGTCACCGCCGCGCGCTCGCCGTACCTGGACGGGGCCGGGGCGGATCGCTGGGCCGACGGCTGGCTGCGCACCCGGGACGGCGGGTCGGTGGACGCCGCCACCGGGCGGGTCCGGGTCCGCGGGCGGCTGGACTCGCAGGTGTCGGTCGGCGGGCTGAAGGTCGACCTGACCGAGGTCGAGCACACCGTCCTGGCGCTGCCCGGGGTGGAGTCCGCGGTCGTCCTGCACGGCTCGGTGATCGAGGCGTACCTGGTGCTGGCCCCCGGCGGCACCGCGGCCCGGGTCGAGGAGCAGTTGGCCGAGCGGCTGGCGGCGTACAAGCGGCCCCGGCTGCTGCACGTGCTCGACCGGATGCCGCGCACGGCCACCGGGAAGCCGGTGCGCGAGCGCGCGGTGCTGGCGGCGGCCGCGGCCGCGGGGCGCTGACGCCCCGTCCCCACCGACTTGTCCGATCCATCGATGAAGGCAGAAGAGGAAGGAACGGCGATGTCCATCGAGACCGCGCCCCTGGCGGAGATCCGCGCGTTCGTGCTGTCCGCGCTGCGCGAGATGAACTACGACACCACCGACGTCGACGACGACACCCGGCTCGGCCCGGCCGGCGCGGACCTGGAGTCGCTGGCGCTGGCCGAACTGGGCGTCCGGGTGGAGGAGCGGTTCGGCGTCCGGTTCGACGACGACGAGGCGGAGCTGCTGGGCACCATGACGGTCGGCGAGTTCGGCGCGGCGGTGGCCGCCCGGCTGGGGTCCGCGGCGGCGGGGCGCTGACCGTGGCGGAGACGGCGCGGGAGGAAGTGGTGGCGCTGCTCGCGGAGTTCGGCGGGCGGACGCCGCAGGAGGTGCCGGAGCGGGTCGACTCGATGGAGCTGGCCTGGCTGGCACACGTGCTGGAGCAGCGGCACGGGCGGCGGTTGGACGACGACACGCTGTCCCGGATCGCCACCGTCTCCGACGCGGCGCGGCTGCTGGAGGGGCTGCGGGCCGCCGAGCGGTAGCAGCGGGGTGCAGCGGGGGTGCAGCGGGTGGAACCGGCTCCGTACGGCCGGTCCCCGTCCGCGTGCGCACCGGAGAGCGCGGGAGACCGCGGCACGGTCAACGGCCCTGCGGGGCGCAGCCAACCAGGGAGGTGATCGACGGTGACCGGCACCGTACTGACGGCCCGTCGGGGCCCCCGGACCGTGGTGGTCGGCGGGATGGGGGTGCTGAGCGCGTTCGGGCGGGGGGTGGGGCCGCTGCTGGCGGCGGCGCTGGCGGGGCGGGCCGGGTTCGGGCCGGTGGGGCGGTTCGAGGTGGCGGGGCGGCGGGTGGACCGGGCCGCGCTGCACCCCGGGGAGCCTTCGCTGGCACGGGAGTTGGACCGGGCGGTCGACGAGGCGTGCGGGGCGGCGGGGCTGTCCGCGGCCCGGCGGGCCGGGTGTCCGCTGTACCTGGCGGTGCACGGCGATCCGGCGCTGGCCCGGGCGGCGCCGGTGCGGCGCGCGGAGCACGCGGTGGAGGCGTTCGCGGCCGGGGTGGCCCGGCGGGCGGGGCTGGCCGGGGGCGGCCGGGCGTACACCTCGGGGTGCACGGCCTCGGCGGACGCGGTGGCGGACGCGGCCTCGGCGGTGGCGCGCGGGCGGGCGGAGCGGGTGGTGGTGGCGGCCGGGTACCTGGTGGAGGCTGACCAGTTCGCGGTGTTCGACGCGGGCGGGGCGCTGGCCCGGGACGGGCGGGTGCGCCCGTTCAGCGCGGGCCGCACGGGGCTGCTGCTGGGGGACGGGGTGGCCGCGGTGGTGCTGGAGTCGGCGGACGCGGCGCGGGCCCGGGGCGCGGAGCCGTTGGCGGTGCTGGCGGGGTGGGGCCGGGCGGGCGACGCGCACCACGTGTGCCGGCCGCGACCGGACGGGGCGGGGCTGGCCCGGGCGGTCGGGGCGGCGCTGCTGCGCGGCGGGATCGGTCCGGAGCGGATCGGGTACGTGAACGCGCACGGCGCGGGCAGCGTGCTGGGCGACCGGGCCGAGGCGGCGGCGCTGCTGCGGGCGTTGGGGCCGGTGGCGGCGCGGGTGCCGGTCTCCTCGTCCAAGTCGGTGCACGGCCAGGCCCTGGAGGCCGGGGCGCTGCTCGAACTGGTGGTCACGGTGGCCGCGTTGCGGGCGGGGCGGCTGCCGGTGAACGCGGGCCTGCTGGGGCCGGACCCGGAGTGTCCGCTGCACCTGGTGCGGGCGTCCGCGGGCTCCGGGGCGCTCGGTTCGCCGGGCGGTTTCGCGCTGAGCCTGAGCACGGCCTTCGGCGGCGCGAACACGGCGCTGCTGGTGGGCGTCCCGTGAGCGCGGCGGGCTCCCCGGCCCTCGCGTACCCGGAGCTGTGGCGGGTGGCGGCGGAGCTCGGGCTGCGGGTGCTGGCCGCCGGGCGGTGGCCGCAGTCGACGCAGGACGCGGACGCGGCGCCGCCGGTGCTGCCGGGGTTCGCCGGGTCCTCGTTCAGCCCGCTGGCCGCCGAGGCCGCCCGACGCTGCCTGGACGCGCACGCGTCCGGCTCCGGCATCGGGTCGCCGGTCACCGCCGTGGTGGTGGCCAGCGCGCTGGGAGACGTGGCGGGCGCGGTGCGGGTGGCGGAGGCGGTGGACGGCGGGGACCGGTTGGGGCCGCTGCTGTTCTTCCAGGCCGTGCCGAACGCGGTGGCCGGGCACCTGGCGGCGCGCCGGGGCCTGACCGGCCCGGTGGTGTGCGTCGGTGGCGTGCGCTCCGGGTTCGAGGTGGCCGAGGTGCTGCTCGCGGACGGGGACGCCGAGCTGGCGCTGCTGGTCCTGGTCGAGCAGGCGGCCGGGCCGGGCGGGGCGGACCGGGCCGCCGCCGTCCTGCTGGCCCTGCAGGAGCACTGTCCCACTCACCGTCAACTGGAGGGAGCACGGCCATGAGCACAGCCCTGGGCGCACCCGTGGGCACGGACGTCGCGGTCACGGTCACCGGGATGGGCGTGGTGACGCCGGTCGGCGGGAGCGCCGCGGCGGTGTTCGACGCGATGTGCGAGGGCCGGTCGGGGCTGCGCCGGCCGGAGCCGGACGGGCCGTTGGCCGGGTCGCTGGAGGTGGCGGGGTTCGCGCCGCCGATCGATCCGGTGTCGGTGCTGCCCGCGCCGGAGACCCGGGTGGTGGACCGGTACATCGTGATGGCGCTGCGGGCGGCGGCGGACGCGCTGGCGGACGCCGGGATCGTGGCGGGCCGGGACGTGGACCCGTACCGGATCGCGGTGGTGCTGTCCGGGACGGGCGGGCTGGCGACGCTGGAGTCGCAGGTGGTGGCGCGCACGGAGCGCGGACGGCTGGGGGTGAGCCCGTACCTGCTGCCGGGGATGCTGCCGAACATGGCGGCGGCCCGGGTGGCGATCGGGCACGGCATCCGGGGCTACAGCTCCTCGGTGGGGACGGCGTGCGCGGCGGGGGCGCAGTCGGTCGCGGAGGGGTGGCGGCTGCTGCGCGAGGGCCTGGCGGACGTGGTGGTGGCGGGCTGCTCGGAGGCGCCGCTGTTCCCGACGCTGGCCGACACCTTCGCCAACGCCCGCGCGCTGGCCCGTGGTTGGGCCGACGACCCGGCGGGGGCGAGCCGTCCGTTCGACCGGCGGCGGGGCGGCCTGGTGCTGGGCGAGGGCGCGGGCGTGCTGGTGCTGGAGCGGGCCGCGCACGCGGACGGCCGGGGCGCGGCGGGGTACGCGGACGTGCTGGGCTGGGGGGCGACCAACGACGCGCACCACCCGACCACCCCGCACCCGGACGGGGACGGCGCGGCGGCCTGCATGCGGCTGGCGCTGCGCAGCGCGGGCCTGGCGCCCGGGGACGTGGGGTACGTGAACGCGCACGGCACCGGCACCCGGCTGGGCGACCGGGCGGAGGCCTCGGCGGTGCGCCGGGTATTCGGGGCGGACGGGCCGCCGGTGAGCGCGACCAAGGCGGTCACCGGCCACCTGCTGGGCGCCTCGGGGGTGGTGGAGACGGCGGTGTCGGTGCTGGCGCTGCGGCGCGGGCTGCTGCCGCCGACGCACAACCTGGACGATCCGGACCCGGAGTGCGCGCTGGACCACGTCCGCGGGGGGCCGCGTCCGGCGCCGGGCGTCCGGTACGCGGTCGCCAACTCGTTCGGGTTCGGCGGCCACAACGTGAGCCTGGTGCTGGGGCCGGCGAGCACCCGACTGGCCCGGCCGGTCTGACCGACTTCCTTGCAGGACACGCAATCTGACGCACCGTCGGCGAAGAGAAGGAACTGCTACGCAATGGATTTCCTCGATCTCGACCACGTCGAGTTCCACGTGGGGGACGCACGCCAGGCGGCGTACGTGCTGTCCGCCGGGCTCGGTTTCCGCCTGCTGGCGCAGGGCGGGCCGGAGACCGGCCTGCCGGGGCAGCGCAGTCTGCTGCTGGGGCAGGGCGGCTGCCGGGTGCTGCTGACCTCGGGCCTGGAGCCGGGGCACCCGGCGGCGCGGTACGTCGCCCGGCACGGCGACGGGGTGGCGGTGCTGGCGTTCGGCGTCCGGGACGCGGCGGCCGCGTACGCGGCGGCGGTGTCCGGCGGGGCGCTGGGGCTGGAGCCGCCGCGGGAGCGCGGCGGGGTGGTGACGGCGGTGGTGTCGGGGTTCGGCGACGTGGTGCACCGGCTGGTGGAGCGGCCCGGCGCGGGCGGGGGGCTGCTGCCGGGGCTGGCCGCGCTGCCGGGGGCGACCGCGCTGCCGGTCCCTGAGCCGGGGCCGGAACTGGTGCGGGCGATCGACCACGCGGCGGTGTGCGTGCCGGACGGGCAGTTGGACGCCACGGTGGCGTACTACTGCGGGGCGTTCGGGTTCGAGGTGGTCTTCGAGGAGTACATCGAGGTCGGCCGGCAGGGCATGTTCTCCCGGGTGGTGCAGAGTCCGTCGGGCGGGATCACCCTGACGCTGATCCAGCCGGACGGGGCGCGCGAGCCGGGCCAGGTGGACGACTTCCTGGCCTGGCACGACGGCCCCGGCGTGCAGCACCTGGCGCTGTCCTGCGGCGACGTGGCGGCGGCGGTGGACGCGATGGCGGCGCGCGGGGTCGGGTTCGCGCCGACGCCGGACGCCTACTACGACACCCTGGCGACCCGTCCGCCCGAGCGGCTGCGCAGCCGCGGGATCCTGCTGGACCGGGACCACTGGGGCGAGCTGTACCAGATCTTCGCGACCTCGCTGCACGTGCGGCGGACGTTCTTCTGGGAGCTGATCGAGCGGCACGGCGCCCGCACCTTCGGCACCGCGAACATCCCGGCGCTGTACGCGGCCAAGGAGCGCGAGCTGGCGGCCCTGCGGGTGGCGGCGGTGACCCGGTGAGCACCGAGGCGCTGCGGTTCGAACTGACCGCCGGGGAAATGGAGTTGCTGCCGAGCGCGGCGGACGTCGCGTTCTACGCGGAGCACGGCTGGTACCTGGCGCCGAAGCTGTTCACGGACGCCGAGGTGGACGCCCTGGCGGCGGCCGCCGAGGCGTACTACGCGGGGGCGCGCAGCCGGGAGCTGCCGGTGCGGCCGCCGCGGCTGGCGGCCTGGAAGCCGTCGGACGGGCCGGTGCAGCGGCACAACGACTACGTGCACTACGAGAGCGACCCGATCGCGCGCGTGCTGTGCAAGCCGCTGCTGGGGGCGGTGGCGGCGCTGCTGGCGGGGGCGTCGGAGATCCGGGTGTTCCAGTCGACGCTGATCCTGAAGCCCGCGGTGGCGGGCGAGCCGAGCAACGTGGTGCCCTGGCACATCGACAAGCACTACTGGTCGACCTCGAGTTCGGAGCGGATGCTGACGGCGTTCGTCCCGTTCCACGACTGCGACGAGGAGATGGGCACGCTGACGGTGGTGGACGGCAGCCACCGCTGGCGGGAGGTGGGCCGGGAGGACTCGGTGACCCGGCACTTCGCGGACCGCGACCGGGACGACCTGGAGCGGCTGCTGGCGGTGAACGCGGCGCACAACGGCGCCGAGGTGCGCAAGGTGCCGCTGGTGATCCCGAAGGGGCACGTGTCCTTCCACCACTGCCGCACGTACCACGGCTCGGGCCCGAACGTCAGCGGGCGGCCGCGCCGGGCGGTCTCCTTCCACCTGCAGGACGGGGCGAACGAGTACCGGCGCTTCGCGCTGTCGGACGGCAGCGCGGCGGTGTACAACCACGACGCGCTGGTGCGGCGGCTGCCGGACGGGCGGCCGGACTACGCGGACCCGGAGTTCTGCCCGGTGCTGTGGCGCTCCCCCGGGGCGGGTCGCGATGACGGCTGACGCGGATCCGGGCCCGGACCCGGGTGTGGACCTGGACCTGGACTTGGACTTGGACCTGGACCTGGACCTGTACCGGACGGTGGCGCTGGTCCGGGGCTTCGAGCGGCGGGCGGTGGAGCTGGTGCGGGCCGGGGTGGTGCCGGGCGGCATCCACCCGTGCACGGGGCAGGAGGCGGTCGCGGCGGGCGTGTGCGCGGCGCTGCGGCCGGACGACCTGCTCACCTCCACCCACCGCGGGCACGGGCACGTGCTGGCGAAGGGCGCCGACCCGGCCCGGATGATGGCCGAACTGGCGGGCCGGGAGCCGGGGTTGAACCGGGGCCGGGGCGGATCCATGCACGCGGCGGACTTCTCGCTGGGCGTGCTGGGCGCGAACGCGATGGTGGGCGCGGCGGTGCCGATCGCGGCGGGTGCGGCGTGGGCGCTGCGCCGGGCGGGCTCGGACCGGGTCGCGGTGGCGTTCTTCGGGGACGGCGCGGTGAGCCAGGGCGTGGTGCTGGAGGCGTTCAACCTGGCGGCGCTGTGGCGGGTGCCGGTGGTGCTGGTGTGCGAGAACAACGGGTTCGCGACCTCGATGCGGACGGCGGACGCGGTGGCGGGCAGCGTCCTGGGCCGGGCCCGGGCGTTCGGCATCCCGGCGCGGGCGGTGGACGGGACGGACCCGCGGGCGGTGCTGGCGGCGGCGTCCGAGGCGGTGGCCCGGGCCCGGGCGGGCGGCGGTCCGACGCTGCTGGAGTGCGCGGTGTACCGCTTCGACGCGCACCACACCTGGGAGCACACGGCGCGTCCGGGCTACCGTTCGGCGGCCGAGGAGGCGGCGGGCCGGGCCCGGGACCCGCTGGAGGTGCAGGGAGCCCGGCTCCCGGCCCGGCTGCGGGCGCGGATCGACGCGGAGCTGGACGAACTGCTGGACGCCGCGGTGGAGTTCGCCCGCGGCGCGCCGCACCCGGATCCGGCCTCGGCGCTGGAGCACCTGTACGCGACCGCGCCGGAGGTGGGCTGAGGTGCCGAAGCTGTCGTACCTGAAGGCGTTGAACCGGGCGCTGGGCGACGAGATGGCGCGCGACGCGTCGGTGTGCGTGCTCGGCGAGGACGTCCGGGTCGCGGTGTCGAACGTGACGGCGGGGCTGGTGAAGCGGTTCGGGCCGGAGCGGGTGCTGGACACGCCGATCTCGGAGCAGGCGTTCACCTCCTTCGCGACGGGCGCGGCGCTGGTGGGACTGCGGCCGCTGGTGGAGTTCCAGATCCCGTCGCTGCTGTTCCTGGCGTTCGAGCAGATCGCCAACCAGGCGCACAAGGTCTCGCTGATGTCGGGCGGCCGGGCGCGGGTGCCGGTGACGTACCTGCTGCCGGGCTCGGGCTCGCGGGAGGCCTGGGCGGGGCAGCACTCGGACCACCCGTACGGCCTGTTCGCGCACGTGGGCGTGAAGACGGTCGTCCCGGCCACCCCCTCGGACGCGTACGGGCTGCTGCTGTCGGCGCTGCGCGACGACGACCCGGTGGTGGTGTTCGCGCCGGCGGGGGCGCTGGGGGTGCGCGAGGACGTGGACCCGGCGGCGCTCGGGCCGGTGCCGCTGGGCCGGGGCCGGGTGCACCGGGCGGGCACGGACGTGACGGTGGTCGCGGTCGGCCACCTGGTGCACGAGGCGCTGGCGGTGGCGGAGGAGCTGGCGGGGCGCGTCTCGGTGGAGGTGTTCGACCCGCGCACCCTGCACCCGCTGGACCGGGCGGGCCTGGCGGCCTCGCTGCGGCGGACCGGGCGGCTGGTGGTGCTGGACGACTCCAACCGCTCCTGCGGGTTCGCCGCGGAGGTGCTGGCCACGGCCGCCGAGGGGCCGCGGCTGCGGGCCGCGCCGCGCCGGGTGACCCGCCCGGACGGGGCGGTGCTGCCGTTCGCCCCGGCGCTGGACCGGGCCTGCCAGCCGGGTCGGACCGGTCTGCTGGCGGCGATCGGAGAGGTGACGGGCGTGAGCGTGAGCGTGAACGCGGGCGTGAACGCGAGCATGGGCATGATCGTGATCGAGGAAGGCGGCAGGACGTGAGGGACACCGGTATCAGGGCGCGGCTGGCCGCCGACCCGGGGCTGGGCACGGGCAACGTGCTGACCTCGCTGCTGGCGCACGGCGCGGACCCGGATGGGCCGGGCGCGGCCTTCGACGTCCCGGTCGACGGCTTCCCGGCCGGGCACGGGCTGACGCTGGGCCAGTTGCGGGACCGGGTCGCGGCCCGGGCGGCCTGGTGGCACGGGCGGGGCGTCGGGCCGCGCGACCCGGTGGCGCTGTACGTGTCGGGGTCGGCGGACTGCCTGCTGAACTTCCTGGCGCTGACCTGGCTGGGCGCCGTCCCGGCGCTGCTGAACCGGCACCTGCCGGGCGACGTGGCGGCCGAGTACGTGCGGCGGCTGCGGGCGACGGCGCTGCTGACGGACGCCGAGCACCGGGAGCGACTGGCGGGAGAGGAGGTGGGGGTGGCGCTGCACGCGGACGCGGCCGGTCCGGGTGGCGGTGATCCGGCGGCGGCGCCCGCCCCGTACCGGCACCACGCGGACGACCCGGTGGTGATCACGCACTCCTCGGGGACGACCCGGATGCCCGCGGCGGTGGTGCACTCGCACGCCAGTCTGTTCGCGGCGGTGAAGCTGTTCCGGCTGGCGGCGCCGCGGGCCCGTGGCACCGAGCGGATCCTCAGCGCGCTGCCGGCCGCGCACGCGGCGGGCGTCTCCACGCTGAACCTGGCGCTGTGCCACCGCAGCGAGGTGCTGTTCCTCTCCGCGCAGGACGGCGACGGGGTGCTGGCGGCGATCGAGCGCTGGGAGCCGACCGGGGTGTTCGGCTTCGCCGCGACCTGGGCGCAGCTGGCCCGGTACGACCTGACGGAGCGTCGGTTGTCGTCGGTTTCGCTGTGGTTCAACACCGGTGACTGCGCGCACGAGCCGCACGTCCGCCGGCTGGTGGCGGCCGGGTCCCGGGTGACGGTGACCCGGGAGGGGGTGCGGCGGGTGCCCGGCTCGCACTTCGTCGACGGCCTGGGCTCCACCGAGATGGGCCACTCCGCGTTCCACCTCACCCACGGCCCGGACACCGAACGGTACGGGCGCTGCGTCGGCGTGCCGCACGGTTTCGCCGAGGTCGCGCTGCTGGACCTGGCCACCGGCCGGGAGGTCCCGGTCGGCGAGGTCGGCCACTTCGGCCTGAAGGCGCCGACGCTGGCGCCCGGCTACTGGAACGACTCGGCGGCGACCTACCGCAACCGGCTGAACGGCTACTACCTGACCGGCGACCTGCTGTACCGCGACGCGGAGGGCTACTACTTCCACGTCGACCGGGCGGTGGACGCCGTCGACCTGGGCGGCGGCGAGTGGCTGTACACGGCACTGAGCGAGGAGCGCATCCTGACGGCCTGCCCGGACGTGCTCGACTGCACGGTGGTGTCCCTGCGCGTACCGGACGGCGAGGGCCCGGTGGTGACGGACGTACTGCTGGCACTGCGCCCGGACGCCGACCCGTCCGTCGACCGGACCCCGGCCGTCCGGGCGGCACTGACGCCCGCGGCGGCGGCGACCCTGCGCGCGGTGCTGGTGATCGGCGAGGAGGAGCTGATCCTCGGGCCGACCGGCAAGGTCCGCAAGTTCCTGATGCGACAGCGGCACCGGGCCGGGGCGGCTGGGGCGGTTGGGGCGGTTGGGGCGGTTGGGGCGGTTGGGGCGGTGACGCCGTGACGGGCCCCGCCGAGCGGATCGAGGCGGCCCACGTCGAGGACGGTTCGGCCGTCGGCGAACTGTGCCCGCGCACGGTGGAGGTACCCCGCGCCGAGGACGGTTCGACGGTTGACGAACTGTGCCCGCACGCAGCCGAGGTGCCCCATGCCGGCCACGGTTCGGCCGACGGCGAACTGTGCCCGCGCACGATCGAGGTCTCCTTCGCCGGGCACGGTTCGGGCGTCGGCGAACTGTCCTGGGGCATGTGGGAGATCTGGCACGCCATGGTCGCGCAGCGCAACTCGCTGCCGATCGGTGGCACCGCCGCCCTCCCGGTGAGCAGCACGGTGGAAGCGGTGGTGGCGGAGCTGCGCTACCTGATGGGCCGCTTCCCGTCGATGCGCACCCGGCTGCGCTTCGGCCTGGACGGGCACCCGACGCAGGAGCTGTTCGCGTCCGGCCGGATCGGGCTGGAGGTGTACGACGCGTCCGCCGGGGAGGATCCGGCCGCGTTGGCGGCGCGGGTCGAACTCGCCTACCGGGAGCGGCCGTTCGACCACGCGACGGAGTGGCCGGTGCGGATGGCGGTGGTACGGGCGGGCGGCCGTCCGACGCACCTGGTCAGCATCATGAACCACCTGGTGACGGATGCCGCGGGCGGGGCGATCATGCTGCGCGAGGTGCGCGAGCGGGCCGACGGTCCGGTGGTCGGCCTGCAGCAGTTGGAGCAGGCGGCCTGGCAGGGCTCGGCGGCCGGGCTGCAGCAGAACGCCCGGGCGCTGCGCCACTGGGAGCGGATCCTGCGCGCCGTCCCGGCCCGCCGCTTCGCCCCCTCCACCGATCCGCGCCACCCCCGGCACTGGACGGGCGAGTTCCGCTCCCCCGCCCTCCCGCTGGCGCTGCCCGTGGTCGCCGCCCGCACCGACGGCGATCCGCGCACGGCGCTGCTCGGGCTGTACGCGCTGGCGCTGCGCCGGATCGGCGCGGCCGAGCCGGTGGTGCTCCGGCCGGTGGTCAACAACCGCTTCCGCTCGGTGATCGGCGAGACGGTCTGCATGGCCGCCCAGGCGGGCATCGCCGTCCTGGACGTGGGCGACGGCAGCGTTCCGGCCGCCGTCGCGGCGGCCCGGGGCGCGACTCTGGCGGCGTACAAGCACGCGTACTTCCACCCGGAGCGGCTGAAGGAACTCATCGCCCGGATCGCGGCGGAACGCGGCGAGGAGGTGGACGTGCAGTGCTTCTTCAACGACCGCAGCACGCTCGGCGCCGCGACGGCCCGCCCGGCCGCCACCCCGGAGGAACTGCTGGCCGCCCGGGCCCGCAGCACCTTCCGCTGGGTGCGCCGCACCGACCTCGCGGGGCGGATCCTGCAGTCCCAGTTCGAGGACGCGCCGGAGGGGCTGCTGATGGAGGTCCTGACCGACACCCACCACGTCTCCCCCGCCGACGCCGAGACCCTGGCCCGCACGGTGGAGGAGCTGGCGGTGGAGGCCGCGCTCGGCTTCCTGGCGGCGGACCCGGTTACGGACGCGAGCCCGGACACGGGCGTGGGGGCGGGGGTGCCGCGATGAGGTCCCCGCGCGTGCGTCCCGCCCTCGCGCACCCGCACCCGCGTCCGCGTCCGTACTCGCGTGCGCGGCGGAGGTGGGGCCGGTGACCTCGCTCTTCGCGGTCTCCGACCACCTGCCGTCCGGCCGGGTGCCGATCGAGGTGCTGGGCGCCGAGCTCGGGCTGACACCGATGCAGGTGCGGATCTTCCGCCGCTACCACGGGCTGGGCGAGGTCAGCCGGGACGAGGGCGGCAGCCTGCTGGACCTGCTGCGCGGTGCGGTCGCGGGGCTGGCGGCGCTGCGCGGCCGGGAGCACCTGGTGCGCTACGTGCTGCACGCCCGCTCCTTCCCGACCGTCGTCCCGTACCCGCACGATCCGGTGCGGGAGCTGTGTGCGGAGCTGGGGCTGGACGCGGGGGTTCCGGTGTTCTCGGTGGGCCACCACGCCTGCGCCTCGGGCCTGTTGGCGATCGACGCGGCGGGTCGGCTGCTGGCCGCGGACGGCGATCCGGACGCGTTGGCGCTGGTGCTGGCCGGGGAGAAGGCGTTCACGCCGGAGGCCGCGGCGGTGCCGGGCAGCTCCTTCTTCGGCGAGGGCGCCGGGGCCTGTCTGGTCTCGGCGTCCGGCGGGCGCGACCGGGTGCTGTCGTACGCCGTCGACCTGCGCGGCGAGTTCGACACCGTCGCGGACCGCGCGGAGTTGGAGTCGGAGTTCCAACGGATCTACGGCGAGGCGCTGGCGGCGGTGGTGCGCGCGGCCGTCGAGCGGGCCGGGCTGTCGCTGGAGCGGGTCACGGCCGTGCTGCCGCACAACGTCAACCGGGTGGCCTGGCACCAGGTCTGCCGGGTCCTGGGCTATCCGCGCGAGCGGGTGGTGCTGGAGCACGTGCCGACGGTGGGGCACGTGTTCTGCGCCGACCACTTCCTCAACCACCGCACCGCCCGGCAGCGCGGCCTGCTGCAGCCGGGCGAACCGTACGTGATGGCCGCGGCGGGCGCCGGACGCGGTGCGACGTTCGCGGCCATGGTCCTCCAGCACTGACCACCCCCCGTTCGAAGGATTCCTCCCGATGACCTCCCCTACCGAACCGACCTCCCCCACCCAACTGATCTCCGCCATCTGCGCGTTGCTGCCGGTCGTGCTCAAGCGCGAGGTCTCCGGCGCGGACGCGGACACCGAGCTGCTCGACGCCCTCGGGCTGAACTCCACCACCGGCCTGGAACTCGTCCTGGAGCTGGAGGAGCGCCTCGGCCTGGAGATCAGCGTGGAGGACCTCGGCCGGGACGACTTCACCACCGTCGGCTCGCTCGCGGCGTACGTCGCGGACCACCTGCTGGCGGACGCGTGAGCACCCGCGTCCTCCTCCCGCCCGGCGCGGCCGCGTCCTCCTCGCACCCGTCCTGGGGCGTGCGCCGGGCGGCGCGGCTGGCCTTCCCGGAGCCGTCCGCGCTGGCCGCCGACCCGGTGCACGCGGCCCGGCTGCGGCGCTACCTGACCGACCTGCTCGCCCCGTACGGTCTGCGCCCCGACCCGGTCGTCACCGGTCAGTCGTACGGGGAGATGGCCGAGGAGCTGATCCGGGCGGTCGTCCCGGCGGGTGAGCAGGTGGACCTGCTGGTGCTGGCGCACTCCGTGCCCGACCTGGCGCCGGGGCGGGCCACGGCCTGCCGGCTGGGCCACGTCTGCCCGGGCCGGCCGCTCTCCTTCGCCGTCACCGACCAGGGCGGTGCGGCCGCGTCGGCCGCGCTGCGGCTGCTGGCGGCGTACGCGGACTCGGCCGGGCTGCGGCGGGCGCTGCTGCTGGTGGTCGAGCAGGACCGGCTGCCGTACGACCCCGGCGTGCCGGTCGCGCTGCCCGCGGCCAGCCGGGGCGTGGCGCTGCTGTTCGGCGATCCGCTGCCGGGCGAGCGCCCGCTGCGGGTCGACCCCGCCGCCACCGCCGCCGCCGTCCGGCCGGGCGCCGGTCCGTGGTGGGAGCTGGCGGGGCAGGAGCTGGCGGGGCGGGTGGCCGCCCGGTGACCGCGCCCGCCACGCCGCTCCGGCTGACCGACTACCGGGAACCGGCGTACCGCCGACTCACTGACTCGGTGCGCGACTTCGTCGAGGGCGGGGCCGGTGACGAGCGGGCGCTCGGCGCGGACCGGCGGGCCTTCGCCCGGGTCTCGCTGCGGCCCCGGGTGCTGGTCGACGTCTCGGCGCCCGACACCGCCACCGAGCTGCTCGGCAGCCCGCTGGCCACCCCGGTCGGCGTCGCCCCCACCGCGTACCACCGGCTGCTGCACCCCGACGGCGAGCTCGCCACCGCCCGCGGGGCCGGGCGCGCCGGGGCGCTGTACGTGGTGAGCGTGTTCGCCTCCCGCACCCTGGAGGAGATCGCGGCCGCGGCGGACGGTCCGCGCTGGCTGCAGCTGTACTGGCTGCGCCGCCGGGACGTGCTGGCGGGCCTGGTCGAGCGGGCCGCCGCGGCCGGGTACCGGGCCCTGGTGCTGACCGTGGACGCCCCGTACCTGGGCCGCCGCCACCGGGACGCCCGCAACGGCTTCGCGGTCCCCCCGGACGTCCGGGCCGTCAACCTGGACCCGGCCCTGATGGCCGCGGCCCACCGCTCCGCCCCCGGCCGATCGGCGCTCGCCGCGCACACCGCCGAGGCGGTCGACCCGGGCGTGACCTGGTCCGACCTGGCCTGGCTGCGCGCCCGCAGTCCGCTGCCGCTGGTCCTGAAGGGCGTGCTGACCGCCGAGGACGCCCGGCTGGCGGTCCGGCACGGTGCCGACGCGATCGTCGTCTCCAACCACGGGGGACGCCAACTCGACCGCGCCCCGGCCGGGTTGGACGTCCTGCCGGAGGTGGTCGACGCGGTCGCCGGGGCCTGCCCGGTGCTGTTCGACGGCGGGGTCCGCAGCGGCGCCGACGCCTACGCCGCGCTGGCGCTGGGCGCGCGGGCGGTGCTGCTGGGCCGTCCCGTCCTGTGGGGCCTGGCGGCCGGCGGTGCGGACGGCGTGGCCGGGGTCCTCGACCTGGCCACCGCCGAACTCGCCCACACCATGGCGCTCACCGGCCGCCCGACCCTCGCCGCCCTGGACCGCGGCGCCGTCTCCTTCGCCCCCGCCACCGCCCGGTGACCGCCCAGTGACCGCCGACCCCCGGGACACCGTCCTGCTCCACCTCGTCCCCGATCCCGGCCCCGGCCTGCCCCTGGCCCCGCTGCTCGCCGACCTCTCCCCCGCCGAACGGCAGCGCGCCAACGCCTGCCGCGACCCCGACACCCGCCGCCGCTACGTCCTCGCGCACGCCGCCCTGCGCCGTCTGCTCGCCGAACGGCTCGGCACCGCCCCCGCCGAACTCCGTTGGCAGCACGGCCCGCACGGCAAACCGTCGCTCCCCGGCGACGCGCCCCGGTTCAACCTCTCGCACTCCGGCGCCTTCGCCCTCGTCGCCCTCTCCCCCGTCCGCCCGGTCGGTGTCGACCTCCAGCGCGTCCTGCCCGCCACCGACCCCGTCGCCCTCGCCGCCCGCTACTTCCCGCCCGCCGAGGCCGACCACCTCCGCGCCGTCTCCGACCCCGCCCGGCGCGCCGCCCTCTTCGCCCGCCTCTGGTCCCACAAGGAGGCCCTGGTCAAGGCGCACGGCGGCCGCCTCCTGCAGGGCCTGCGCGTCCCGCTCCACGGCCCGCCGCCCCCCGAGGACGCCTGGTCCCTCTCCTACCGCGTCACCGACGCCCCCGCCCCGCCCGGCCACCACGCCGCCGTCGCCCTGGCCGGCACCGCCCCGTTCCGCACCACCCTCCGCCGCTGGAGCTGGAGTTGACTCGTCCGCGGCTCCCGCACCGGCCACAGGTCAGTCCGGTAGCCAGTGCAGTTCGTGCGCCAGGGCTTCGGCGACGGCGCGGACGCGGCGGTGCAGGGGTGTCTGCTCGCGCGGGAGGACCAGGTGGTACGTCAGGTCGGGCGCGCCGCGCAGCGGGCGCCAGGTGAGGCCGGCCGGTTGGGCCGTGGTGGCGGTCTCTCCGGCCGGGGCGAGGGTGAGTCCGTCGCGCAGGTCGCGCTGGGACATGTCGTAGGAGACGGCGGCCGTGCGGAAGCGGGGGTGCGGTCGGACGTCCCGGAACAGCGCGGACAGCTGGTCGTGGACCAGGGGGTTGGCCGTGCGGTCCGGGAGTCGCAGCGGGTACGCGGCCGCGTCGGCGACCTCGATCTCCGCGCGTGCGGCCAGCGGGTGGTGCTGGGCCAGTTGGACCCCGGTGCGGGCGCGTCGCAGCAGGAGGCGGCGCACGCCGGGGGCGGGCTGTTCGCCGCGGGTGATCCCGGCGTCGAGGCGGCCGTCGGCGACGGCGGGGGAGATCTCCGGTGTCGCCATCGGGACCGCGCCGACCTGGAGGCCGCCGTTGCCGCGGGTCAGCCGCTCCACCAGGGCCGGTGCCGTCCCGGCCCCGGCGCTGAGGCTGTATCCGATGCGCAGCGTGCCCAGTTGCCCGGCCGCCGCGCTCCGGGCGCTCTCCCAGGCCCGGTCGAGGGCCGCCAGCGCGGGCGGCGCGGACTCCGCGAGGGCCGCACCGGCCGCGGTCAGGGCGACACTGCGCGTGTCGCGGACCATCAGGGCGGTGCCGAGTTGCGCCTCCAGCCGGCGCATCCGGGCGCTGAGCGCGGGCTGGGCGATGCCGATCCGGGCGGCCGCGCGGGTGAAGTTCAACTCCTCGGCCAGCACCAGGAAGTAGCGCAGGCTCACCGTGTCCGGCGCCACGCGCCCTCCCCCGCCGATTGATAACGGTCCGTTCTGAGCCTATCCCGCACCGGTCTTTCCCCCGACGGCGCGTCACGTCCTAGCCTGCCCGTGCGGGATCGATCGGTCCGCGCGTCGAGGCGAGGCCGGACGGGTCCGGCCCGACCACCGGAGGTTTCCGTGGCCAAGGGCTACTGGGTCAGTGCCTACCCCGTCGTCTCCGACCCCGGGGTGCTGGCCGCCTACAACGAGCTGGCCCGGGCGGCCGTCCGGGCCGCGGGCGGGCGGACGCTGTCCCGGGGCGGCCGGGTCGTCGCCCGCGAGGCCGGAGCCGCGCAGCGCGTCGTCCTGGTCGAGTTCGACAGCTTCGAGCGGGCCGTGGCGGCGTACGGGAGCGAGGCCTACCGGAAGGCGCTGGCGGCCCTTCCCGACGGCTTCGCGCGGGACTTCCGCATCGTCGAAGGCGTCGACTGACCGGCGGACCCGGCGGGCCGGACCCGACGGACCCGGCGCCACCGGGTCCGTCGGGGGCGCTCAGTCGCGGAGTTCGGCGGGGAGCAGTTCCTGCGGGGCGTCCTGGTAGGTGACGGGACGCAGCCAGCGGTGGACGGCGGCGGTGCCGACGGAGGTGGCGGGGGTGGTGGCGGCGGGGTAGGGGCCGCCGTGCTGCATGGCGGGGGTGACGGCGACGCCGGTGGGCCAGGAGTTGAGGACGAGGCGGCCGGCCAGGGGGGTGAGCCGGGCGAGGAGGGGGCGGGTGCGGGCGGGGGGTTCGTCGGGGGCGTGGTGGAGGGTGGCGGTGAGGGTGCCGGGGAGGCGGGTGAGGGCGGCGTGGAGGTCGGTGTCGTCGTGGTAGCGGACCAGGACGGTGAGCGGGCCGAAGCACTCGTCGAGGAGGTCGTCGTGGAGGTCGGCGGCGGCGACGGCGAGGATGCCGGGGCGGACGGCGAGGGGGGCTTCGGGGGTGGGGGCGGGGCCGGGGGCGAGCAGGACCTCGACGCCGGGGAGGGCGGCGCGGTGGGCGGCGCCGGTGAGGTAGGCGTCGCGGATGCGCGGGTCGAGCAGGGGCGCGGCGGGCACCTGGGCGGCCGCGGTGACGGCGGCCTTCTCCAGGGCGGGGTGTCCGGCGGGGACGAGGACAAGGCCGGGTTTGGTGCAGAACTGGCCGTGGCCGAGGGTGAAGGAGGCGGCGAGGCCGGTGCCGATCCGTTCGGGGCGGGTGACGGCGGCGCGTTCGGTGACCAGGACGGGGTTGAGGCTGCCGAGTTCGCCGTGGAAGGGGATCGGGCGCGGGCGGGCGGCGGCGAGGTCGTGCAGGGCGCGGCCGCCGTGCAGCGAGCCGGTGAAGCCGACGGCGGCGGTGAGGGGGTGCTGGACGAGGTGGGTGCCCGCGGTGAAGCCGTGGACGGTGGTGAGGACGTCGGCGGGCAGGCCGACGCTCTCGGCGGCGCGGCGCAGCAGGCGGGCGCAGAGTTCGCCGGTCTCGGGGTGGCCGGGGTGGGCCTTGACGACGACGGGGCAGCCGGCGGCGAGGGCGCTGGCGGTGTCGCCGCCGGGGACGCTGAAGGCGAGCGGGAAGTTGCCCGCGGCGAAGACGGCGGCGACGCCGAGCGGGGCCTTGGTGCGGCGCAGGTCGGGGCGGCCGGTGGCGGGGTCGGCCCGGTCGATCCGGACGTCGAGGTGGCCGTCGTCGGCGGCGGTCTCCGCGAAGGTGCGCAACTGGTGGGTGGTGCGGGCGAGTTCGCCGGTGAGGCGGGTCTCGCCGAGGGCGGTTTCGGCGTCGGCGGCGGCGAGGACCTCGGGGTGGGCGGCGTCGAGGAGGTCGGCGGCGGCGTGCAGCAGGGCGGCGCGGCGGTGGCGGTCGGCGAGGGCGTCGAGGGTGCGGTGGGCGGCGGTGACGGCGCGGTGGACGTCGGCGGGTCCGGCTTCGCGGGCGGGGTGGGCGCGGACGGTTCCGGTGCGCGGGTCGGTGCTGGGGACGGGGGCGCCGGGGCGGGGTTCGGCGGTCATGGCGCGGGCCTCCTCGTGGGGCGGCGGGGTCGGGTAGCGTCCGGTAGCGCGGCGGGGTGCGGTCGGCCGCGGGGCCGGACGGTCCGGCGACCCTCACCCGTTCAGCCACTTGTTCAGTATGCTGAACGACAGTCAACTATTTGAACTTCGCGGGACGATACGCCGCGGGACAGAAGGGGTCAAGGATGCCCTCGCCGACCAACGCCGCCCGGGGCGGCACCAGCCCGGGCGGCGGCGCCCAGGTGAAGTCCGCCGTGCGGACGGTGGAGCTGCTGGAGTACTTCGCCGGCCGGCCCGGCATGCACAGCCTGGCGGAGGTGCAGGAGCAGACCGGCTACCCGAAGTCGAGCCTGTACATGCTGCTGCGCACGCTGGCCGAGCTGGGCTGGGTGGAGACGGACGCGACCGGCACCCGGTACGGCATCGGGGTGCGGGCGCTGCTGGTGGGCAGCTCGTACATCGACGGGGACGCGGTGGTGGCCGCGGCCCGTCCGGCGCTGGACGTGCTGGCGGAGGACACCGGGGAGACCATCCACCTGGCCCGGCTGGACGGGGCGAACGTGGTCTACCTGGCGACCCGCCAGTCCCAGCACAGCCTGCGGCCGTTCACCCGGATCGGGCGGCGGCTGCCCGCGTACTCGACCTCGCACGGCAAGGCGCTGCTGGCGACGCTGGGCGACGAGGCGGTGCGGCGGCTGCTGCCGGAGCGGCTGGAGCCGCTGACCGAGCACACCCACACCGACCGGGAGGAGCTGATCCGGGAGCTGGCCGAGGTGCGCGCGCGGGGCTACGCGGTGGACCGGGAGGAGAACACGCTGGGGCTGCGCTGCTTCGGCGTGGCGATCCCGTACCGCACCCCGGCCCGGGACGCGGTGTCGGTGTCGGTGCCGGTGGCGCGGCTGACGCCGGGCCGCGAGCAGACGATCCGGGACGCGCTGTTCGACGCCCGGGACCGGCTGACCCTGGCCACCCGGCACCTGTGACGCCCGCCCCGCGGCGCCGCTGACGCGGCGTCATGTACCTTTCGGCGCCCCGCACCCCGCGTGCGGGGCGCCGTCGCGTTCCGGTGCCGGACGCCTTGACAGGGGTGCACCGCCTCCCTAGGTTGCGGACACGGATGCGACCGTCGTTCACAGACATGAACCGAAACGGCGCCCGGCCGCACGCGTGCACCCCACCCGACAGCTCGACGAGGAGCCCCGTCATGCGCCTGCCCCGCTCCGTCCGCACCACCGGACCGCTGCTCGCCGTCACCGCCCTGTGCGGTTCGCTGGCCTGCGTCCCGCCCGCCCACGCCACCGACCTCGGCCACTCCGTGCTGGCCGCGAAGGACGGCTGGGCCTCCGCCACCACCGGCACCACCGGCGGCGCCAAGGCCGACGCCGCGCACACCGTCACCGTCTCCACCCGGGCCCAGCTGGTGGCCGCGCTGGGCGGCAGGAACTCCACCAACGGCTCCGACGCCACCCCCAAGATCGTCTACGTCTCGGGCGTCATCGACCTCAACACCGACGACTCCGGCAAGCACCTGGACTGCTCGGCGTACGCCACGGACGGCTACTCGCTGCCCGCGTACCTGGCCGCCTACGACCCGAAGGTCTGGGGCACCGCGGCGGTGCCCTCCGGCGCCCTGGAGGACGCCCGCGCCGCCTCGCAGAAGAAGCAGGCCGACAAGGTGCAGATCAACGTCGGCTCGAACACCACCGTCGTGGGCGTCAACGGCGGCACGCTGCGCGGCGGCGGCCTGGTGGTGAAGAACGTCGACAACGTGATCGTCCGCAACCTGTCCTTCGAGAACGCCGCCGACTGCTTCCCGCAGTGGGACCCGACCGACGGGTCCACCGGCAACTGGAACTCCGAGTACGACGCGATGACCGTCTACGGCGCCACCCACGTCTGGGTCGACCACGACACCTTCTCCGACGGCGCCGTCCCGGACTCCAGCCTGCCGACGTACTTCGGCCGGATCTACCAGGTCCACGACGGGCTGCTGGACGTGGTCAAGGGCGCGGACTACGTCACCGCCTCCTGGAACGTGTTCAGGAACCACGACAAGACCAACCTGATCGGCAACAGCGACAGCGCCTCCGCGACCGACGCGGGCCACCTGCGGGTGACCTTCCACCACAACCTGTGGCAGAACACCGTGCAGCGCGCGCCCCGGGTGCGCTTCGGGCAGGTGGACGCCTACAACAACTACTACGCGCCGACGGCCGGGGACTACGAGTACAGCATCGGGGTCGGCAAGTCCTCGCAGATCGTCGCGCAGAACAACTACTTCGCGCTGCCCTCCGGCGTCACGGCCGCCAAGGTGCTCTACAACTGGGGCGGCACCGCGCTGACCGCGAGCGGCAACTCGGTCAACGGCACCACCACCGACCTGGTCGCCGCCTGGAACGCCGCCAACTCCAGCAAGCAGCTGGGCACTTCGGCGGGCTGGACGCCCACCCTGCGCACCGCGGTGGACCCGGCGAACGCCGTCCCGGCGAAGGTCACGGCGGGCGCGGGGGCCGGTCGGCTCTGAGTTCCGCCGCCCACCGCACGGGCCCCGCCGGGAGGACCCCGCCGGGGCCCGCACCCGTCCCCGCCGGATCACCAGGAGGGTTGCTCCCCATGGCCGTTCAGGTACGCCCGGACGGCGGCCAGGTCGGCGTCGGAGGCCAACCCGGCGTGGTAGAGCCGCAGTTCGTCGGCGCCCGGGACGTCCTGCGGCGGGCCGCCGCCGAGCGCGGCGACCACGGGCCGGTTGGCGGCGAGCACGGTGCCCGGGCGGCGGTGCGGGACGGCGAGCGGCAGCAGGTGGTGCGGGAGGACCAGGCCGTCGGTCAGGCCGAGCAGCCAGGCGGCCTCGAC
Source organism: Kitasatospora sp. NPDC001540 (assembly GCF_042894345.1). NCBI lineage: Bacteria > Bacillati > Actinomycetota > Actinomycetes > Kitasatosporales > Streptomycetaceae > Kitasatospora > Kitasatospora sp. NPDC001540. The sequence goes on from NZ_JBIAVO010000011.1 coordinate 104,364, forward strand.
GCCGGGGTTGGGGCCGCTGCGGTGCGGGACGGGGTCGGCGTGCAGCAGGATCCGGAAGCCGGGCGGGGCGGCGGCCCGGACGGCGGTGACGGCGGCGTGCTGCAGGCGGCGGGCGGCGGCCAGCCGGTGGGTGCGGGCGGTGGCGGCGAGGTCGGCGCCCAGCAGCCGTTCGATCCGGTCCCACTCCTCGGGCAGGTCGGGTTCGGGGGCGCCGCGCCACAGCGGTTCCAGGGCGGCGCGGACGGCCGCCCGCAGGGCCTCGGCGTCCGGGCCGTAGCCGGTGCGGCAGGCGGGGCAGAAGCACAGCGACATCAGGAACTGCCCGGCGGGGCCGAGCGGGACGCCGCCGATCTTGTCGTGGGCGTGCAGGTGGGCCAGGCCGTACCAGCCGCAGGACTCCAGTTCGGTGCCGGTGGCACCGGGCCGGACGGCGGCCTCGGCGGCCAGGTCGGCGCAGTACTCGACGACCTCCTCCTGCGCGATGCACGGCGCCCAGGGGTAGTGCTCGCCGTACGCGTTGCGCACCGTGCAGCGCGGGTTCTCCCGGCCCAGGCGGGAGTTGTGGGCCAGCACCACCCAGGAGTGCACCTCCAGCCCGGCGGCGGTCAGGGCGGCGGCGGCATCGCCGAACGGGTCCTCGCCGTCCAGCCAGTGCTGGGCGACGGGGCGCAGCGCGCGGCCGCGCCAGCGGGCGGGGTCGGGCGGGTAGTAGGCGGCGAAGTGCGGGGCGGTGACGATCCGGCGGGCGGGGTGGCGGGGGGTCAGGGCCCGGGTGGAGTGGTAGGCGGCGGCGAGGGTGGCTCCGTGCAGGCCGAGCCCGGCCAGCAGCTCGGGGGCGGCGGGGTCGCCGGTGACGTCCCACGGGTAGAGGAAGGCGGCGGCGCGCACGGGTGCTCCTGGTGGTGGGTGCGGAAACAGACGGGGCGGGCGGCGGCCCGGGGGCGTCCGGCCGGGGGCGGTCCGGCCGGACGGCGGGCGGGCGGGTCGGAGCAGGGCGGGTCGGAGCAGGGCGGGTCAGAGCAGGGCACGGCCCCGGACGACGAGCTCGGCGAGCGCGGCGACGTGCTCGGGGGCGGGTTCGGCCAGCGGGGCGCGGACGGTGCCGACGTCGAGGCCGTCGAGCCGGACGCCCGCCTTGACCAGCGAGACCGCGTAGCCGCGGCCCTGGTTGCGCAGTTCGACCAGGGGGCGGAAGAAGCCGTCGAGCAGCCGGTTGGCGCCGGCGTCGTCGCCGCCGTTGACGGCCTTGTGGAAGGCGAGGGCGAGGTCGGGGGCGAAGCAGAAGACGGCGGAGGAGTAGAGGGTGACGCCGAGTCCGCGGTAGGCGAGGCCGGTGAGTTCGGCGGTGGGCAGGCCGTTGAAGTAGCGGAAGTCGAGGCCGGGGTGGGTGGTGCGGACGGCGCTGATGACGCGTTGCAGCAGGTCGAGGTCGCCGATGCCGTCCTTGAGCCCGATGACGTTGTCGAGGGCGGCGAGGGCGGCGACGGTGTCGGGTTCGAGGACGGCGTTGTCGCGGGCGTAGACGATGACGCCGAGCTCGGTGGCCCGGGCGAGGTCGGTGTAGTGCCGCAGCAGGCCCTGCTGGGAGGGCTTGACCAGGTAGGGCGGCAGGGCGAGGACGCCGTCGGCGCCGGCCCGTTCGGCGCGGCGCAGGAACTCCAGGGCGAGCGCGGTGCCGTGGCCGACGCCCGCGACGACGGGGACGGCCCCGGCGGTCTCCGCGACGGCGGCGGCGACCACGGCCTCGTACTCGTCGAGGTCGAGGGCGTGGTACTCGCCGGTGCCGCAGGCGGCGAACACGGCGCCCGCGCCCGCGTCCAGGCGGGCCCGGACGTGGGCGCGGAAGACGGCGAGGTCGAGGCCGCCGTCGGGGGTGAAGGCGGTGACGGGGAAGAACAGCAGGCCGTCGAGGCGGCTGCGCAGGCGGTCGGGCGTGTCGGGCACGGGGTCCTCCGGTGGGAACGGCGGGGCGACGGGGCGGGCCGGGCGGTGGGCGCCACAGCAGCGTTATACATCATTCTGATCGCAGTACACATCCATGAACGACGAATCAAAATCCTTGCGCGCCCAGAGGGTTGACGACCCCTCACACCCTCCCTAGTGTGTCCACGCATGTGAACGGCGTCCACGAATGTAGAGGAGGTGAGCTCCCCTGTGACGCTCGCCGGTCCGTACGGAGCCCGCACTCGCCGGGCGCTCACCCCGTACGTCCTGATCGCCCCGACCGTGCTGCTGCTGGTCGGCTTCCTGCTCGTGCCGCTCGGCAGCGTCGGCTACTACGCGCTGCAGCACCGGGTGGTGAACGAGCCGTACGACGACGCGTTCGTCGGGCTGGACAACTTCTCCCGGATGCTGGGCGACCAGCAGTTCTGGCACAGCCTGCTGTTCTCCGCGAAGTGGGTGGCCGCCGAGGTGGGGCTGCAACTGCTGCTGGGCCTGGCGCTGGCGCTGATCGTGAACGAGAGCTTCGTCGGCCGGGCGGTGGCCCGGGCGCTGGTGTTCTCGCCCTGGGCGGTCTCCGGGGTGCTGACCACCGGGATCTGGCTGCTGCTGTACAACCCGGCCACCGGGGTGTTCCACCAGCTGTCCGAGTTCGGCCTCGGCGATCCGGCGACCTCGGTGCTGGGCGACCCGGACACCGTGTTCCCGGCCGTGGTGGTGGCCGAACTCTGGCGCGGCGTACCGTTCTTCGCCATCCTGATCCTCGCCGACCTGCAGTCCGTCCCGAAGGACCTGTACGAGGCGGCGGCGATCGACGGCGCGGGCCGGGTGCGCAGCTTCCTGCACGTCACCCTCCCCCACCTGCGGGACGCGATCGTGCTGGCCACCCTGCTGCGCGCGGTGTGGGAGTTCAACAACGTCGACCTGCTGTACACCCTGACCAACGGCGGCCCGGCCGGGGCGACCACCGGCCTGCCGCTGTACGTGGCCCAACTGGCCCGCAAGTCCTACGACTTCGGCTACGGGTCGGCGCTCACCGCGGCGGCCTTCGTGCTGCTGCTGTTCTGCTCGGTGCTGTACCTGCGGCTCAGCCGCTTCGAGGGCCGGGGCGCGGGTCGGAACACGGGGGTGCGGCGATGAGCGTCGACGCCACCCGCCTGCCCGCCGCCCGCCGTCCCGCCGCCCGCTCCGCCCGGCGCGCCGCGGCCCGGGCCGGCACCGGGCGTCTGCTGCGGCTGTTCCTGCCGCTGGGCCTGTACCTGCTCTTCACCCTGGTGCCGTTCTACTGGATGCTGCTGTTCGCGCTGCGCCCGGCCGGTTCCACCGCGCTGCTGCCCTGGCCGGTGACCTTCGAGCACTTCGACACGGTGTGGAACGGCATGGGCTTCCGCACCTACTTCACCAACAGCGTGCTGATCGCCGCGCTGACCCTGGTCTCGGTGACCGTCTTCGCCCTGATGGGCGGGTACGCGCTGGCCAGGTTCGCCTTCCGCGGGCGGCGGGTGTTCGTGCTGGCGCTGCTGTGCACCCAGTTCGTGCCGGGCGCGATGATGCTGATCCCGCTGTTCAACGTCTTCCAGCTGCTGCACCTGATCGACACCCGGTGGAGTCTGGTGGTCGCCGAGACGGTGTTCCAACTGCCGCTGGCGATGGTCCTGATGAGCGGTTTCGTGAAGAACGTGCCGGTGGAACTGGAGGAGTCGGCGATGGTGGACGGCTGCGGCCGGCTGCGCGCCTTCCTCGCGGTGGTGCTGCCGCTGCTGCGGCCGGGCATCGTCGCGGTCGGCTCGTTCGCCTTCATCGGCAGCTGGAACAACTTCCTGTTCGCGCTGATGTTCCTCAACGACCCGGAACTGCAGACCGTCCCGGTGGGCCTGCAGACCACCATCGGCGAGAACACCGTGGACTTCGGCGCGCTGGCCGCGGGCGGCGTGGTCGCCGCGGTGCCGGTGGTGCTGGTGTTCGCCTTCGTGCAGAAGTACCTCGTCCAGGGCATGAGCGCCGGCGCCGTCAAGGGCTGAGCGCCGCCCGCCCCGCAAGCCTCCCGGCCCCGCAGACCCGCCGACCCCGCAGACCCGTCGGCCCCGCAGACCCGCCGATCCCACAAGCTCCCCGCCCCGTCACAGACAGGACCCCCACCCATGGCCCGCTCCCTGCGCACCGCCGCCGCGGCCCTCGTCGCGCTCGGCCTGCTGACCGCCTGCTCCTCGGGCGGCTCCCCCGGCGACTCCGCGAAGAAGACCGTGCTCACCTTCTGGGACAACAACGCCGGTCCGGCCCGCACGCCGCTCTACCAGCACCTGATCGACGAGTTCGAGAAGGCGCACCCGGAGATCGAGGTGAAGTACGTCGGGGTGACCAGCTCCGAGGTCGCCGAGAAGTACAACACCGCGATCGCCTCCGGCTCGACCCCCGACGTGGGCGGCGTCACCACCGCCCTGCTGGCCTCGCTCACCGCGCAGAAGGCACTCGTGCCGCTGGACCAGCGCCTGGCGGGCAGCCCGCTGAACGGGAAGCTGTCGGCGGCGATGCTGGAGACCGCGAAGGCGGCGGCGGGCGGCAAGGGCCTGTACCAACTGCCGTCCTCCGGCAACCAGGACGTGATCTGGTACCGGGCGGACAAGTTCCAGGAGGCCGGGGTGGAGGTCCCGAAGACCTGGGACGAGCTGTTCGCGGCCGCGGCGAAGCTCACCGACAAGGCGAGGAACCAGTACGGCTTCACCATCCGCGGCGGCGCGGGCTCCGGCTTCCAGGTGCTGGCCGAGGCGTACGCCTACTCCGGGCTGGCCGAGGTGTTCGACGCGAGCGGGAAGTCCACCGTCGACGACCCGAAGAACGTCGAGCTGATCGCGAAGATCGCCGCCCAGTACAGGAACACCACCCCGGAGGCCGACGTCTCCAACGCCTACCCGCAGATGCTGGCCCAGTTCCAGGCGGGCCAGGTGATGATGGTGCACCACAACCTGGGCTCCACCAAGGACGTGAAGTCCGCGCTGGGCGACAAGGCGGCCGGGATGCTGCTGCCCGCCGGGCCGGGCGGCACCGCGACGCTGGCCAACCCGGTCGACGGCTTCGGGGTGTTCAGGAACTCCAGGCACCAGGACGCCGCCTGGACCTTCCTGGAGTTCCTCGACTCGCACGCCTCCAACTCGTACTGGAACGAGAACGCCGGGCAGATCCCCGCCAACACCGAGGCCTACGCGGACGACTGGTACCTGAAGTCCGGCATCACCAAGCAGGCCGGGGACGCGCTGAACAGCGGGAGGCTGGTGCAGCCGCCGGTCTACCTGCCGCAGTACTCGAAGATCACCAAGACCGAGGCGGAGCCGAACTTCCAGAAGGTGCTGCTGGGCAGGATGTCCCCGGCGGAGTTCGCCAAGTCGGTGGCCGACGCGCTGACCAAGGCGCAGGCCGACTACAAGGCGAAGAACGGCTGACGGCGGTGGCAGTCGTCGAATCGGTCGAGGTGTCCTTCTTCACCACCCTCGCCCGCACCGCCGTCGACCCGCACGGCCACCGGCACCCGGCCGAGCCGCACGAGGTCCGTGAAGCCCTGCTGACCGTCACCGACGCCGACGGCGTCGCCGGGCGGGTGCTGGTGCAGCCCGACCACCTGCGCCCGCACGTGCTGGAGAAGTACGTCCGGCCCGCGCTGCTGGGGCAGGACGCGCTGGAGCGCGAGCGGCTGTGGACGTCGCTGGCCCGGCGCCAGCGCGGCGCGGGCGGCGGCCTGACCGACCGGGCGCTGTGCTTCGTCGACCTGGCGCTGTGGGACCTCGCGGGGCGGCGGCTGGGCCAGCCGGTGTGGCGGCTGCTCGGCGGCGCCCGCCGTGAGGTGCCCGCGTACGCCTCCACCATGTGCGGCGACGAGACACCGGGCGGCCTGGCCACCCCGGCGGACTACGCGGCCTTCGCGGTGCGGCTGGTCGAGCAGGGCTACCGGGCGATCAAGCTGCACACCTGGATGCCGCCGGTCGCGGGCGCCCCCAGCGTGGCCCTCGACGTCGCGGCCTGCACGGCGGTGCGCGAGGCGGTCGGCCCGGACGTCGAGCTGATGCTGGACGCCAACCACTGGTACTCGCGCACCGAGGCGCTGCGGCTCGGCCGGGCGCTGCAGGAGCTGGGGTTCTACTGGCTGGAGGAGCCGATGGAGGAGGCCTCGGTCTCCTCCTACCGGTGGCTGGCCGAGCAGTTGGACATTCCGGTGATCGGCCCGGAGACCTCCTGGGGCAAGAACTTCACCCGCGCCGAGTGGGCGGCCTCCGGCGCCTGCGACATCCTGCGCACCGGCACCACGGACGTCGGCGGCCTCACCCCAGCGGTGCGCACCCTGCACCTGGCCGAGGCGTTCAACCTGGACTGCGAGGTGCACGGCAACGGCTCCGGCAACCTCGCCCTGCTCGGCGCCACCACCAACGCCCGCTGGTACGAGCGCGGGCTGCTGCACCCGCTGGTCGACTTCGACCTGCTGCCGCCGCACCTGAACTCCGCGGTGGACGCGATCGACGAACGCGGTGTGGTGCGCTTCCCCGAACGCCCGGGCCTGGGCGACGATTTCGACCTCGACTACATCAAGTCCCACACCGTGGAGGTGTCGTGACACTCGTCCTGCTCACCGGCGCGGCCGGCGGCATCGGCACCCTGCTGCGCGAGCTGCTGCCCCCGTACGGCTACCGGCTGCGGCTGGCCGACCTCAAGCCCGTCGAGGGCGCCCCGGACGCGCTGGCCTTCGACCTGACCGACGCCGACGCCGTCCGGGCGGCGGTGCGCGGCGTGGACGCGGTCGTCCACCTCGGCGGGATCTCGCTGGAGGACACCTTCGCCAACATCGCGCACAGCAACATCGAGGGCACCTACCGGCTGTACGAGGCGGTGCGGGCCGAGGGCGTGCGCCGGGTGGTGTTCGCCAGCTCGAACCACGCGGTGGGCTTCACCCCGCTGGACGGCGAGCTGCCGGTGCGCGCCGACATCCCGCCCCGGCCGGACACCTACTACGGCCTGTCCAAGGTGTTCGGCGAGTCGCTGGCCTCGCTGTACGCCGACAAGTACGGGGTGGAGACCGTCTCGCTGCGGATCGGCTCCTGCTTCCCCGAGCCACGTTCGCCCCGGATGCTCTCCACCTGGCTCAGCCCCGGCGACTGCGCCCGCCTGGTGCACGCCGCCCTCACCGCCCCCGGCGTCGGCCACACCGTGGTCAACGCGATCAGCGCCAACACCCGCGCCTGGTGGGACCTCGGCCCGGCCCGGGCGCTCGGCTACGAGCCGCAGGACGACGCCGAGGCGTACGCCGAACGGATCCTGGCCGAGCACGGCGAACTGGACCCGGACAGCGTGGACGCCCGGCTGCTCGGCGGGTACTTCACCACCCTGTAGGCGCCACCTCGACCTGCTCGCGGATCAGGTCGACCGCGGTGATCCGGCCCGCCACCCGCTCCCCGGGGGCCGGATCGCCGCCGCTCCACCGGACGGGCAGGCCGTCCAGTTCGGCCGCCCCGTCCGCCCCGACCTCGACAACGACCTGCTCGCCGACCCGCAGCGCCCGCAGCCGGGCCCACCGGAAGTCCCCGGGGGCCGGGTCGGTCCGCCAGCGGGCCCGCAGCACGCCGTCGGAGTCGGGGCGGACGGCGGTGAACAGCGGGAGGTCCTCGCCCGCGTAGATCGACAGCAGGGCGGCACCCCGGGCGGCGGAGAGGTCGGGGGCCGCGGCGCCGGGTTCGTGGACGCCGCCGGTGATCCGGCCGTCCGCGTGCTCGACGACCAGTTCGAAGGTGTCGTCCTCCTCGGTCGTCGCGGCCAGCCGGGCGGCCACCGCGCCGGCGTCGCCGAGGACGTCCGGCCGCACCGAGAGCAGGGCGCGCGGGGCCAGGCGGGCCCGAACGACGTCGAGGTTCGCGGGGGTGAGCCGGTGCCAGCGGGCTCGGTTGTGGGCGTACCCCTCCTCCAGCAGCGCGGCCTCGCCCCGCTCCACGCACCGGCGCAGCCGTTCCCAGAACTCCCGGTCGGCCGGGCACTGTTCGATCTCGCGCGGCTCGGGTTCGCCGTCGTACGGGGAGGCGGTGATCCGTTCGACGAACAGCCCGGAGGCGCCGGTCGCGGCGACGGCCCGCTCGCACGGCAGGTGGCTGCCGACGTACAGGTACAGGTCCCACCCGACGTGCACGGCGAACCGGCCCTCCACCTCCAGCCGGCCCCAGAACCCGCTGTCGCGCAGCATCGCCCGCACCAGTTCCCGCCCGGTCGGCAGGTCCACCCGCAGCCCGTCGTGCAGCCCTTCCCTGCCGCCGGGCAGCAGCGCGTCCAACGCGTCGCCCCCGTAGGCCGGTTCGAGCCCGAAGTGAACCGTACCGAACGGCAGTTGGGGCTCCCGAAGCTCCAGCACGCCCACCCCGGAGTCGGCGGCGAACGCGGCGACGGCGGCGACGTACGCGGCCTCGACCGGGCCGTGGTCGCTGAGGGTGTCCTCGGTGCCGAGGTAGCGGCCGCGCTCGTCGCGGTCGGCGGGGTCGTACTTGGTGACGCGGTACACGTGCGGCAGCACCGGGCGGTCACCGCTCCCCGGGGGTGCCGGGCTCGTCGTCCCGGCCGATCCGCAGGCGGGAGTCCGCGACCAGGACGTCCCCCGAGCCGTCCAGCCAGAGCAGCCAGTGGTCGTACTCGTGCCCGTCCGGATCGGGGCGGTAGAGGGGGAAGGTGCGCAGCCGCAGGCCGTCGAAGTCGAAGGTGGTGGCGAGCGTGCCGGGGGCGATCAGCACGTCGGTGAGCGGGCGGCCCTCCAGGTGGTCCAGGGCCTGCTGGAGGGCGGCGTCCTCGCTGCCGGCCAGGACGCGGTCGGCGCTCTCCAGCCGCCAGGCCGCCATCATCACCCACAGGTGCCAGCGGCCGTACACCCGGCCGTCCTGGTCCGGCGGCAGCGGGTCGCCGAACTCCATGTCGACGAAGCTGCCCCAGCCGCGTTCGACCCGCCAGGCGGGGAGGCCGAGCAGCGGGGCGATCCGCTGCCGGGCCTGTTCGGGGGTGACGGTGCTCATCCACGCGCCTCCCAGCGGGCGCCGGGGCCGATGCCCAACTGGCGGCGGGAGGGCAGGCGCAGCACCCAGTCGGGGCCGCTGTCCGGGGTGTGGTAGGTGGTGGGGAAGACGGTCAGCCGGTGGTCTCCGAACTCGATCCGGGTGTCCCAGCCGGGTTCGGTGATCCGGACGTCGGTGATCTCGCGGCCGACCAGCACCCGCAGGTCGGCGGCGAGCCGCGGGACGGCGTCGCCGGAGGCGGCGGCCACCACGGGCTCCCCCGGGCCGGTGAGGTCCAGCCGCCAGACGGGGCTGCCGACGGTCAGCCAGCGGTACGCGAGCCCGTTCCTGCCGTTCGACCGGCGGTACGTCAGGGCGAGCAGCAGCGCGAACCGGCCCTCGCTCTCGCTGGGGACGTGCACCGAGGTCACCTTTCCGCCCTGCAGCACGGTCAGCTGCCGTCGCAGGGCGGGCAGGTCGGTCGAGGTGCCGGGGTACGGCTCCGGGGCGCAGTCCGTCTGGGTCGTCACCGCCACAGTCTCCGGTCCGGGCGGGCGGGCGTCCAACCGTTATCGGCGCGCCGCGTACGGGGGTTGACGCCGGTCCGGCGGGGTGGTTCAGCGGGGGGCGTGCGGGTGCATGCCGCGGGCCCGGGCGGTGGCGGCGGCCGCGTCGGAGGCGAGCAGTTCGACCAGGGCGCGGGCGCGTTCGCGGTGCGGGCTGCCGGTGAGGGGGGCGGCGGCGAAGGTGGAGGTGATGGCGGTGTCGCCGGGCAGCGGGCCGAGGATCCGCAGGCCGGGGAGGTCGGCGAGTTCGCTGTGCTGCTGGAAGGCGAGGTCGGCGCGGCCGTCGGTGAGCAGGGTGCCGGCGGGGGTGCCGGGCGGGGCCTGGACGAGGCGGACGCGGTCGGTGAGGCCGAGCCGGTCGACGAGGGCGCGCAGGGCGGTGCCGCTGGGGCCGGTGGAGTGGGCGACGGCGCGGGCGGTGGTGAGCAGGGTGCGCAGGTCGTCGACGGTGTCCAGGGCGGCGGGCGGTGCGCAGGCGGCGACGGCGGCGACGGTCGCGGAGTCCCACAGCGGCCGGGGCGCCTCGGTGAGCCCTTCGGCGTGCAGGGCGGCGAGCGCGTCGGCGGCGAGCACGGCGAGGTCGGCGGGCGCGCCCGCGCGGATCCGGCGGGCGACCTCGACGCCGCCCGCGGCCTCGAACCGCACGGGGGGCAGCAGCGGGGCGAGGTCGGCGAGGGCGGGGCGGACGGCCATCGAGGTCAGGGCGAGCAGGTCCACGGGGTTTTCCTCCACGGGCGGGGTGCGAGACTGGCGGGATGAGTGCGAACCGGGTGTCGGCGGCGGGCAAGGTCCTCCAGGTGCTGGCGGTCTTCGACCGCGAGCACCCGGCGCGGACGCTGTCGGAGATCGCGCAGTGCACGGGCCTGGCGGTGAGCACGGCGCACCGGGTGGTGGCGGAGCTGGCGGCCTGGGGCGCGCTGGAGCGGGCCGAGGACGGCTCGTGGCACGTGGGGCTGCGGCTGTGGGAGATCGCCTCGGGGTGTCCGCGCACCCAGATCCTGCGGGACGCGGCGCTGCCGTTCATGCAGGACCTGTACGAGGCGACGCACGAGAACATCCAGCTGGCGGTGCGCGAGGGCACCGAGCTGGTGTTCGTGGAGCGGATCGCGGGGCACCGTTCGGTGGAGCTGCTGACGATGGTGGGCACCCGTTTCCCGGTGGCCTCCACCGGGATGGGCCGGGTGCTGCTGGCGCACGCGCCGCGCGAGTTCCAGGAGGAGGTGCTGGCGGCGCCGCTGCGCGCCTGGACGCCGCACACGGTCACCGATCCGCGCACGCTGCGGGCGCAGTTGGACCTGATCCGCCGGGAGCAGGTGTTCGTGAGCGACCGTCAGTTGTCGGAGAGCACGGTGGCGGTGGCGGCGCCGGTGCGGACCGGCCGGGCGGGGCCGGTGGGCGCGGCGCTGGGGATCGTGGTGGCGGCGCGCGGCGCGGAGCGGGCGCGGGGGCTGCGGGAGCCGCTGCTGCGGGCGGTGCACGGGATCTCCGAGGAGTTGGGGCGGCGGGCCCGCACGGCGCTGTAGGGCCTGCCGGGGCGTACCGCAGTCTGCGCGGCGGGGGCACCCGGGGGGCAGGGCCTTTCCGTCAGGCGGAAAGGGTGCGGACGGGCACCGCGCCGAGCTGCCAACGTTCGGGGCGGGCCGGACCTCGTCCGTGCCGCACCCCTCGCCCCCGCCCTGCCCTGGAGCCGTCATGCCCGAATCCGTCGTCGACCCGGTCGACACCGTCACCGAGGTGCCCGTCGCGGTGGTCGGCGCGGGGCCCGCCGGGCTGATGCTGGCCCACCTGCTGGGCCGGGCGGGCGTGGCGGCGGTGGCGGTGGACCTGCGCACCCGGGAGGAGATCGCCACCACCCACCGGGCGGGCATCCTGGAGGCGGACGCGGCCCGCGACCTGGTGGAGACCGGGGTGAGCGACCGGATCCTGCGCGAGGGCCACGAGCACGAGGGCACCGAGCTGCGCTTCGGCGGCCGGGCGCACCGGATCGACTTCCGCGCCCTGGTGGGCGCCTCGGTGTGGCTGTACCCGCAGACCGAGGTGTTCACCGACCTGGCCGACGCCCGCGAGCGCGACGGCGGGACGGTGCACTTCGGCGTCCGCGGCACCGAGGTGCTGGACGCGGCCACCGACCGCCCCCGGGTGCGCTTCACCGCGGCGGACGGGACGCGGCACGAGCTGCGGGCCCGCTACGTGGTCGGCGCGGACGGCTCGCGCAGCACGTGCCGGGGCCTCGTCCCGGAGGCGCTGCGCACCCGCTACGGCGCCGAGTACCCGTTCGCCTGGTTCGGCGTGCTGGCCCAGGCCCCGGCCAGCGCACCGGAGTTGGTGTACGCGCACTCGGAGCACGGGTTCGCGCTGATCAGCCAGCGCACCGAGAGCGTCCAGCGGATGTACTTCCAGTGCGACCCGGACGAGCGGACCGAGGACTGGCCGGACGAGCGGATCTGGGCGACCCTGCAGGCCCGGGTCGCGGGCGCGGACGGCTTCCGGCTGATCGAGGGCCCGGTCCTGGAGCGCTCGGTGCTGCGCTTCCGGTCCTTCGTGCAGGAGCCGATGCGCTGGGGTTCGCTGCTGCTGGCGGGCGACGCGGCGCACACCGTGCCGCCGACCGGCGCGCGCGGGCTGAACCTGGCGCTGCACGACGTCAAGGTGCTGGCGGGCGTGCTGCTGCGGGCGCTGGGCGGCGGGGGCGAGGCGGCGCTGGCCGACTACCAGCCGCTGGCGCTGCGCCGGATCTGGCGGGCCCAGCACTTCTCCTCCTGGATGACCCGCCTGCTGCACACCGCGCCGGGCGCCACCGCGTTCGAGCTGCGCCGCCAACTGGGCGAGCTGGACAGCGTGGTGGGCACCCGCGCGGGCCGCGCGTACCTGGCCGAGCAGTACACCGGCTGGCCGGCCTCCGCCTGACACCCCCAACCTTCCGGGAGAACTCCGTGATCATCGACGCGCACGGCCACTTCACCACCGCCCCGCCGCAGCTCGCCGCCTGGCGCGAGCGCCAGGTCGCCGCCGTGGGCGACCCCTCCGCCGCCCCCGACCCCTCCGAGCTGCGGATCTCGGACGACGACCTGCGCGAGGCGGTCGGGTCCAACCAGTTGCGGCTGATGGACGAGCGCGGCACCGACCTGACGGTCTTCTCGCCGCGGGCCAGTTTCATGGCGCACCACATCGGCGACTTCGCGGTCTCCGCGACCTGGGCGCGGATCTGCAACGACCTGGTGCACCGGGTGAGCGCGCTGTTCCCGGAGCGCTTCGCGATGGGCGCGATGCTGCCGCAGTCGCCGGGCGTCGACCCGGCGAGCTGCCTGCCGGAGCTGCGGCGGGCGGTGGAGGAGCTGGGCGCGGTCTCGGTGAACCTCAACCCGGACCCGTCGGGCGGCCGGTGGACGGCGCCGCCGCTGACCGACCGCTCCTGGTACCCGCTGTACGAGGCGCTGGTGGAGTACGACGTCCCGGCGATGGTGCACGTGTCGACCTCCTGCAACCCGGCGTTCCACACCACCGGCGCGCACTACCTGAACGCCGACACCACCGCGTTCATGCAGCTGCTGCAGGGCGACCTGTTCGCGGACTTCCCGACGCTGCGGCTGGTGGTGCCGCACGGCGGCGGCGCGGTGCCCTACCACTGGGGGCGCTTCCGCGGGCTGGCGCAGGCGCTGGGCGGGCCGACGCCGGAGGAGCTGGTGGGCCGCAACGTCTTCTTCGACACCTGCGTCTACCACCAGCCGGGCATCGACCTGCTGACCTCGGTGGTGCCGTCCGAGGGGGTGCTGTTCGCCAGCGAGATGATCGGCGCCGTCCGGGGCGTCGACCCGCTGACCGGCCACCACTTCGACGACACCCGGCGGTACGTGGACGCCACCGACCGGCTCACCGACGCGCAGCGGGCCGCGGTGTACGCGGGCAACGCGCTGCGCGTCCACCCCCGGCTGGCCGCCCGCCTCGCCGCGCGCTGACCGCCCCGACCCCCAGGAGGAGAGAGACATGCACACCGAACTCGGTGTCGTCCACACGAAGATCGAGCGGCCGGACCCGGCCGTGGTGGCCGCGCTGTCGGCCTTCGGCACGGCCACCGTCCACGAGGCGATGGGCCGCACCGGCCTGACCCGCCCGTACCTGCGCCCGGTGTACCCGTCGGCGCGGCTGTGCGGCCCGGCGGTGACGGTGCTGCTGCAGCCGGGCGACAACTGGATGCTGCACGTCGCGGCGGAGCAGGTGCGGCCGGGGGACGTGGTGGTGGCGGCCTGCACGACGGAGAGCGAGGACGGGTTCTTCGGCGAGCTGCTGGCGACCTCGCTGCGCGCCCGGGGCTGCGCGGGCCTGGTGATCGACGGCGGGGTGCGGGACGTCGCGGACCTGCATGCGATGGACTTCCCGGTGTTCTCGCGGGCGGTCAACGCCCGGGGCACGGTGAAGGCCACCCTGGGCTCGGTCAACGTGCCGGTGGTGTGCGCCAACGCGCTGGTGCGGCCGGGCGACGTGGTGGTCGCGGACGCGGACGGCGTGGTGGTGGTGCCGCGCGAGCGGGCCGCCGAGACCGCGCGGGCGTCGGCGCAGCGGGAGGCGAACGAGGCGGGCAAGCGCGAGCGGCTGCGCGCGGGCGAGCTCGGCCTGGACATGTACGCGATGCGCGGCCCGCTGGCCGAGCTCGGCCTGCGCTACGAGGACTGATCGCGATGGAGCAGCAGAAGACCCCGGGCTGGCTGGACTGGCACTCCTCCCCCAGCCGTCCCTCCCTGGAGCTGCCGGCGGGCGCGGTGGACGCGCACTGCCACGTGTTCGGCCCGGCCGCCGCGTTCCCGTACGCCCCGGAGCGCAAGTACACGCCGTGCGACGCCTCCGCGGAGCAGTTGTTCGCGCTCCGCGACCACCTGGGCTTCGCCCGCAACGTGATCGTCCAGGCGACCTGCCACGGCGCCGACAACCGGGCCCTGGTGGACGCGCTGCGCCGCTCCGGCGGCCGGGCCCGCGGCGTGGCGACGGTGCGGCCGGGCGTCTCGGAGGCCGAGCTGCGCGAGCTGCACGGGGCGGGGGTGCGCGGGGTGCGGTTCAACTTCGTGCGCCGCCTGGTGGACGTCACCCCGCGCGCGGACCTGTGGGACGTGGTGGAGCGGATCGCCCCGCTGGGCTGGCACGTGGTGCTGTACTTCGAGGCCGCGGACCTCGCCGAGCTGCGCGAGTTCTTCCTCTCGATCCCGGTGCCGCTGGTGGTCGACCACCTGGGCCGTCCGGACGTCTCGAAGGACGTCGACGGGCCGGAGTTCGCCGGGTTCCTGTCCTTCCTGCGGGCCCGGGACGACGTCTGGTGCAAGGTCAGCTGCCCGGAGCGGCTCTCGCTGACCGGCCCGCCCGCCCTGGACGGCGAGCGCGCCGCGTACCGGGACGTGGTGCCGTTCGCCCGCCGGGTGGTCGAGGAGTTCCCCGACCGGGTGCTGTGGGGCACCGACTGGCCGCACCCCAACCTGAAGGACCACATGCCGGACGACGGTCTGCTGGTCGACTTCCTCCCGCACGTCGCGCCGAGCGCCGAACTGCGGCGGCGGCTGCTGGTGGACAACCCGATGCGCCTGTACTGGCCCGAGAACGAAGGGAGTTGAGCAGCATGGCGATCGACCGCAGCTACCGGCTGGTCCCCGGCACGACGATCTTCGACGCCGAGCAGTCGGCCCGCGGCTACCACCTCAACCAGTTCTGCATGTCGCTGATGACGGCCGAGAACCGGGCCGCGTACCTGGCCGACGAGCGCGCCTACCTGGACGCCTGGCCGCTGCGCGAGGAGCAGAAGCGGGCGCTGCTGGAGCGCGACCTGAACGCGGCGATGCGCGAGGGCGGGAACATCTACTTCCTCGCCAAGTGGGGCGCCACGCTGGGGTTCTCGTTCCAGCAGATGGCGGGCTCGATGACCGGCATGACCGAGCAGGAGTACCGGGACATGATGGTCTCCGGCGGCCGCTCGGCCACCGCCCCCGGCAGCCGGATCGACCACGCCGTGCTGGAGGCCGCGCACGCCGATGCGGCACCGCCCGCCGAGCACGCCGCCGTCTCGGCCGCCGTGTTCACCTCGCACGTCCCGGCGATCGGGGCCGCGCTGGACCACGGCAAGACCGGGGAGCCGTACTGGCAGCCGGTGTTCGCCGGGTACGAGCACTCCCGGCGGTGGGCCGCCGAGCACGTCCCGGACGTGGTGGTCCTGGTCTACAACGACCACGCCAGCGCCTTCGACCTGTCGCTGATCCCGACCTTCGTGCTGGGCACCGGCGCCGCCTACCCGACCGCCGACGAGGGCTACGGCCCGCGCCCGGTGCCGGGCATCGAGGGCGACCCGGAGCTGGCCGCGCACCTGGCGCACTGCCTGATCCAGGACGACTTCGACCTGACGCTGGCCAACGAGATGCCGGTCGACCACGGGCTGACGGTGCCGCTGTCGCTGATGTTCGGCGAGGTGGAGAAGTGGCCGTGCAAGGTGATCCCGCTGCACGTCAACGTGGTGCAGTACCCGGTCCCGTCGGGCGCGCGCTGCTTCGAGCTGGGCCGGGCGCTGCGCCGGGCGATCGAGTCCTACCCGCGCCCGCTGGACGTCCAGGTCTGGGGCACCGGCGGGATGAGCCACCAACTGCAGGGCCCGCGCGCCGGGTTGATCAACCGGGAGTGGGACAACGCCTTCCTGGACCGGCTGGTCGCCGACCCGGCGGGCCTGGCCCGGGTGCCGCACCTGGAGTACGTCGAGCAGGCCGGTTCGGAGGGCATCGAGCTGGTGATGTGGCTGATCGCGCGCGGCGCGCTGAGCGACGTGGACGACGGCGGCAGCGTGGAGGTCGAGCACCGCTTCTACCACGTCCCGGCGTCCAACACGGCCGTCGGCCACCTGATCCTGAACAACCACCACCGCCTTGCCGAGGAGAACTGACATGAGCAAGCAGCAACCCCTGCGGATCGCCCTGGCCGGTGGTGGCGCGTTCGGCGCCAAGCACGCCGCGGCCCTGCGCCGGATCGAGGGCGTGGAGGTGGCCGCCGCGGTCTCCTCCTCGTTGGACAGCGCCCGGAAGTTCGCCGCCGAGCAGGGCATCGCCCGGGCTGCGGGCAGCCTGGAGGAGGTGCTGGCGATGGACGACGTGGACGCGGTGGTCCTGGCCACCCCGACGCCGCTGCACGCCGCGCAGACGCGGGCCTGCCTGGCGGCGGGCAAGCACGTGCAGGTGGAGATCCCGGTCGCGTCCTCGCTGCCGGACGCCGAGGCGTGCGTCGCGGCGGCCGAACGCACCGGCCTGGTCGCGATGGCCGGGCACACCCGGCGCTTCAACCCGAGCCACCAGTGGGTGCGCCGGCGAATCACGGCGGGCGAGTACGCCATCCAGCAGATGGACGTACAGACCTACTTCTTCCGCCGCACCAACCTCAACGCGCTGGGCCAGAAGCGCAGTTGGACCGACCACCTGCTGTGGCACCACGCCGCGCACACCGTCGACCTGTTCGCGTACCAGACCGGCTCGCCGATCGTCCGGGCCAACGCGGTGCAGGGACCGATCCACCCGGAGCTCGGCATCGCGATGGACATGTCGATCCAGTTGCAGGCGGCGAGCGGCGCGATCTGCACCCTCTCGCTCTCCTTCAACAACGACGGCCCGCTGGGCACCTTCTTCCGCTACATCGGCGACACCGGCACCTACCTGGCTCGCTACGATGACCTGATGACCGGAGAAGAGGAACCGATCGACGTCAGCGGCATCGACGTCTCACTGGACGGCATCGAACTGCAGGACCGCGAGTTCGTGGCCGCGATCCGCGAGGGCCGCGAGCCGAACGCCTCGCTGGCCCAGGTGCTGCCCTGCTACCGCACCCTGGCCGACCTGGAACGGCAGCTCGCCACCCCGGTGGGCGCATGAGCACCCTCCGCAGGATCGGGCCGTTCGAGGTCCCGGCCGTCGGCCTCGGCTGCATGAACCTCAGCCACGCCTACGGCACCGCGCCCTCCCCCGAGGACGGCGCCAAGCTGCTGCTCGCCGCCCTGGACGCGGGCGTCACGCTGTTCGACACGGCCGCGCTGTACGGCTTCGGCGCCAACGAGGAGCTGGTCGGCCGGGTGCTGGGCCCGCACCGCGAGCAGATCGTGCTGGCCTCCAAGTGCGGCATGACGGGCGTGGACGGACGGCGCGTCATCGACGGCCGCCCGGAGACCATCCGGCGCACCGCGGAGCAGTCGCTGGCCCGGCTCGGCACCGACGTCATCGACCTGTACTACCTGCACCGGCTCGACCCGGCCGTCCCGGTCGAGGAGAGCGTCGGCGCGCTGGCCGAGCTGGTCGCGGCGGGCAAGGTCCGCGAGATCGGCCTGTCCGAGGTGTCGGCGGCCACCCTGCGCCGGGCGCACGCGGTGCACCCGGTCGCGGCGCTGCAGAACGAGTACAGCCTGTGGACCCGCAACCCGGAGCGCGGCACCCTGGAGGCGACCCGCGAACTGGGCGTCGCCCTGGTCGCGTTCAGCCCCGTCGCGCGCGGCTTCCTGACCGACGCCCCGCCGCGGATGGCCGACCTGCCGCCCGGTGACATCCGGCACGCCATGCCGCGCTTCACCGACGCCCACTACCCGGCGAACCTGGCGCTGCGCGAGCGGCTCGCCGCGCTGGCCGCGGAGGCGGGCCTGACGGTGGCCCAGCTGGCCCTGGCCTGGGTGCTCTCCCGGGGCGAGCACGTGGTCGCCATCCCCGGCACCCGCTCGGTGGACCACCTGCGCGAGGACGTCGCCGTCCTCGGCCTGGACGTCCCCGCCGAGGTGCTGGCCGCGGCCGGCCGGGTGCTCTCCGACGGGACGGTGCACGGCTCGCGCTACCCGGAGGCGATGCTGCCGGAGATCGACACCGAACGCTGCGGCGCGGCGGGCTGACGGCCGCTCACCCCGCCCCGGTGGGGGTGCTACCCGTCGGTGGGCAGCACCGCCACCGAGGCGGAGGTGGTGCGCAGGCGCACCCGGTGCTCGGCGTCCGGCTGCGCGGGCAGGGCGATCCGGACGTCGGCGGAGACCTGGTCGGAGTCGAACGCGTAGCCGCCGTCCCGCTCCGGCAGCCGCAGCGCCACCGAGGCGGAGGTGGACTCCACGCTCAGCTCGCCGGGCGGGGCGGCGAAGCCCAGGTCGGCGCTGCCGGAGCGGATCGACACCGTCGCGTGCGACGGGCGCAGACCGACGGCGGTGCAGCGGATCGAGGCCAGCGACAGCGCCAGGTCGCCGCGCAGGTCGGTCAGCGCGATCTCCCCGGACTCCTGGCGGACCGTCAGCGCGGTGTCCGCCGGGACGGTCAGCCGCAGCCGACCGGCGCACCGGTCGAACGCCCCGCTGTCCGCGGCGGCGCACCGCACCGGCACGGCGCCGTCGCTCCCGGCCGGGCCCAGCCCGACCCGTCCGGGGCGCTCCGACCCCTCGGGCAGGTACTCGGCGGTGGCGGCGGACCCGCGGGCGGCGACCACCTCGACCCGGCCCGACACCCCGTCCAGCAGCAGCGCCCGCGGACTGCCCGGCAGCGCCTGCGGCCCCTCTCCGCCGCCCGCCCCGTCCCCGTCGGCCAGGGCCACCGCGCCCGCCCCGACCAGTACCAGCACGGCCGCCAGCGCGCCCCACTGCCAGGCCCGCCGCCGGTCTCCCGCCCGCGGCGCCACCACCGGCTGCGGCGGGACCGGGGGCGGTGGTGGCGCCGAGGGCTGCGGTGGCACCGAGGGCTGCGGTGGCACCGACGGGGTCGGCGGGACCGGCGGATGCGGCTGCGGCTGCGGATTCCGGTTCGGCTTCGGCGGGGTGCGCTCATCCATGTCCGGCCGTGTGCCCGCTCCCGGCCGCCGCATTCCCGGCCGGTGCCGCGTCCGCGCCCGCGCCCGGGGCCTGCACGGCGACCGGCGAGGAGGCGCCGGGGACGCGCAGGACGGGGGCACCGGTGCCGTCGGCGGGGACGGTCCAGACGTCGGTGCTGCGGCCGTTGCCGCCCGGGAGGGCGTAGCCGAGGGTGGCGCCGTCCAGCCAGGCGGCCTGGTCGTCGACGCTGCGGGTCTCGGCGAGGGGGTGCTCGCGCAGGCCGTCGAGGTCGAGGACGTACAGCCGCCAGGGGGCGGCGGGATCGTCGGAGACCTTCTTCTTGAAGGCGATCCGGGTGCCGTCCGGGGAGAGCGAGGGGCATTCGACGTTCTCCCGCAGGGTGCGGGCGGACCAGGCGGCGAGGTCGCCCTCGACCAGGTGGGTGCGGCCGCCGGTGGAGACGGTGGCGTAGAAGCGGTTGTCGTCGGCGGCGAAGCTGACGCCCCAGTAGTTGACGTCGGCGGCGTGGTGGCGGACGCCGTCCACGGTCAGCGGGATGTCCTCGATCGACTTGATCAGATAGCCCGAGCGGAGGTCGAGGACGGAGGTGCGGGTGGAGAAGCCGCTGACGGCGTAGGAGTCGCCGACGGCGAAGGCCGTCCAGGAGAGCAGGTTGCCGGAGGCGGAGACCCGGGCCCGGTTGGGGACGCCGGGCACGGTGATGCTCTGCAGCCGGGTGAACGCGCGGTCGTAGACGACGGCTTCGGTGCGGGCGGGGGTGCCGGGCAGGGCGCGCAGGCACAGCGAGCGCTCGCCGCCGGCGTGGAAGCGCTCGCAGGAGGGGCCGCCGACCGGGCCGGACTCGCGGGCGACCCGTCCCGTGGCGGCGTCCCGGTAGTAGAGGCCGGGCCGGTCCAGGGTGAAGGAGGCGTCGGCGGCGACGGCCCGGTGCGCGCCGCCGCGGCCGCGGGCGTGCAGCACGTAGCCGAGCGAGCCGCCGAGCAGGGCGAGCACGGCGACGCCGAGCACCAGCAGGCGCCACACCGGGGGCCTGCGCTCCTGCTCCGCGTCCTGCGGCGCCGCTCCGGGCAGGTCGAGCGCGGTCATGCGGGTCCCCCTTCGGGCAGGATGCGGCGGGCCGCCACCAGGGCGGCGGTCAGGGCGAGCGCGGCGGCGGCCAGGGCGGGCCCGCTGCCCCACCAGGTCCAGGCCGCCCCGAAGGCGGCGGCGCCGACCAGGCGGGCCAGGGCCTGGCCGGTCTGGACGACGGCGAGTCCGCCGGCCCGGCCGCTCGCGGGCAGGGCGGGGCCGGCCAGCGCCATCAGGACGCCGTCGGTGCTCGCGTAGAAGACCCCGAGCAGGACGAGCACCAGGACGAGGGTGGCCGGGCCGGCCGGGACGAGCAGCAGCAGGTACCCGGCCAGCAGGGCGAGGTGCCCGACCAGGAACGGGGTGCGGCGGCCGGTGCGGTCGGCGAGCCGCCCGGCGGGGACGGCGAGCAGCAGGTAGCAGGCGGCGGCGCCGAGCGGCAGCAGCGGGAAGGCCTCGGCCGGCAGGTGGAGGAGGCGCTGCAGCAGCAGGTAGAGGAAGGAGTCGCCGACGGTGGCGGCGCCGAGCAGCGCGGCGGCGCCGGTGATCCGCCGCAGCGCGGGGTCGCGCAGCAGTTGTCGGACCGTCGGCCGGTCGGGGCGGGGGGCGGCGCGGGGCTTCGGCGACTTCGGCGTCTTCGGTACCGCCGCTGCGGCTGCGCCGTCGCGGACGAACAGGGCGAGCACCAGGACGCCGAGCAGTCCGGTGGCGAAGGAGACCACGAAGACGGCGTCGTACGCGTCGGCGGTGGCCCGGAGCACGGCGAAGGCGGCCAGCGGGCCGAGCAGGGCGCCGGTGGTGTCCATGGCGCGGTGCACGCCGAAGGCGCGGCCGAGGTCGGCGGGGGGCGTGCTGAGCGAGATCAGCGCGTCCCGGGGGGCGGTGCGGACGCCCTTGCCGAGGCGGTCGGCGGCGAGGGCGGCGGCGATGCCGCCGGCGGCGCCGCCGGCCAGCAGCAGGCCGAGCCGGGAGAGCGCGGAGAGCAGGTAGCCGGCTCCGGCGACGTTCCTGTGCCGGCCGCCGCCGCGGTCGGCGAGCCGTCCGCCGAGCAGCCGGACGAGTGCGGTGGCGCCGTTGAACAGGCCGTCGAGGAAGCCGAACTGGAGGGGTGACAGGCCGAGGCCGAGCACCAGGTAGAGCGGCAGCACGGCGGTGACCATCTCCGAGGAGACGTCGGTGACCAGGCTGACCGCCCCGAGCGCGAGGACGGTGCCGGGGACGCGCCCGCCCGTCCCGGCGGGGCGGGCGGGCGCGTCCGTGCGGCGGCCGGTGGTGGCCAGGTACATCATCAGTGGCAGCTGTAGGCGGGGCTGGTGTCCTTGACCTGTCCGTCGGTGCCGACGTAGGTCCAGCGGTAGCCGCTGTCCGTGAAGTCGAGCTTCAGGACGCCGTAGTCGCCGCTGATCCGCTTCTGGCTGTTGGGCTGGACCTGCTCGATCGGGTAGGGCTCGGCGCCGCCGGTGCCGCCGACGATCTCGACCAGGCCGTCGGGGGTGGCCCTGCCGTCCGGGTCCTGCGGGGCGAAGCGCTCGTAGTGGTGGTCGTGGCCGTTGAGGACCAGGTCGGCCCCGGCCGCGTAGAGGATCTTCCAGACCGGCTTGGAGACCGGGTCGTTGCCGTGGCCGCCGGAGGAGTAGAGCGGGTGGTGCCAGTAGGCGGCGATGCACTTCTTGCCGTTGGCGGCGAGGTCGGCCTTCAGCCAGTCGATCTGGGCGCTCTGGTCGAAGGAGTTGGAGTCGAGCGCGATGAAGTGCCAGTTGCCCTGGTCGTAGCTGTAGTAGCTCTTGCCCTGGGGGTAGGCGACCGCGCCGAAGTAGGACTTGTACCCGGCCAGCGACCCGGCCGGGTCGTAGGTCTCGTGGTTGCCGGGGACGGGGCGGGTCTTGGCCTTGAAGGCGCCCCAGGTCTTGTCGTAGTAGTTCTTGAAGTCCGCCAGGCGGGCGTCGTCGTACTGGCTGTCGCCCATGGTGATGTAGAAGGCGGGGTCGATCCGCTGGGCGAGCGCGGCGGTCTTCGGGTGGGCGCAGCCGCTGTCGGCGGCGGTGCACTGGGCGGCGATGTCGCCGGCCGCGACCACGGTGAACGCGCCGGTGGTGGGCGGCGTGCTGGACGAGGGGCTGGGCGACGGGCTGGGGGTGGTGGCGCCGGTCGTCCCGTAGACCTCCATCTCGTACAGCGAGTACCCGTAGGAGGTGCCGCGGGCGGTGCCGTACATCCGGACGTAGCGTCCCTTCCCGGACAGGCCGGTGAACTCGTCGGTGCCGCCGTCACCGGCCTTCTCGGTGGTGAGGGCGGTCCAGGTGGTGCCGTCGGCGGAGGTCTCCAGCCGGTAGGCCTTGGCGTAGGCGGCCTCCCAGCTGAGCTTGATCCGGGTGATGGTGGCGGTGGCGCCGAGGTCGACCTGCAGCCACTGCGGGTCCTTGCCCTCGGCGCTGGCCCACCGGGTGCTGCCGCTGCCGTCGAAGGCCTTTCCGGCGGCGTAGGAGGAGCCTTCGGTGGAGGAGGCGGTGGCCGCCCTGCCCTTGGAGAGCAGCGGGTCGGCCGCCGCTCCGGCCCGCTCGGACCAGCCGAGCAGCAGTCCGCCGAGGAGGGCGAGCGAGACGGCGCAGCCGCCGATCCTGGCCCGCCGGGCCGTGATTGCCTGGTGCATCTGGACTCCCTGACCTGGAGGGGAGAGCTGAGGGTGGGCGCACGCCGTGGAGGGGCCGACGCCGCGCCGCTGCCAGCGAGAGTAATAGAAAGTAAAGTTTCCTTCCAGTGGTAGCGACGATCGAACTTCCGTGCGCGCCAATGCCGTTCAGCCTTCACGTCGACGCTCCGTCAGGTTCACCCGGCGGACGGCCGCCGCGGCGGCGAGGGTGCCCGCGGCGAGGGCGGGCCAGAGGGCGAGCGGGGCCAGGGCGGTCATGACGGCCGGGGAGAGCGCCAGGCCCAGGCCGGTGGAGAACTGCAGGCGGGACAGCGCCCGGCCGAGCCCGCCGGGCGGGGCGAGGGCGGCGACCAGGGGCGTGGCGCTGCCCGCGTGGAGGATCTCGCCGAGGGTGCACGGGACGGTCACCAGGGCCACCGCGAGCGGGCCGAGCGCCGTGGCGGGCAGGAGGGCGAGGTAGCTCGCGGCGAGCACCGCCCCCGCCCGCGCCAGCACCCCGGCCCGCGGCCAGCGGGCCGCCGCCCACGCGGTGACCGGCACCTGGAGGGTGACCACCAGCACGGTGTTGGCGACGAACACCGCGGCGGGCCAGGCCGGGGAGGCGTGCAGGACCGTCACCAGCACCAGCGGCACCGCGACTTCGGGCACGTTGAGGCAGAACACGTACACCACGTTGGCCAGCAGCACCGCCCGCAGCCGCCGCGTCCCGCCGTCCTCCGGCCCGGCCCCGGGGACGCGCTCCGTCCGCCCGGCGCTGACCCGCACCGAGCGGGCCAGCGCGGCGGCGGCCAGGAAGCCCGCGCCGGAGACCGCGGCCAGGGCCCGCAGGGCGGGGGCGCCGCCGGTCAGGCAGCCGGTGGCGAGCAGCGCGCCGAGGCCGAGCCCGGCGTTGCGGACGGCGCGGGCGGCGGCGAGCGCGGTGTCGCGCAGGCCGGTCCCGGCGACGGTGGTGACCAGGGCGGCGTGCGCGGCGGGCCAGGCCTGGTTGCCGATGCCGAGGAACAGCGCGGCCAGCGCGAACAGGGCGACGCTCCCGGCGGGCGCGGCCAGCAGCGCGGCCACGCCCGCGACCCGCACCAGCATCGCCGCGGCGACGGCGGTGCTGCGGGCGCCCCGGTCCAGCCAGCGGCCGAGCGGCGGCATGCAGGCCAGGCCCGCGACGATCCCGCCGGTCATCGCCAGGCCGGTGGCGGCCGGGTCCAGGTGCAGCACGGAGATGCCGTACAGCAGCAGGAACGGGCGCAGCAGGCCCGAGCCGAGGGCGTCCACGAGCAGGGCGGTGGCGTAGCGCGGGCCGCCGCCCGCCCGCACGAGCCGACGGAGCGTCGGGCGGGGCGGCGCGGCGGCGGGGGCGACGACGGCGGGAGTGGCGGCGGTGGGGGTGGTGGTCATGGCGCCACGGTGCGGGCGGGGCGGCGGGGCGGTCACGTCGGTTGACGCCTTCCGTCAACCGGCGCCGGGGCCCCGCCCGTGAGCAGCGAGAATACCGGGGTGACCCTGCGCATCGACCTCGCCGGGACGCCGCCGGAGCGGATCCGGTTCGGCGTCTCCCCGCTCGCCGAACTCACCGCGATGCTGCACGTGCTGGCCTCGCCGGAGCACCATCCGCAGCTCGCCGGGTGGGCGGCGGGCGTGTGGGCGGGGCTGCGGCCGGAGCTGGCCGAGCGGCTGCGCGAGGCGGAGTTCCTGTGGCGCTCCTCCCGGGCGGACTTCCTCGTCCCGGCCCGGCCGCGGGCCACCCTGGAGGCCGAGCTGGACGAGGTGGACGCGCTCGGCGACGAGCGGTACGCGCACGCGGCGCTGGTGACCACCTGCGGCTCCAACCGGCGGACCTTCGCCGACCGCTCCCCGCTGCACGACCCGGCGGCCCGGGCCGCCGCGCTGGAGCGGGCGCAGGCCCGCGGGCCCGTCCAGGAGGCGTTCGCGGAACGGCTGCTGTCCGATCCGGCGGCCGTCCGGGCCCGGGTGCGGGAGACCCTGGAGCGGTGCGCGGAGGCGTTCTTCGACGCACAGTGGCCGACGCTGGCCGCCCGCCTGGGCCGGGACGTGCGGGACAAGACCGAGCTGAGCCGCCGCCAGGGCCTGGCCGCGGCGCTGGCCGGGGTGTCGGCGGCGGTCGCCGTCACGCCGGACGGCGGCTCGCTGGTGCTGGACAAGCTGCAGGACTCCACCGCGCAGGCGGGCCCGGCGGGGGTGACCTTCCTGCCGAGCGTGTTCGGCCACCCGCACCTGGTCGTGGTGCACGCCCCGGGCTGGCAGCCGGTGGTGCAGTACCCGGCGGCGGGCGGGGAGCGGACGGCGACCGTCCCGCTGGAGGCCGTCAGCCTGCGCCTGGAGGCGCTGTCCCACCCCGTGCGGCTGCGCCTGGTCCGCACCCTGGCGCGCGGGCCGCACACCACCGGCGAGCTGGCCCGGGCCTGGGACCTCACCGCACCGGAGGTCTCCCGGCACCTCGCCGTGCTGCGCCGGGCGGGCCTGCTGACCGCCCACCGCCGGGGACGGCACGTGCACCACGCCCTGGACCTGGCTGCCACCGGCACGCTCGGCACCGACCTGCTGGCCGCCGTGCTGCGCTGACGGCTCCTGGCTGACAGCTCCTAGTCGGGGGCGAAGGCGGTGAAGAGGGCGCAGCCGGCCAGGACGACCAGCAGGACGAGGGCGGTCGTACGGTCCGGGGCGTCGGGGCGGGGGCCCAGGCGGGTGTCGACCACGCCGCGCGGGTCCCGGGTGGCCTGGAGGCGGTCGCCGAGCGCGGGGTGGGCGTCCTCGGTCTGGACCTGGTGGGCCACGGAGCCGTCGACGAAGGCGAGCGCCCCGCCGCCCGCGCCCCACAGTGCCTTCTCCACGGTCCCACCCCCGCCCGTCCCGTACCCTGCGGAGGGTTCGCCGACTCCCTTCACCGGCAGCGTTCCTGACGGGTGGTCAGGTCGTGGCGGCGATCAGCGCGAGGACCCCGGCGCGGGCGACGGCGGTGGCCGCGGTCTCGCCGGTCACCGGGCGGCGTCCAGGCGGCAGCGGCGCTGGAAGGCCAGGGCGAGGGCCATCAGCGCGGCGGGCAGCAGGGTGAACCCGGCCAGCAGCGCGGTCAGGGCGCCGTCGCTCTGGACGACGTGCTCGCCCGCGGTGCTGGAGGCGAAGCCGCCGAGGGCGAGGACGGCCGAGTACAGGTAGGGGCCGACGGCGGTGCCGGTGGCCTCGGTGGCGGTCCACACGCCGGTGTAGGCGCCCGCTTCGGCGGTGTCGGCGGCGGCGACGGCGTCCGGGAGCATCGAGAACGCGAAGAGCTGGAGCCAGGCGAAGGCGGTGCCCATGGCCATCACGACGACTGCGGTGGCGGCGGTCCGCGCTCCCCCGTCGAGCAGGGCGGCGGCGGGCAGCAGGAGCACCGAGCCGGTGGCGAAGAGGCCCTGGGAGATCAGCAGTCCGCGCTGCTTGCCGTGGCCCGGCCGCCGGGACCAGGCCGTCCAGGCGGGGCCGGAGAGCACGGCGGGGGCGAGGAAGAGGCCCATGAACAGGGCGGTCAGGGCGCTGCGGTGGAAGACGTGTTCGGTGACGTAGGGCAGGGCGGCCAGGAACAGGTGGGTGGTGGTGCCGGTGAACAGGTAGGACAGCACCAGGGGGCGGAAGTCGCGGTCGCGCAGGGCGGTGCGCAGGTCGGCGCGGGCGGAGTGCCCGGCCCGTCCCTCGGGCGTCTCGAACCCGCACTCCTCGGTCAGTCGGCGCACGCCGCGCAGGGCGACGGCGGCGGAGGCGGCCATGGCGACGGCCAGCAGCAGGGCCGTCCGGGTGTAGTCGGCGCGGGTGCCGCCGGAGGTGAGCGCGGGTGCGGCGACTCCGGCGGCGAGCAGGCCGAGGGTCAGCAGCGCCATCCGGAACATGAAGACCCGGGTGCGTTCGTGGTAGCCGATCCGCAGGTCGGAGGGGGTGGTCAGGTAGGGCACCTGGAAGGCGGCGAACAGCAGGTTGCCGACCGTGAACCAGCCGCCGACCCAGAGCGCGGCGCCCGCGCCGTCCAGCGCGGCGGGGACGCTGAACATCGCGGTCATCGCGGCGCCCAGCAGCAGTCCGCCGCGCATCATCCGCCGCCGGTGGCCGTCGCGGCGGGCCTGCCGGTCGGAGCGGGAGCCGAGCAGGGGGTGGACGAGGACGTCGACGGCCTTGGGCAGCAGCAGGGCCGGCCCGGCCAGGGCGGCGCTGACGCCGAGCACGTCGGTGAGGAAGTACAGCAGCAGCAGTCCGGGGACGGTGACCCACACGCCCATGCCGACCGACCCGGTGGCGTACTGGGCGAGCGCCCGGCGCCCGGCCCGGTTCTCCGTCACCGCGTCGCCCGGTGGCGGGCGACGACCCCGGCGGCGAGGGCGGCGCCGTCGAGGGCCCCGGCGGCGGCGCGGCGGCGCAGGGTGCGGGCGACGATCCGGTCGGTGAGGGCGGGCAGGTGGCGGGCGAGGAAGAACTCGACGGCGCCCTTGCGGGTGGTGGTGACGTCGCGGGGCGGGCGGGTGGCGAACGCGGCCCCGGTGATCGCGTCGAGCACGCCCTCCAGCGGCTCGTACACGCTCATCCCCTCCAGGGAGAGGCCGGCGGCCGCGGTGGAGTCGTGGATCGGGCTGCGCACCGCGGAGGGGTAGACGCAGCTGACGCCGACGTGGGTGCCGAGTTCGAGGCGCAGCGCGTCGGCGTAGGCCACCATGGCGCGCTTGGAGGCGCCGTAGGCGGCGGCGAGCGGGAGTTGCAGGACGGCCATCCGGGAGGTGACCATGACGACCCGGCCGCGGGCGGCGACCAGGGCGTCCGCGCAGGCGGCGGTGGTGCGCCAGGTGCCGAGCAGGTTGACCTCCAGTTGGCGGCGGACCTCGGCGCCGGGGGCGTGCTCGGCGGGGGCGGGGCCGCCGGTGCCCGCGTTGTTGACCAGGACGTCGAGGCCGCCGAGGGCGGCCAGCGCCTCGGCGACGGCGGCGGCGACGCTGTCGTCGTCGGTGACGTCGCAGCGCAGCACGGGGAAGGGCTCGTCGCCGCCGGGGCGCAGGTCGAGTCCGAGGACGTGCGCCCCGGCGGCGGTGAGGCGCTCGCCGAGGGCGCGTCCGATGGTGCCGGAGGCGCCGGTGACCAGCACGCGGCGGCCGCGCGGGTCCTGACGCCGGTTCAGTACGCTCACGGGGTCTTCTCCTTCTTCTGCTGCTTCTGCGCGCGGCGGGCGCCGGCCTCGAGTTCGCGGGGGACGGCGGCGACGTACCGGTCGAAGTCGATCCGCATCATCGGCCGCCGGTCGCCCCAGCGCCGGACGGCGGCGGCGTGCGCGCGGCGGACGTGGGCGCGCTGCCGCTCGGCGCTCGGGAGGGCGTAGCGTCCGGCGAGGTGGGCGGCGACCAGGCGGCCCTGGGCCTCGACGACGGGCAGCGCGGCGCCGGTGGACTGCATCAGGCCGACGAAGCTCAGCGTGGCGTCGTCGAGGTGGAACACCCTTTGGTAGAGCGGTAGTTGCTCGGGGTCGGGGCCGGTCCAGCGCTCGTCCAGGAAGGGCAGGGTGACCCGGTAGCCGGTGGCCCAGACGATGACGTCGACCTGGTCGGAGCGTCCGTCGGTGAAGTGCACCCGCCGCCCGTCGAGCCGTTCGACGCCGGGGCGGGCCTCGATCTCGCCGTGGGTGAGGCGGTGCAGGACGGTGTCGCTGATGGTGGGGTGGTCCTGGAACAGGCCCCGGTCGGGTTCGGGCAGCCCGTACCGGCCGGGGGTGCCGACGGCGAGCCGGAGCACGCCCTGCGCGACGGCCTGCCGGATCCGCCAGGGCAGCACGGCGAGCGCGCCGCCGGTGGCGTCGGCGGGGCGGCCGAACAGGTACTTGGGGACGATGTGGGTGCCGCGCCGGGCGGAGAGCAGCACCGGGCCGTCGGCGACGTGGGAGGCGTCGACGGCGACGTCCATCGCGGAGTTGCCGGTGCCGACGACCAGCACCCGCCGGCCCGCGTACGCCTCGGCGCCGCGGTGGTCGTGGGCGTGCAGCTGGGTGCCGTCGAAGCGGCCGGGGTAGCCGGGGGCGGGCCACTTCGGCTCCCGGTTGTGGCCGTTGGCGACGACCACGGCGTCGTACCGCTCGCCGTCGACCCGCCAGCCGTCGGCGCCCCGGGCGACCGTCTCGACCTCCGTCCCGAACCTGACCCGCTCGGTGACGCCGAAGTGGTCGGCGTAGTCGGCGAGGTAGCGCGCGACCCGGGCGGCGGACGGGTAGTCGGGCCACTGCGCGGGCATCGGGAAGTCGGCGAACTGGGTGCGGCCCTTGCTGGTGTTCAGGTGCAGGCTGTCGTACGCCGGGGAGCCGGCCGGGCCGTCGTCGCCCGCCCACAGGCCGCCGACGCGGGTGCCGCGTTCCAGGACGGTGACGTCCAGCCCCTGGTCGAGCAGTGCCTTGGCGGCGGCCAGTCCTGCCGCGCCCGCGCCGATCACCGCCACCCTGGTCGAGCCGGTCGAGGCCATGCCGGGTGCTCCTCTCCTGGAAAGGCGCTCATTCAATCGAATGATGGAGTCCGGCACAATGGGTGGTGACCTGGGATTTCCCTCTCCGTCATCTGATGGGGTCCGGGCTCCGGCTTCCGCTATCCTCGGTGCCCATGAGCGCCCTGCCCGGGGACGGCCCCCGCGAACGCATCCTGGCGACCGCCACCCGGCTGTTCGCCGAACGCGGCTACGACGCCACCAGCACCCGGGCGATCGGCGACGCGGTCGGCCTGAACATCGCCACCGTCGCCTACCACGTCGGCGCCAAGCCCGAGCTCTACCGCGAGGTGATGCGCCGCGCCCACCTCGCCCAGCGCCGGGTCGTCACCGAGGCCCTGACCCGCCTGCACGCCTGCGGCCCCACCCCCGCCGAGACCAGGGCCGCGCTGCTCGCCTTCGTCGACGACTACCTGACCTTCTGCCTGGAGCACCCCGAGGTCCCGGCGCTGTGGATGCGCCGCTGGCTGGCCGAGGGCGCCGACCACTCCGACATCGAGAGCGAGTTCGCCGGTCCGCTGGTCGCCGAGGTCGCCGCCGCCGTCCGCTCCGTGCTGGCCCGGGCCGGGCTCGGCCCCGACGCGGACGTCGAGATGCTGGTCTTCACCATCGTCTGGACCTCCCACTCCTTCGGCCAGGCCGGGGTGATCGACCCCACCGGAACGCGCCGCGGCCCCCTCGACCTGCCCGTCCTGGAACGCTTCCGCCGCCACCTGCACACCGTGGTCACCGCCGTCCTCGACCAGGTCCCGCCCGCCCCGCCCGCCGCCTGACGGGGCCTCAGCCGCCCGGCCCGGAGCAGCGAACGGCTTCACGGCGGCGGCCGGGCAGCAGCGGCCGCACCACAGCCCACTCCGCGTGGTCGGCGGTGTTCCCGCGCCGGTGTGCCAGGTCGTGGCACACGGGAGCGAGCGAGGTGGCCCCTGCTCCCGTGCCCGACCGTCGCCGCAGTCGCCCGATCGGGACACCCGTCGACAGACACCGCTCAAGACCGCGGGACGGGCCGGGACGCCGGCCGAGTGCCGCGGGTGCAACTGCGTGCGTGCTCCGCGCGTCCGTCCCGTTCGTGACGATGCGTTGGATACCTACGACACGGTTCGGCCGGGTCCTGGCGGCGGGCACCATCGGGCCGGTGCTGGCCGCGGTGCTGCTGTGGAACGTCCCGCTGGCCGGGCAGGGGCGGGGGGAGCCCGCGCTCACGCAGCTCCTGCCGCAGTCCCCGCCCGGACCGGGGCCCTGGGAGAGCTACCCGAAGGGCATGGACCTGCCTGAACGGGGGCTCGTCGAACAGGACTCCCGGAACTTCGTGCCCCACGGCAACGACTTCCTGCGCCACGGCTTCTCCCAGCGCGTCAGACGGTTCGCCTCCCCGACCTGGGCCTGGCTCTGCACCCACCGGCGCCGCCCGTCGGAGAGCGACAAGCCGTGGACCTACCAGTCGATCCGGCTGACCGGCAGTTCCGAGGCGGACGACCAGTCCTACACCTGCCTCATCCGGGACAAGACCTTCACGGAGGAGGGGCGCGAGGACTGGTACGGCGAACTCCGCTACGGCCAGTACGTCGTCGACATCGCTGTGATCGGCCGGGAACAGACGCCCCGCGCCCTGGATCTCCTCCAGCAGGCCGTGCGCGCCACCGACGGCCTCATGCCGGAATGACCGGGGCGTGGACCCCGCGTCGATCGGTCGGGCTCACGGCTGCCCGGGCGGGGTGATCGCGACGAGTTCCACCTCGAAGCCGTCGGCGTCCTCCAGATAGGCCGCGTAGTGGTGCTCGCCACCGGCGTGCGGGTGGGTCGCGGGGAACATCAGGCTCCAGCCGTGCCGGGCCGCCTCGGTGACCAGTTCCTCGACGGTGGCGGCGTCCTCGACGTGGAAGGCCAGGTGGTTCAGCCCGGGTCGGCGGCGGTCGTGCCGGTCGGCGGTGAGGGCCGGGGACCGCTCGAGGACGAGGTAGGTCGGCCCGAGCCGCCAGCTGCGGCCGGTCTCCCAGCTCTGCGAGACGGTGTAACCCAGCGTCCGGAGCAGCCAGCCGAGCGAGGCGAGGGCGCGATCGAGGTCGGGGACCCAGATCTCGACGTGGTGCAGTGCCCCGTGCGTCGGCCGGTTCATCCGGTCACCGCCTCCTCGCGTTCGGCCTCCTCGCGTTCGGCCCGGACGCCGCTGTCGAACCCGGCGCCGGAGCGGGACGGGGCGAGGAGGTGGGCGCCGGTGATCGCGCGCCAGCGGTCCTGGGCGGACCCGACCGGTTCGGCCACCACCGCCGGGACGGCGGGGAACGCCTCCCGCAGGGTCTTCCACGGACCCGTCGTGCCACGGCCGACGACGAGTCCGGGGCCGCTCGTGCCAGGGCGGCGGCAGTCGCGCGGCGGATCGGCCGGGTCCGTGCGGCGGGCCTCCGGGGCCGTACGGCCGGGTGTCCGCCCCGTCGGCCGGAACGCGTGCTCCGGGCCGGATCGGCGCGGGGACGGCTGCCGTCGGCCGGTCCGCGTCCGCGCGGGCGGCACCGGCGGTCGGCTGCTCCAGCGGGCGGTCCCGCTCCGACCGCTCACGCGGCGGCGGCCCCGGCCCGCTCGGAGCGCCCCGCGACCAGCACCGGCGCCACCGCGGCCCGGAAGCCCGCCCGGTCGCTGCCGTACGCCGCGGACATCGCCCGCAGCCACCACGTCCCGATCACCGCCTCGCGCTCCACGGGGTCCTCCACCGGCCCGAGTTCGCCGTAGAACCGGGCCCGCTCCTCGTACGTGAGCGCCTGCTCGATGCCGTTGATGCTGCGCGGCACGCGCAGCGTCCCGGTCTCTGCCGTCGCGGTCATCCCTCCACCCTCCCACGTGTCTGCTCCGACGGTACCCGGCCGGGCGCGATCCGTCCCCCACCGCCCCGGGCCCGCCCCGGCTCCCCCGCCCTGCGGCGGGCCTGCCAGGATGCGGGCATGCCTCCCCTCGTTCCCCCCGTCCTGCCGCCCGGCAGTCTCAACCGCCGTGCCCAGCCGGTCCTTCCGGTCGACGGCGGCCTGGTGCTGCGGCCCTGGCTCGACTCCGACGCGGACGCCGTCGCCGAGGTCTTCCGCGACCCGGCGATCCGGCGCTGGCACCTGCGCGGGGCCGACTCGGCGGCGGAGACCGGCGAGTGGATCGCCCGCTGGCGGCGCGACTGGGCGGACGAGCGGGCCGCCCACTGGGCGGTCGCCGACCCGGACGGGGGCGGGCTGCTCGGCCGGGTCTCCCTGCAGTCCCTGGTGCTGTACGGCGGGCAGGCCGAGATCGCCTACTGGACCGCCCCCGCGGCCCGCGGCCGCGGCGTCTGCCCGCGGGCGGTGCGGCGGGTCAGCGACTGGGCGCTGCACGACGTCGGCTTCCACCGCATCGAACTCGGTCACTCCACGGCGAACCCCGCCTCCTGCCGGGTCGCCGGGAAGACCGGCTACCTCCTGGAGGGCACCCGCCGCAGCGCCCTGCTGCACGCCGACGGCTGGCACGACATGCACCTGCACGCCCGCGTCCGGGCGGACGCCTGAGCGCGGCGGACCGGCCGCGGTCAGCCGACGGCGGCGGTCACGCTCGGCGGTCGCGGCGGGCCGCCCGCCGGGCGATCCCCTCGGGGACGGCCTTGTTGAGCGAGCGCAGCGCCAGCAGCAGGACGCCGAGGTCGTCGATCAGGACCGGGTCGGGCAGCAGGTCCACCGGCCAGACCAGGTAGGCGATCGCCGCCCAGAACAGCACCTTCTTCGACCTCGGGATGCCCGCGTCGGCCAACAGCCGTCTGGTGCGCATCAGTTTGACCACCAGCACGATCGCAGCCGCCACCGTCGCGACCAGGAACACCGCGGCGGCGACCCACAGCACCGCACTCGTCCCCTCACCCATGCGTCCACCCCTTCGGCGTTCCTACCGGTTCCGTCGGAACACGTATGCCCCGCTTCGGCCGGAGTTCCCCTGCCCGGAGGGAGGTGACGGACGATCGACGGACGACGGCCGACGGCTCAGCGCAGCAGCGCGCGCAGGGCGCGGCGGAAGAGCAGGCGGCCGCACCAGGCGGTGGGGCGGTCGAGGAGGGCGGGCAGGGCGGCGATCCGCAGGTCCTCGCTCCAGCGGACGAGTGCGCCGCCGTGGTGGGGGCGGACCTCGATCCGGGCCCAACCGGTGACCACGGGGCCGCGTTTGGCGAGGTGGCAGGTGCCGGTGCGGCCGCCTTGCGGGGGTTCCCAGCGGGTCAGGTCCATGGTGTCGTCGAAGCCGAGGCGGCCCGCCCCGGTGCGGGCCACCACCGTCCGCCCGTCGGAGCGGACGGTGGTGAACGGGACGGCCGCGCCGTGCCGGGACCAGTCGGTGACGCGCCGCCAGGCCTCCTCGGCGGGGAGCGCGGTGGCCTGCACGATGCGGAACTCGGTCATCCCTCGATGCTATCCGGCCGGTCAGGGGCGGGTGTGCAGGGCGAAGCCGGTGCGTCCGGCCGGTTCGAGGCCGGCCTTGAGGTGCAGCGAGGGGATCTCGTAGTCGCCGAAGTTCTGGCGGCGGAACGGGATCGGCTCGGTGGTCCCCAGGGTGAGCAGGCGCTGTTCCCAGGCCGCGGCGACGGCCGGGTACTCCTCGGGGGTGAGCCGGTCGGCGCCGTGGACGACGAAGGGCGGCAGCACCTCCAGGCCGGGGTAGTAGAGGATGCCGTGCTGGATGGGGAACAGCAGGTCGTCGATGGGCCCGTTGATGCCGCGCTCCGCGTAGTGCGAGGCGGGGCCGCCGACGGTGACCGACAGCAGGGCGCGCCGTCCGGCGAGGGTGCCCTCGCCGAAGCGCTCGCCGTACTTGGTGTCGCTGTGCTCGCCGACGCCGTACGCGAAGTTGTAGGTGAAGACCCGGTCGACCCAGCCCTTGAGGATCGCGGGCATGGTGTACCACCACAGCGGGAACTGCAGGATGACGGTGTCGGCCCACAGCAGCTTCTCCTGCTCGGCGCGGACGTCCGCGGTGAGTTCCCCGGCGGTGAAGGCGCGGCCGGAGTCGCGGACGACGTTCAGCGGGCTGGAGGCGTGCGGGCCGTAGTCCGCGGCGTCGGCGGTGGCCTTCCAGCCCTTCGCGTACAGGTCGCTGACCCGCACCTCGTGGCCGGCGGCCCGCAGCACGGAGACCGCGTGGTCGGTGAGCGAGCCGTTGAGCGACTTCGGCTCGGGGTGGGCGTGGACGATCAGGGTCTTCATCGGGGTCTCTCCTCCGGTCGGGCCGCCTCTGCGGCACCTCCGATCCTGGCCGCCGCGGGGCCCGGCGTTCAGGGGCCGCGGTTCCGTAGGACCGGACTTCCTGGTACTCGCAGGACCACTGTCCGCGGCGCGCCACCAGGGGATACTGGTCCGCATGGACGATCTCGCGGGCTTCCTGCGGACCCGGCGCGCCCGGGTCGACCCGGCGACGGCCGGGATCCCCGTCGACGGGCGCCGCCGGGTGGCGGGGCTGCGACGCGAGGAGGTCGCGCACCTGTCGGGGGTGAGCGTCGACTACTACGTGCGCCTGGAGCAGGGGCGCGCCACCCAGCCCTCCGAGCAGGTGCTGGACGCGCTGGCCCGGGTGCTGGGCCTGGACCGGACCGAGCGGGAGCACCTGCACCGGCTGGCCCGGCAGCCCCGGCTGCGGACGAGGACCCCGAACGGACGGGTCCGCCCGGAGCTGCTGCGCATGCTGGACCTGGTCGCCGACGCGCCCGCGCTGATCATGGGCCACCGGCTGGACGTGCTGGCCGGGAACCGCCTCGCCGGGCTGCTCTACGGCCGCCCGGACGTCGCGGGCCTGAACATCGCCCGCCACCTCTTCCTGGAGGAGGGCGAGGACGGCCTCTACGCGGGCTGGGAGACCTGCACCCTCGACGTGGTCGGCCACCTGCGGCTGGCCGCCGGGAAGTACCCCGACGACCCCCGACTGACCTCGCTGATCGGCGAGTTGGCGATGGGCAGCGAGCGCTTCCGCCGCCTGTGGGCCCGCGCGGAGGTGCGCGCCCGCACGCACGGGAGCAAGGCGTACCGCCACCCGCTGGTGGGGCTGCTCGAACTGCACCAGGAGAACTTCGCGCTGCCGGACGGGTCGGGCGCCGAACTGCTGGTGCTCACCGCGGCCCCCGGCACCCCCTCCGCGGACGGGCTGCGCCTGCTCGCGGGCCTGGGCGCGGCGGACGCCGCCGTGCCGGACGCGGAGGGGACCGCCGGTCGGGGCGTCCGGGCCGCCGAGTAGCGCGGGCGCCCGGGCCGCCGAGTAGCCCGGGCGCCCGCCGCCCGGCTCAGCCCGCCGTCGCGGTGGTGGCGGCGAGCGCCCGCGCGACGGTGTCGGCCAGCGGCGTGGTCGGGCGGCCGATCAGCCGGGCCAGGTCGCCGCTGCCGCCCGCCAGCAGGCCGCGGGCGATGCCGGAGACGTCGACGTCCACCAGGATCTCGGCGAGCTGCGGCGGCAGGCCCGCGCCGGTGAGCACGGCGAGGTGGGCCTCGGCGGGCAGTTCGTGGTGGGCGACCTCCCGGCCGCTCTGCCGGGAGAGTTCGGCGGCGTACTCCTCCAGCGTCCAGGCCCGGTCGCCGCTGAGTTCGTAGGCGCGGTTCTCGTGGCCCTCGCCGGTCAGCACGACGGCGGCCGCGGCGGCGTAGTCGGCGCGGGCGGCCGAGCCGATCCGGCCGCCCGCGGTGCTGCCGACCACGCCGTGCTCCAACTGGACCGGGATCAGGGCGGTGTAGTTCTCGGTGTACCAGCCGTTGCGCAGGAAGGTGTGCGGCAGGCCGGAGTCGAGGATCAGCCGCTCGGTGGCCTTGTGCTCCTCGGCGAGCCGGAAGTCGGCGTCCGGACCGCCGAGCACCCCGGTGTAGACCAGGCGGGCGGCCCCGGCGGCCTTCGCGGCCGTGACCACGGCGGCGTGCTGGGCGACCCGGCGGCCGACCTCGCTGCCGGAGACCAGCAGCACGGTGTCGCCGGGCCGGACCGCCGCGGCCAGCGTCTCGGGCCGGTCGTAGTCGGCGAGGCGCAGTTCGACGCCGCGGGCGGCCAGGTCGGCGGCCTTCCGCTCGTCGCGGACGGCGGCGGCGACCTCGGCGGCCGGGACGCGGGCCAGCAGTTCGCCGATGACGAGGCGGCCGAGCTGTCCGGTGGCGCCGGTGACGACGATGCTCATGGGGATGCAACTCCTGGGGTGGTGCGACGGTGGGTGCGACGGGCTGTCGCACCCACCGTAGGAAAGTCACTAACGATTCGGAAGTACCAACTTTCGGGTAAGCTACTTCCATGAACCCCAGGGTGAAGGAACTGACCGGCGGACTGGAGCCGGACGTCAACTCGGCGGACTGCGCCTCCCGCGGCATCCTCGAACACGTCACCAGCCGCTGGGCCGTGCTGGTGC
The DNA here is from genome assembly GCF_042894345.1 of Kitasatospora sp. NPDC001540. NCBI lineage: Bacteria > Bacillati > Actinomycetota > Actinomycetes > Kitasatosporales > Streptomycetaceae > Kitasatospora > Kitasatospora sp. NPDC001540. The sequence continues at coordinate 141,250 of NZ_JBIAVO010000011.1, forward strand.
TGGCCGTCCTGCTGGACGGCACCCACCGGTTCAGCGAGCTGCGCCGCGCGGTGGGCGGGGTGAGCGAGAAGATGCTCGCCCAGACCCTGCAGACCCTGGAGCAGGACGGCCTGGTGCACCGCGAGGCGCACGCCGTCATCCCGCCGCGGGTCGACTACACGCTGACCCCGCTCGGCGAGGAGGCCGCCCGGCAGGTCTGGGCGCTGGCCCGCTGGGCCGAGTCGCGCGTCCCCGAGGTGCTGGCGGCCCGGGCGGCCCACGCCGGGGCGAAGGCCGCGGCAGCGGGCGCGGCGGCAAAGGCGGGGACTCGCGCTTGACTTCAAGTCGGCTTGAAGAACGAGACTGGGCGGCATGCCGAACACCACCGCAGCCGCCGGTCAAGCCACCGGTCCGGACGGCGACCTGAGTCACCGTCACCCCGCCGACGACCTCCCGCTCCCGGGCGCCGCGCTCGACGAGATCGCCGCCCGGCTGGCCGCCGGGGCGGAGGTGGTGGGCGTCGGGGAGTCCACCCGCTTCTCCCGGGAGACCTTCGCCGTCCGGGACCAGCTGTTCCGCCGACTGGTGCGGGAGCACGGCTTCCGCGCGCTGGCCCTCCAGGACGACCCGGTGGCCGCCGCCGCCCTCGACGCGTACGCGAACGGCGGCCCGGGTTCGGCCGCGTACGCGCTGGCCGGCGCCTGGAGGCCGTGGCGCACCGCCGAGATGGCGGCGGCACTGGAGTGGGTGCGGGCGTTCAACCGGGACCACCCGGACGATCCGGTGCGGATCTTCGGCGTGCGACCGGCCCGGGCGCGGCCCGCCGACTACGAGGCCGTGCTGGCGTTCGTGCGCGCGACCGCCCCGGAGCTGCTCGCCCGGGTCGCGGCCCACCTGGATCCCGTCCGCACCGCCCACGAGACGGCGGAGCACGTGCAGCGCGCGCGGGGCGTCCACCCGGGACGCCCGTTCGCCGAGCACGCCCGGGACGCGCTGGCGCTGGTCGAGCCGCTGCCCGGCGCGGACCGGCCCGGCGGCGCGGCCGAGCGGATGCGGCTGATCGTGGAGTTCCACGAGCACAGCGTCGCCGGGCGCGGCAGCTACGCGGGCGAGGCGGAGCCGTGGGCCGGGGCGGTCGTGGACTTCCGGCGGCGGACCGGCCTGCGCGTCGTCTACTGGGACGGCCTCGGGCACACCTCGGCGGCCGGGGCGGGGCTGGGCCTGGCGTCCGGAGCGGGCACGCAGGCCACCACGGGCAGCGTGCTGCGCGAGCGCTACGGCGCGGGGTACGTCTCGGCGGCGATCGGCTTCCACCACGGCGACCTCGGGGTGGTCACCGTCCCGCCCCCGGCCGCGGACCTGGTCGACGCGCGGCTCGGCGAGGGGGCCCCGGCCGCCCGCTGGCTGGACCTGCGCGAGCAGGACGTCCGCCGCCGGTGGGACGGGCCGGCGAAGGTCCGCGTCGTCAGCGGCGTCTACACCCCCGAGGGCGACGCCGCCGAGCACCTGGCCGTGGCCTCGCTGGCCGCCGCCTTCGACGTCCTGGTCCACCTCCGCCGGGCCAGCGCGGTGCACTGGCTGCCGTGACGCCCGACCGGGCGCGTCAGGGGGCGACGACGAGCTCCGGGTGGTGCTGCTTCATCGCGGCGAGCACGGCCTCGGGCGTGACCGGGAGGGTGTTGACCGGGATGTTCGCGGGCCCGAAGCCGAGCCTGAGGCTCATGCCCGCGGTGGCGCGGACCAGGCGCGGGGCGCGGGCCAGGTAGGTGTCGGGGTCGTGCAGGACGAGTTCGAGGAAGCGCTGCGAGGTGGTGCGGCGCACCTGCTGCACCCGCAGCCGGACGGCGGCGATCTCGGCCCACTCGAAGCGGCCGAGGCGGAAGTGTTCCAGGCCGCCCGCGTCGATGACCAGCTCGGGCCGCCCGCTGCCGAGGCGACACATCAGGAGGACCACGCCGGTGCCGAAGAAGGGCACGGCCACCGCCCCGGCGACGGTCATCTCCACCGTGCTGTGCGCGACCAGGAACGCCACCCCCGCCGCCACGAAGGCCACCGCCATGGCCAGGAGCAGCCAGGCCTTGCGCCGGGAGGAGTGGTACACCGTGGGGGCGGTCCGGCCGCCGTCTTCGATCACGGCCGCCACCGTAGCGCCGCCCCTCCCCCACCGTCAGCCCCTTGGCCGGACCTTGATCCACCTCCCGCAGCGGACCCGTCCGAGGGGTTCCGGCGGACCGTCCGGCGGGCGGGGACGGGCGTCCTGGCCCGCGCTAGGAGTTGCTCCGGAAGTGCTGGGCCGACGCCGCCGACGAGGAGGGGACGCCCCTGGCCGGGGCCCGGGAGCTGGCCGCCCGGTCGGCCGACTGGTCCAGCGCGTACCTGGATCTGTCGCTGGCCGAACTGTTCCGCTCGTACGGGGCGCCGACCGGTGAGGGCGACGCCGTCGACCTGGACGACTTCCTGGAGGAGGCGGTGCCCGAGGGCGCCGTGCTGGCGCACCTCGACGCGCTGGGGGCGGTCTCGGAGGCCGTTGCCGCCTGCACCGGTGACTGCTGGGACGGCGCCCTCCGCTGTCTGCAGACCGCCGCGCTCGCTGCGCGGCAGCGGCAGGGCGACCCCCGTCTTCCCGGCCCGGGCGCCGAGCTGCGGCGGCAACGGGAGGACCTCGAACGCGTCAGGGCCGCCGGTGCCCGTGGGCGCGGCTCCGTGGTGGCCGAACTGCGTGCTCGTACTGCGGCGGACGCCCTCGGCTGGCGGCGGGCGACCGAACAGCTCGACCTGCTGCACGACTGATTCGACCCGCTCACGGCCTTGCCTCCTCGGCCCCGGCGAGCGGCCGCCCGGGCGGGGCCGTCCGGTCAACCGGCCTGGGGCGGCGCCCAGTTCGGGTCGCGGCCGAGCAGCCTGAGCACCCGGTCGAACGGGTCGGACCCGTCCGCGCCGGCCGCGTCCGCCAGGACGGGGCCGAAGGCCGCGCCGGGGGCCTCGCGGGCGGGCCCGGCGGGGACGAGGGCGGCGACCGGGAGGACGGCGGCCACCAGGTCGGCGTCGAAGGCGGGGCGCAGGCCGATCGAGACGGCGACGTCCCAGCCGTGGACGAGGTAGTCCAGGAAGTGGAAGGCGATCGCCTGCCGGGCCGGGAACGGGCCGCCGTCGCGGATCTCGGGCAGCCAGAACGCGCGCTCCGGCACGCCCTCCTCGGCGAAGGCCGCGGCGACCTCGGCCACCGAGGCGGCGAACACCCCCGCCGGGTCGGCCCCGACGGGGCGGTCCGCCCACTCGGCGCGGTCGCGGCCGCCGCCGCGGGCGGCGGCCGCGAAGCCGTGGTTCTGCCCGGTCATGTGCGCGAGCAACTGCCCGAGCGTCCACGCCCCGCAGGGGGTCGGCCGGTCGAGCGCGGCGGCGTCGACCCGGTCGACGTAGGAGCGGGCGGCCCGCAGTGCGCGCGCGTCGAGCGCCCGGATGTCCACGTCCTGAGTGTCCGTCATGGCGCCGAGCGTACCCGAGATTTCAGCACGGTCGTACGAATTATTTCCCGGGTCGCGGCGGCGTCAGCGCAGCGCGTACATCCGGATCACCACCGTCCGCCCCTCGTCCTCGGGGCGGGCCAGGCCGACGAAGACCGTCTCGGCCAGCCAGCGGTGGGCGGGGGCGTCGGTGCGGAAGACGGGCGCGGTGCGGAAGTAGACGCCCGCCTCGCTGACCCGCAGGCCGTCCTCCTCGTACTGGGCGGGGCAGTCGGGGCCGGGCCGGTAGTAGCCGCGGTTGACGACGTCGATGACGGCGCCGTCCTCGGCCTGCAGCAGGTAGCGGGCGTCGAGCTGGCAGACGGCGCCGCGGGTGCTGCCCCAGTCGCCGCCGCCGGGCAGCACGGTGCCGGTGAGGCGCGGGCCGGTGACGGTGCCGCCGGTGATCGGGGTGAACGCCAGGGCCTCGCCGTCGCCGTGGCCGACGTGCCGGGCGGGGGCGAGGTGGGCGCGGATCTCGAAGACGAAGTCGAGGGCGGGGGTCACGGGGTCACGGCCTTTCGTTCGGGCTGCGGAGCGGACTGCCGGGCGGACTGCCGGCCGGAGCGGGGGCGGGGGCGGGATCGACCAGGGCGCGAGTGTACGGGTTGGCGCGGGGCGGTGGGCACGTCCCTCGCACCCGGCTGCCCCTGCTCGGCCCCTCCGAGGAGAGCCGCGTGGCCGGCCGCCGCGCCGGTCACCAACCGCGCGCGGGTCCGCCCGCCCGGGAGTTCCGCCCCGCCCCGCCCCGGCGGCCGGGGAGCCGGTGCGGTCAGGCAGTCGGCGCGGTCAGGTAGTCGCCGTGCTCCAGGTCCTCCAGCAGGGTCGGGCCGGTGGGCGACCAGCCGAGCAGGCCCCGGGTGCGGGCGCTGGAGACGGGGCCGTCGAAGGCGTAGGCGGTGGCCATGAACGGGCTCGCGAAGTGGGTGGCGGCTTCGGCGGGGGTGAGCGAGGCGGTGGGCAGGCCGAGGCCCCGGGCGATGGTCTCGGCGATGCTCCGGAAGGTGACGCCGCTCTCGGCGACCCCGTGCAGCACGCTGCCTGCGGGCGCCTGCTCCAGGGCCAGCCGGAACAGGACCGCCGCGTCGAGCCGGTGCACCGCGGGCCACCGGTTGCCGCCGTCCCCGACGTAGGCCGAGACGCCGGTCTTCCGGGCGGTGGCGACGAGCATCGGGACGAAGCCGTGGTCCGCGGGGCCGTGGACGGTCGGGGCGAGGCGGACCACGCTCGCGCGCACGCCCCGGGCGGCGAAGTCCAGGCAGGCCCGCTCGCCCGCGATCCGGAACGCGGCGAGACCGGACGCGTCGGGCTCGTCCTCCTCGGTGGCCTCCCGGCCCGCGGGCAGGACCAGGGTGCCCGAGGTGCTGACGAACGGCTTCCCCGTCCCCTCCAGCGGTCGGCCGAGCGCCTGGATCGCGGTGCGGTCGCGCCGCCTCATGTCGTCGAGGTCGGAGAAGTCGCCGCCGAAGGCCATGTGCAGGACGGCGTCGGCGGCTTCGGCGCCGCTGCGCAGGCGGTCGAGGTCGTCCAGCGAGCCGCGGTGCGGCGCGGCGCCGAGCGACGCCAGCCGGGCGGCGGCCGCGTCCGAGCGGGCCAGGGCGGTGACGGTGTGGCCGGCCGCGACGAGTTCGGCGACGACCGCGGGCCCGGTCTGGCCGGATCCGCCGGTGACGAAGACGTGCATCTGAGCGCTCCCCATTTTTTACGTCAGTGACTGGCGCTACGTGGCGCCGTCGCCGAGCCTAGGTAGCGTCAGTGACTGACGTCAAGAAGCGCCAGTGACTGGCGCGTGCGCTACCCTCGGGGCGTGCCACGGAGCGGAGCAGAAGCTCGCCGCCGCCTCCAGCAGGCGGCCTTGGAGCTGTACCAGGAACACGGGTTCGACCGGACGACGACGGCCGAGATCGCCGCCCGGGCGGGCGTCAACGAGCGCACCTTCTTCCGACACTTCCCGGACAAGCGCGAGGTGCTCTTCGACGGCGAGGCCGACCTGCGCGCCGCGCTGGTCCGGGCGGTGGCCGAGGCGCCCGACGGCCTGTCCCCGCTCGACGTGCTGCTGCGCGCCTTCCGGACGGCCGAACCGGTCCTGGAGCGCAACCGCCCGTTCGCCGAGCCGCGCCTGCGGGTCATCGCGACGACCCCGGCGCTGCGCGAACGCGACCTGGCCAAGGCCGCGGCGCTCGGCGACGCCCTGGCGGAGGCCCTGCGGCAGCGCGGCGTCGCCGACCGACCGGCCGCACTGGCCGCCACGGCCGGGTGGGCCGCCTTCCACCGGGCGGTCCAGTCCTGGATCGACGCCCCCGCCTCCCGCCTGGACGTGCACCTCCGCCGGGCCTTCGACGACCTGCGCAGCCTCCTCGAAGGCTGACCCCCTCTCCTCGCCGTCACTCTCCGCAGCCGACCCGTCCGACCGGCACGGGACGGACGTCCGCGTCCAACCGCCTTTCACCTGCGCCTACTTGATTCCCCGAACGGCGCACCGCCCACCCGGCGGGCGAGTAGGGTGTCACCGTCCGCAGTCGGGGAGGAAGGGGCGCGGCATGCCTGAATTCGGGGAGTGGAACGGGCTGTTCGAGGGGGTCGACGTCACCGGAATGCGCTGGGCGTGGCTGTCCGGGCTGTCCAGGCACCCCGCCCTGGACGTCCGGGTGCGGCTGGCGCCCCTGATGCCGTACATGGCGATGGACGGGAGACACCCGCCGGAGGTGGTCGAGGCCGCCGTCGCCTGCCCCGACTGGCGGGTGCGCCGCTACTGGGTGGAGAACCAGCGGGGGATGAGCCTCGCGCAGTGGGAGCGGCTGATCCGGGACGAACCGTCCCTCGACTGGCAGCGCACCTTCATGGCCCACCACACCGGCCAGCACGCACCGCGGCCCACTGCGGAGTGGTTCGCCCGGCGGGCGGCCGACCCGGACCCGCGGGTGCGGCTGCGGACGCTGTGGTTCCGGGGCCGGCCCGGGGAGGTGGCGGTGGCGCTGGCCGCCGACCCGGACCCGCAGGTGCGCCGGGAGGTCTGCCTCCACGCCTGGCACGAGGCGGGCGAGGCGGGCCGGGCGGCGCTGCTCGCCGACCCCGATCCGCAGGTCCGGGAGGCCGCGCGGGAGATGGCGGAGGACGAACCCCCGCTGTCCTCGGCCGAGTTCGCGGCGCTGGACGCGGAGGACCGGCTCGACGAACTCGCCGAACGGGGCGCCGAGGAGGAACTCCTGCGGCACCTGGCCGTCCACCCCGACCCGGGGCTGCGCCGCTACGCGGCCCGGGCCCAGCTGGACCCGGAACTGCTCGCCGCGCTGGCCGCGGACCCGGAGGAGGACGTCCGCGCCGAGATCGTCCGCGAGGACGTGCCCGACGCCGTGCGGGACCGGGCCGCGCAGGGCCTGCCGCCCGACCGGAAGTTCTGGCACCTGAAGTGGGTCGAGGACCTGCACGACGACCCCGCGGCGATGCGCCGCCTGGCCACCTCCGCGAGCGTCCCCGTCCGGCGCTCCGTCGCCCGGGCCCGCACCCTACCGCCCGACATCCTGGCACTGCTGGCCCGCGACCCCGACAGCGGTGTGCGCACCGCGATCACCGCCCACAACGAGGCGGCACCCCCCGAGCTGCTGCTGGAGGCCGCCCGGACCTGGCACCACCACGAAGAGGTGCTGCGCCACCCGAACTTCCCCTCCGACCGGCTGCGGGCCGCCTGGGCCGACGACCCCGAACCGACCGTGCGCCGCCTCGCCCTGCACGCCGCCGACTGCACCCCCGAGCTGGTCGAGCGGCTGGCCGACGACCCGGACCGGCTGGTGCACGCGCCCGCCGCCGCCGATCCGCGGCTGCCCGCGGCCGCCCTGCGGCGTCTGCTGGAGACCGCCGGGTCGGACGTCAGCGCGGGCTTCGAGACCGACGGGCTGCGCCGGGCGCTGACCCGCAACCCGGCGCTGCCGGTGCCGGTGCTGATCGGCCTGCTCCGCGACCGGGGGCAGGCCCAAGCCGCCGCCGCCAACCCGGCGATCCCGGCGGCGGTGGCCCTCCGGATGATCGACCTGGCGGCGGCGGCGCGGGAGTGAGCGGGCGTGAGCGGGCGTCAGTCGAGGCAGAACTCGTTGCCCTCGACGTCCTGCATGACGATGCACGAGTCGTCGCCGCCGTCGTACAGCAGCTGGACCCGGACGGCGCCGAGCGGGAGCAGGCGGGCGCACTCGGCCTCGAGCGCGGCCAGCCGCTCCTCGCCGCGCAGGCCGGTGCCGACCCGGACGTCGAGGTGGACGCGGTTCTTGACCGCCTTGCCCTCGGGGACGCGCTGGAAGTACAGCCGGGGACCGACGCCGGTGGGGTCGGTGCAGGCCGACCAGGAGCCGCGCTCCTCGGGCGGGCAGGAGGCCTGGTACGCCTCCCAACTGTCGAAGCCCTTGGGGGGATTGGACTCGTAGCCGAGCACCTCGCACCAGAAGCGGGCGACCCGGGCCGGGTCGGCGCAGTCGAAGGTGACCTGGAACTGTCTGAGCACTGCCATGGCGGGCACCCTAACAGCACGTCAGCCGGGTGTCGTCCGAATATCGGCCGGCCGTCGGCACCCCGACGCACCCACCCCGACGCCCCGTCGGACGTGGCAGCGCGAGACGCTCCGCAGGACGGCGGCGGGCTCGGGGTCGGTGCGGATCCCCACTGACGACGAGTGCCGTGGGGAAGGTGCCTTTCGAAGAGGGGAGGTGGGGTCAGCTGCCGTGCAGGGCGCGGAGCTTGTGCTTGAGGATCTTTCCGGTGGCGGTGCGCGGCAGGGCGTCCGCGAGCACCAGGGTCTTGGGGAGCTTGTACTTGGCGAGGAGCCCGGCCAGGGCGGCGAGCAGTTCCGCCGGGTCGGGCGCGGCGCCGGGTTCGGGGACGACCACGGCGCGGCCGACCTCGCCCCACTTGGCGTCGGGGACGCCGTGGACGGCGCACTCGGCGACGCCGGGCAGGGCGAGCAGGGCCTCCTCGACCTCGGCGGGGTAGACGTTCTCGCCGCCGGAGATGTACATGTCCTTGATCCGGTCGGCGATGGTGAGGTAGCCGTCGGCGTCGGCCCGGGCGGCGTCGCCGCTGCGGAACCAGTCGCCGTGGAAGGACCGGGCGGTGGCCTCGGGCAGGCCCCAGTACCCGGGGCCGACGTTGGGCCCGCTGACCAGCACCTCGCCGACCTCGCCGACCCCGGCCTCCCGCCCGTCCGGGGTGGTCAGCCGCACGTCGGTGAAGAAGTGCGGGACGCCCGCGCTGCCCGCCTTGGCGACGGTGTGCCCGGCGTCCAGGAAGAGCACGCCAGGCCCGGCCTCGGTCATGCCGTAGCCCTGCTGGAAGGACAGGCCGCGGCGCAGGTAGGTGTCGATCAGCGGGCGCGGGACGGGGGCGCCGCCGCAGTTGAGGATGCGCAGGCTGCTCAGGTCGGCGCCGTCCCAGCCGCTCTGGCGGGCCATCAGGTCGAACATGGTCGGCACGCCGAACATGTAGGTGATGCGCTCCCGGGCGATCAGTTCCAGGGTCGCGGCCGGGTCGAAGGACTCGACCAGGTGGCAGGTGCCGCCCTTGAGCAGGACGGGCAGGGTGAGCATGTTCAGGCCGCCGGTGTGGAACAGCGGGGCGGCGACCAGGGCGCTGTCGTCGGCGAGCAGGTCGGTGTCGACCAGGACGTTGTAGGCGTTCCAGGTGAGGTTGCCGTGGGTGAGCAGGGCGCCCCTGGGACGGCCGGTGGTGCCCGAGGTGTACATGATCAGGCAGGTGTCGTCGAGGCCGACCGGCTCGTCGAGCGGCGCGCTCCCGGCCCCGGCCAGCCAGGACTCGTACGGCTCCCCGGTCTCCACCGCCACCGGCACCGCGCCGGGCGGCACCAGCGGGGCGCAGCCGGGTGCGTGGATCAGCACCCGGGCCCCGCTGTCGTCGAGCTGGAAGGCGATCTCGGGCCGGGCGAGGCGGGTGTTGAGCGGGACGAAGAGCGCGCCGAGCAGGCCGGTCGCGAACAGCGTCTCCAGGAAGGCCGGGTGGTTGGGGCCCAGGTAGGCGACCCGGTCGCCGCGGCGGACCCCGGCGGTGCGCAGGGCGTGGGCCAGCCGGGTGCTGCGCTCGTGCAGATCGGCGTAGCTGTGGCGGTGTCCGGTGTGGACGAGGGCGGTGCGGTGCGGGGTCTTCCTGGCGCGGCGGGCGGGCCAGGAGCCGATTCCCTGGTTGCGCATGAGGGTGTGACAGCCTTTCGGGACTCGGGACTCGGGACTCGGGACTCGGGACGCGGGACGCGGGGCGCGGGGCCGGTTCAGGCCAGGCCGAGCAGGCGGACGGCGTTGTCCTTGAGGATCTTCGGCCGGACCTCGTCCTTGATCGGCAGCTTCGCGAAGTCGGCGAGCCAGCGGTCGGGGGTGAGCACGGGGAAGTCGGAGCCGAACAGCACCTTGTCCTGCAGCAGGGTGTTGGCGTACTGGACCAGCTGCGGCGGGAAGTACTTGGGCGACCAGCCGGAGAGGTCGATGTGCACGCCGGGCTTGTGGGTGGCGACGGCCAGCGCCTCGTCCTGCCAGGGGAAGGACGGGTGGGCCAGGACCACCTTCAGGTGCGGGAAGTCGGCGGCGACGTCGTCCACGTGCATCGGGTTGGAGTACTTGAGCCGGATGCCGCCCCCGCCGGGGACGCCCGCGCCGATGCCGGTCTGGCCGGTGTGGAAGAGTGCGACGGTGCCGGTCTCCTCGAGCAGCTCGTACAGGGGGTAGGCCATCCGGTCGTTCGGGAAGAAGCCCTGGATGCTGGGGTGGAACTTGAAGCCCTTGACGCCGAACTCCTCCACCAGGCGGCGGGCCTGCCGCACTCCGGCCCGGCCGCGGAACGGGTCGATCGAGGCGAACGGGATCAGCACGTCGGCGTTGGCGGCCGCGGCCTCGGCGACCTCCTCGTTGGGCACCGGTGGGCGGCCGGTGGCGTGCTCGGCGTCGACGGTGAACACCACGGCGGCCATCCGGCGCTCGCGGTAGTGCGCGGCCAGCTCGGCCACGGTCGGCTTGCGGTGCGCCCCGTCGGCCTTGAAGTAGCCGCTGGAGGCCGCGTTCAGCTCCTCGTCGAGCGAGGCGTGGCCGTGCGCGGAGACCTCGGCGTGGGTGTGGACGTCGATCGCGGTCAGCTCGGCGGGGTTCACTCGGCGGCGCCGGGGACGACCGGGACGGGGGTGCCGACCGTGCCGGTCAGGTCCGGGTGCTGACCGGGGGTCAGGAGGGTTTCGTTGCTCATGGCCATTGAAGCTAGGAACAACCATTGCTGATGTCAATGATTGTTCCGAACATCTTCGCTCTGGCATGATGGCCCCATGAACGACGCCCCCTGGATGCACGGCCTGCACGCCGACACCGGCTACCTGCTCTACCGCCTCGGCCAGCGCTCCGGCAGCGCGTTCAACGCCGCCCTCGAACAGCACGGCCTCCGCCTGCGCCACCACGCGATCCTGCGCTACCTCGCCACCGTCGACGGCGCCCGCCAACGCGAACTCGCCGACCGCCTCGGCTACGACCCCAGCGCGATCGTCTCCCTCCTCGACGACCTCCAGCAGCTCGGCCTCGCCGAACGCCGCCCCGACCCCGCCGACCGCCGCAGCCGCCTCGTCGTCCTCACCCCCGCCGGACACGCCCTCCTCCACACCGCCGACCACGACAGCCGCCGCGTCACCGAGGACCTTCTCGCCCCTCTCTCCCCCGCCGAACGCGCCACCCTCAACGACCTGCTCCAGCGCATCTCCGCGCTCTGAACCCCGACCCGGAACCGTCCTGATCCGCCGTCGACCGCCCCCGCCGGTCGGCGGCCTGGCATGCTGACCGGCATGATCGATTCTTCCGCCGCCCCGTCGGCCGCCACCGCGTCGGCCGCCGATCCGCTGGACGTGTTCACCGCGCACCGCGGGGTGCTGTTCGGCACCGCCTACCGGTTGCTGGGCAGTGTCGCCGACGCCGAGGACGTGCTGCAGGACACCTGGATCAAGTGGTCGGCGGCCGGGCGGGCCGAGCAGGTGGAGAACCCGCGGGCGTACCTGGTGCGGACGGTCACCAACCTGTCGCTGACCAGGCTGACGTCGGCGCGGGCCGTCCGGGAGTCGTACGTGGGGCCGTGGCTGCCGGAGCCGGTGCTGACCGAGGCGGACGCGGCGGAGGGGGCGGTGCTGGCGGACTCGGTGTCGACGGCGCTGCTGGTGGTGCTGGAGAGCCTCGGGCCGGTGGAGCGGGCGGTGTTCGTGCTGCGCGAGGCGTTCGGGTTCAGCCACGCGGAGATCGCCGGGTTCCTGGACCGCAGCGAGGCGACCGTCCGGCAGACCGCGCACCGGGCGCGGGAACACGTCCGGGCCCGACGGCCCCGCTTCGACACCGACCCCGAACAACGCCGCGAGGTCACCGGCCGGTTCCTGGCGGCCTGCGACGGCGGCGACCTGAACGCGATGCTGGAACTGCTCGCCCCCGACGTCACGGCCTGGTCGGACGGCGGCGGCAAGGTCACCGCGGCCCGCCGCCCGCTGCACGGCGCCGACCCGGTGGCCCGCTGGATGGTCGGCGTGCTCGCCAAGCCCTCGGTGCGGGGCACCGCCTGGCGCTCGGCCTCCATCAACGGCGAGGAGGGCGTGCTGTTCACGGTGGACGGCCACCCGATCGGCGCGCTCACCTTCGACCTGGCGGACGGGCTGATCCGCAACCTGCGCTTCCAGGTCAACCCGGACAAGCTGCGCGGCCTGCTGCACCCGGCGGCCGGTTCCGCGGAGTAGCTGCGCGGTCGGCGCCCGGCTCACGGACCGCCGGGCGCCGACCGCTCCAGGTACGCGCGGTTGTCCTCGATGAGGTGGTCCAACGCGTTCCTGGCGGTGGCGAGAGCGTCGATGGCCTCGGACAGCCGGACCCGCTCGCGGCCCATGAGGTCCAGTGCCCGCCGCGCCCTGTCCTCGGTCGGCTCGGACATGCAGGGCACCATCTCGGCGATGGTGGCGCTGGGCACCCCCGCCGCCAGGAACGCGCGCACGAGACGCACCCGCCGGACGTGCTCCTCCTCGTAGTGGCGCTGTCCGCTGGGCGAGCGGGAGCTGACGAGCAGGCCCTGTTCCTCGTAGTAGCGCAGCGACCGGCGGCTGGCTCCGGTCCGGGCGGACAGTTCACCGATCCGCATGCCGCGCTCCTCACCTGCTGCTGACGCACTTGCCCCTGACACCGGTGTGAGCTCTTAGGGTAGTGCCGTGCTGAAGCTCATCTTCATGATCAACCGCGCCGGGGGAATGTCGTACGAGCGTTTCGTCGAGTACCACCGGGACCGGCACGCGCCGCTGTTCGCCTCCGTCCCGGAGGCGCAACGCTACGTGCGCAAGTACACCGTGTCCCACCCGGTCCCCGCCGCGAACCACCCGCCCCGGGCCTACGACGGCCTGACGGAGATCTGGTTCGAGAACTGGGCGGACCACGACGCCTTCTTCGCCTCCGAGAACTACCGGACGCTGGTCAACCCCGACGAGGCGCGCTTCATCGACCTGGACTCGGTGGCCGTGATGGTCACCGAGGAGAAGGAGGTCATCTGACGGGCCGCCACGCCGCGGCAACGCCCCGTCACGGTCGGGCCGGGGCGGGGCGTTGCGCCGCGGGGGGCGGTGGGTCAGGCGGTGACCGGCGCCCCGGAGGTCTTCGGGGCGAGGAGCAGCTGGAGCAGTTCGGCGTCGTGGCCGCGCAGCCAGTAGGTGTCTCCGCCGAACTGCACGGACGAGGTGTAGCCAAGGCGGGCCTGGGTGGGGTTCAGCTGCTCCCGGCCCGGGCGGAAGGTCGGGACCGGCGGGTCGATCGGCCGGGTTCCGGCGTTCTTGCCGCGGCCGCGCCAGGCGAGCGCCGTACCGCCGTCGGGGGTGCGCCGCAGCAGCAGGTGGCCCATGGTCTGGCTGCCGTCGTGCACCCCGAAGGAGAGCATGCACAGCGGTACCCCGGCGGCGAGGCGGGCGGCGTCGCCCGCGGGCGTCCGGGTCCGGGCCGGGGCGGTGCCCGCGACCAGCTTGGCCGCCCAGCCCCGGTACACGGCCGAGGTGGCCTGCGCGTCCTCGACGCCGGGCAGGAAGGCGGGCGGCAGCAGCGCCTTGACCAGGCTCTCCAGCACGTACCAGAGGACCAGGCCCAGCAGCGCCAGGGCGGGTCCGCCGATCGCGGCGCCGGTGAACACCAGCACCAGGGCCAGGACCAGCGACACGACCAGGTGGACCGTCAGACGGGCGTTCATGCTCTCCCTCATGTGTTCGTGCAGGGTGGATCGTCGGTGCGGACCCTAGTGCTCGGTTGCGGACGCCGAACACCCGGGGGGTGGTTCAGCCCGTCCGCAGCCGGGGGTCGCGCTCGCCCAGCACCTGCTCGGCGGGCCAGCGCCCGGCGAGCACCTCGGCCAGCACCGGGCGCTCGGACTCCACGACCTCGCACATGCCGACGGTCCCCTCCCCGGCCGGTGCCCGGCCCTCCAGCACCACCGGTGCGTCGAGCAGCTCCCCGCCCCACGGCCGGACGCCGTTCGCCAGGGTGCCCGCGAAGCGGTGGCCGGTCAGGGTGCCCGCGCGGGCCCGCTGCACCACCTCCTCGATGGTCGCGGCGTCCAGTCGGGCCCAGAGCAGGTGGTTGACCGTGCGGCCGTCCTCCAACCGGACCGGCAGCCGCACCTTCAGGAAGTTGCCCACCCCCTTCACGGCCATGACCGCCCCGGTGTCCACCCTGGTCCGGTCGGCCCGCTCGGCCTCCGGGAGCCGCAGGACCGGGTCGGGCAGCGGCTGCAGGAAGCCGGGGTGCTCGGGGTCGATCCTCCCTCCGCAGCCGCAGGCGTCACCGCAGCCGCACCCGTCGTGGTGGTCCGCGTCCCGGCCCGCGTCCCGGCCCGCGAAGAGTTCGGCGTTCTCCGGCAGCGGCAGCATCAGGGCGTAGTAGCGGGCCACCGCGAGCGCGGCCGGTTCGGGCAGGCCGAGCGCGGCCAGGGCCGCCGACGCGGCCTCGTGGCGTTCGCCGTTGACCCGCACCTCGGCCTGCACGGCGCCGGGGGCGCCGCCGTAGAAGACCTTGATCCCGTTGACGTGCGGGGAGGTCAGGTCCGCGGTGAAGGTGTGGGCGGTCCGGGGGAGCACGTCGGCGAGGAGCAGGGCGCCCTGCAGCTTGCGGTTCTCCGTGGCGTCGCGGCCGAAGCCGATCGCGCCGGAGACGATCAGGCCCCAGCCGGGCACTCCGCCCGCGTCCCCGGGGGCCACCCGCTCCGCGAAGCGGCCGCGCCCGTCGACGAGTTCGACCAGGCAGGCGCCGGTGGTCTGCGCCCAGGAGGCGGCGGTGTCCCGCTCGTCCGCGGAGAACGCCGTCACGCAGTCGGAGAACGTCCACTCCTTGCCGGGCAGCCGGGGGTCCGGGGTGGCGATCAGGTCGTAGTGGCGGCCCGTGCTGTGCTGCGGCGGCAGCAGGATGACCGCCCAGCCCTGGGGGCTCACCATCAGGTCGTCCTTGATCACGACGCCCTCGGTGAACCCGGGCGCGACCTCCTCCAGCGCCTCGCGCACCAGGGCGAGGAACTCGGCTGCGGGCAGGCGGCCGTCGGGCGGAGCGGGGGCCCGCTTGCTGCGTCGTGTCCGGAACATGCGGCGCAGCCTACTCAGCGGCCCCGGCCGCACCAGTGGTTTTCCACCCCTCGGACGGGCCGGGCGGCCGGAGCCCCCGTCAGGGGCGGTCGTCGCGGCGGACGGTCCACTCGTCGTCGTCGTCCGCGTACGGGTCCGGTCCGTGCTCGGCCTCGTAGTCCTCGCGCAGCTTGACGGCGCGCTTCTCGGAGGCCGCGCGCTCCTCCGGCGAGAGGTTCTCCGCGGCGGCGCGCATCTCGCCCAGGCGCGCGCCGATCGCCGACAGGTACCGGTCGGACTGGATCGCCTCCCGCATGCCGATCCGCCCGCTGAGCACCTCCCGGGCCATCTGCTGCAGCTCCGGCCCGACCTTGTCGTTGCTCGCCAACGTCCGCAGCGCGCGGTGCAGTTCGGCCGCCTGCCGCGGATTGTCCGCGACGTCGAGCAGTTCGTCGTCGGTGATCTCCGGACCGCCGAGGTCGTCGTCCCGTCCTGCCGCCATGCCCACTCCCCCGTCGTCGGGTTTCTCCCCGTCCGGGCCCGGCCCGGCCCGGACGGGCGCTCGGATCGTCAAGCGGCTCCGTACGGGGCCGACTTGACGGGGAGATCATATGTCCTGCCTCCGGCAGGGGGCATGGCTCCGGCCGGAGCGGGACCGCCGGGCCGGGAGGGCCTACGCGCCCGCGCCCTCCAGCCGGGCCGCCACCGTCGCCACGAAGTGCTGCAGCACCGCGAACGGCAGGGCGGAGCCGTCGCCGAAGAAGACCACCGGCTGGTCCTCCGGTTCCAGGGCCCGGACCACCACCGTGACGGCCGTCGGCCCCGGTGCGGGCGAGTCCGGCACCCCCGGGCCGCCGCCCGGCACCGTCCGGGCCTCGCTCAGTTCGAAGTGCCCGACCCGGCTCCCGTCCACTCCCGTCTCGGTGAACAGGGCGCAGTACAGGTCGCCGTCGTGGCTCCAGGTCGTCAGAGACATGGCGGGGATGCTCCCACACCCGCCGCCCCCGCCGACAACGGCCCCCTCCCGGCGCCGGTTCACCGCAGCAGCGCGGCCCAGCCCTCCAGCGAGCGCAGCACCCGCGGCATCTCCCGCGCCGTGTCGGTGACGATCCGCAGCCCGAACGCCCGTCGGCGGGCGTCCGCCCCGCGGTGGCCCAGCGCCAGCCACAGGCACCAGGCGGCGGTGGTCAGTTGGCCGCGCAGCAGGCCCGCGAAGGCCGAGGCATCCGCCGGACCGGGAGGGCCGCCCGCGTCCAGGTAGGCGGCGAGCAGCGGACGGACCACCCGGGGGTCGGGGTCGACGGCGGGGCCGTCGAAGGGGGTCGCGAAGCGGAGGGCCACGCTCACCGCCTCCCACCAGGGGACCTCCGGGCCGACCGTCTCCCAGTCGATCAACGCGTACCCGTCGGGCATGCGCAGCACGTTGGCCCGCGAGGTGTCGCCGTGCACCAGGACGGCCGCGGGGGCGCCGCGCGTCGCCTCCCGCACCAGGGCGACGGCCTCGGCGACCGCGGGCAGCAGCGCACGGGCCGGGCCCGCCACCGGGAGGCCGCCCGCCTCCGCCTCGGCCACCCACTCCCGCCACTCCGCCACGGGGTGCGGCGGGGGCGGCTCCTCCCCGCCGACCTCCAGCAGCGCGATCCGGGCCAGGGTCCGCCCCGTCCAGTCGACCGCCGCGGCGTCGACGCCGCCCTGCCGCAGGTCGTGACCGTCCAGCCAGGCGCTCACCCGGACGACCGTGTCGCCCGGGCCGCGGTGCCAGTAGCCGACGGCGGGGGCGGGCGGTTCGACGGGGCGCGGCATCGCGACCCCGGCCGCCAGCGCCGCCCGCTGCAACCGCCGTACCCGGTGGGCCTGTTGGTGGTGCCAGTCGCTCAGCAGCCGGCCCGTCCGCACCGCCCAGCGCCCCCGGGAGGTCTCCAGCGCCCGGCTGTCCGTCGGGGCGCCCCCGTTGTCGAGCACCCGCCACGGCCCCAGGGCCCGCCCCAGCCCGAAAGCGGCCGCCACCGCGTCATGATCGAGGTCCACCCCGCGAGTCTGCGCCCCGCTCCACCCCCGCGCACCCGGTTTTCCGCCCCGCCGGACAGCGGGCCCTTCCGGACGGTGCGGTCGGTGGGTACAGGCCGTCCACGCCCCGGCACCCCGCGCCGGAGGTCGGCCCGGCCGGCTTCCGGCTCCGAGCGTGAGGGCCTGCGGGCCGGTGCGGCCGTGGATGCTCACCGCGCCCGGTCCAGGGCCGTCCGCGTCCTCCCGCAGCCCCGCTGCGCGCAGCGCCGCCTCAGACCACCGCCCCCAACCGCGCCGCCACCTCCACCACCTCCACCCCCCACCGCCCCCCACCCGCCGCCAACCGCCCCCGCAGACCCCGCAGTTCGTGGCGGACGAGGGCCGGGAGCGGGGCGGGGTCGGTGGCGAGGAGGGGGGTGAGGGCGGCGAGGGCGGGGTGGGGGTCGTCGGCGCAGAGGTGGCAGTCGGCGATGCGGACGGTGAGCATGGCGCGGGCCGCCGGGAGTTGGCCGTCGCCGAGGAGGTCGAGGGCGGCGGTGGCGGCGGTGAGGGCACGGTGGGCGAGGCGGGGGTCGGCGGTGGCGGCAGCCAGGTCGCGGAGGGCCGCGGAGGCCCCGGACTCGACCCGCAGGCGGAGCGCGGCGGGCGCCAGCCAGGGGACGCGGGCCTCGGCGTCGGGGAGGGCGGGGTCGGGTCGCTCGAGGTGCTGGCGGGCGCGGCCGAGGTGGCGGACGGTGGTGCGGGTGTCCCCGGCGAGGGCGGTGGCGCGCGCTTCGCCGAGTTCGGCGAGGGCGTCGGACCAGTGGCGGCCGGGTGCGGCGCGGCGGATCTCGCGGGCGTAGTCGCCCGCGGCGGCGGGGTCGTCGTCGAGGAGGCCGAGGACGGCCATGTCGCTGAGGGCGGCGGCCTGGGTGGTGGGGTCCCCGGCGAGGGCGGCCCAGCCGAGGGCGCGGTCGAAGCAGGCCATCGCGGTGGCGGGTCGTCCGCCGTGCAGGCGCAGGCTGCCCGCGGCGTGGGCGTACTCGGCGGCGAGGCGGGCGAGGACGCGGCGGTGACGGACGGGTGCGTCGGCGAGGCGGGCGACGACGGCGCGCAGGGTGCCCTCGATGACGGCGCCCGGTCCGCGTTCGCCCATCGCCCGTTCGGCGCCGTGGAGTTGGGCGCCGAGGACGGCGGCGAGGGCGTGCACGGTGTCGGTGTCGAGGGGGGCGGCGGGGTTGGCGCAGAACGCGGCGTGCAGGGCGAGGACGGTGGCGGGCGGCGGGGGCTGGCAGCCGGTGGCGCCGTGCAGGGGGCACTGGACGTCGTGGTCGGGCAGGGTGGCGGGGCAGTCGTCGGCGGGGACGGGGCCGCCACCCGGGGCGGGGCCGGTGCCGGGGGGCAGCGGGGGTCGCAGCAGGTGCGGGGGGAGGGCGGGGCGCCCGCCCTCGGCGCTCTCGGCGCGGTCGTGGCCGCGGACGAGTTCGCCCCCGGCGCCGAGGAGTTCGTCGATCCGGCGGGCGAGGCGGGGGGTGGCGCGGCGGGCGCCGTGTTCGAGGCGGCTGACGGCGGTGTGGTCGTAGCCGACGGCGGCGCCGAGTTGGGCCTGGGTCCAGCCGGCGTGGCGGCGCCAGTGGCGCAGCAGGGCGCCGAATTCCTGCCAGCTTCCGCCGTCGGGCAGTTCGACCGGGTTGGGTGCCCCGAGCATCCGCCGACACCTCCCCCGGGTCCGTTCCTGCGGCGGTTCCTGTTGCCGTACCGCGACGGTACCCGCCCGCACCGCGCCCCGTACATGGCGTGGTCTGTACCTCTTCTTTGCCATCGCCCTTGTCCGGCCCCTTGCCCGCGCCCCGGCCGGAGGGCCCCGGAACCCTTGCTGACGTGCTGCCAATTCCCTTCTAGATCAAAGCCTTTGACGGAATTTGCCATCCCGTGCCGGGGATTGTCAGCTCCGTTGACCGGGCCATGGCGGCGGTGTGAGGGTTCCGGGCACCCCCACACCCGAAGAGCTGAGGAGCTCTGATGAAACGCAGACTGCTGACCGCCGGCACCACCCTGGCCGTGCTGGGAGGCATGCTCGGTGCCTTCGCCGGACAGGCGAACGCCGCGCCTCCCCCCGCCCCGCCGGCCCCCACCCCGCTGGCCGCCGCCGTCTCCGCCGCGGACCTGGCGGCTTCGGCCGGACTGGACGCACTGGCCAAGGGCCCGGACGAGAGCTACGAGCGCCGGGGCGTCACCCAGTTCCTGAACGGCCTCTACTCGGTCTCGTACGAACGCAGTTACAAGGGCCTGCCGGTGGTCGGCGGCGACGCGGTGGTGCTCGCCGACGGCCAGGGCAAGGTCCGCGGCGTGCAGAACGCCGCGTCCGGGCCGGTCGGCGTGCCGACGAAGGCGAAGGTGAGCGCGGCGGCCGCGGAGAGGGCGGCGCGCGCGCGGTTGGCGAAGGTCGACTCGGCCGAGGCGCCGCGGCTGGTGGTCCGGGTCAAGGACGGCACCTCGCGGCTGGCCTGGGAGTCGATGCTGACCGGTTCGACCGGGAACCGGCCCAGCCACCTGCACGTGTTCGTGGACGCGGTCACCGGCGAGGTGGCGGACAGCTACGACGACGTCAAGGCCGGCACCATCAACAGCAAGTGGAACGGCCCGGCGGGCCTGACCATCAACACCAGCGGCTCGGCGGGCTCGTACTCGCTGCGCGACTCCACCCGCCCGGGCCTGCAGTGCTCGGACTACTCGACCGGTCAGGTCTTCACCAAGTCCACCGACTCCTGGGGCACGGGCGCTGCCACCTCCAAGGAGACGGGCTGCGCCGACGCGATGTTCGCGGCGCAGAAGGAGTGGGACATGCTCCGCGACTGGCTGGGTCGCAACGGCCACAACGGCAACGGCGGCAGCTGGCCGGTCAAGGTCGGCCTGAACGACGTCAACGCGTACTGGGACGGCTCGTCCATCTCGATCGGCCACAGCCAGGCCAACGAGTGGATCGCCGCGATCGACGTGGTGGGCCACGAGTTCGGCCACGGCCTGGACCAGTACACGCCGGGCGGCGCCAACAACGAGGCGGGCCTGGGCGAGGCGACCGGCGACATCATGGGCGCGCTGACCGAGGCGTACGCCAACGAGCCCGCGCCGTACGACTCCCCGGACTACACGGTCGGCGAGATGATCAACCTGGTCGGGCAGGGCCCGATCCGGGTGATGTACAACCCCTCGCAGGTCTCCGGGAACCCGAACTGCTACTCCTCCTCGATCCCCAACACGGAGGAGCACGCGGCGGCCGGCCCGCTGAACCACTGGTTCTACCTGCTGGCGGAAGGCTCCAACCCGGGCGGCGGCAAGCCGTCCAGCCCGACCTGCAACTCCTCGTCCGTCACCGGCATCGGCATCCGGGACGCGGGCCGGGTCTTCTACGGCGGCATGCTGCTCAAGACCAGCGGCATGACGTACAAGAAGTACCGGACCGCGACCCTGACCGCGGCCAAGAACCTCGATCCGTCCTGCACCTTCTTCAACCGCGCCAAGGCCGCCTGGGACGCGGTCAGCGTTCCGGCGCAGACCGGCGACCCGACCTGCGCGGCGACGCCGACCAGCGACTACTCGCTGGCGCTGAGCCCGTCCGCGGGCACCGTGCAGGCGGGCGGCTCGACCAGCGCGACCGTCTCCACCGCCGTCACCGCGGGCTCGGCGGCGAACGTCTCGCTGGCCGTGACCGGCGCCCCGTCCGGCACCACCGCGACGGTCTCGCCGTCCACCGTGCAGTCCGGCGGCTCGGCGACGCTGAGCGTCAACGTCGGCGCGAACACCCCGGCGGGCACCTACACCCTGACCGTGACCGGCACCGGCCCGGCCACCCACACCGCGCAGTACCAGCTGACGGTGAACGGCGGGGGCAACCCCGGCGGCTCGGCCCCGGACGTCAACGTGGCCAACGTGCAGGCGCACCTGAGCCAGCTGTACACCGTGGCCCAGCAGAACGGCGGCAACCGCCGGGCGGGCACCGCGGGCTACAGCCAGTCGCTGGCGTACGTGAAGGGCAAGCTGCAGGCGGCGGGCTACACCGTCACCGAGCAGACCTGCACCTCCTGCACCTACACCGCCAACAACCTGATCGCGGACTGGCCGGGCGGCCCGTCCGACCAGGTCACCGTGTTCGGCGCGCACCTGGACTCGGTCTCGGCCGGCCCGGGCATCAACGACAACGGCTCCGGTTCGGCCGTGCTGCTGGAGAACGCGCTCGTCCTGGCGCAGCAGAACCCGACCATGACCCGGCACGTCCGGTTCGCCTGGTGGGCCGGTGAGGAGCAGGGCCTGCAGGGCTCGCAGTACTACGTGGGCCAGCTCTCCTCGGCGCAGCGCTCGGCGATCAAGGGCTACTACAACTTCGACATGGTCGGCTCCCCCAACGCCGGGTACTTCGTCAACAACCTCACCTCGGCCACCGCCGCGCCGCTCAAGGCGTACTGGGACTCGCTGAACCTCCAGCCGGAGGAGAACGTCGAGGGCCAGGGCCGTTCCGACGACTACTCCTTCCAGCAGGCCGGCATCCCGACCTCCGGCTACGCGGCGGGCGCCGACGCCGTCAAGACCCAGGCGCAGGCCGCCAAGTGGGGCGGCACCGCGAACCGCTCCTACGACTCCTGCTACCACTCCGCCTGCGACACCACCTCCAACGTCGACGCGACGGTGCTGAACCGGAACGCCGACGGCGTGGCGTACGCGATCTGGAAGACCTCGGTCGGCGGCACCACCACCCCGGTCAACGACTTCACCCTCGCGGTGAACCCGGCCACCGGCACCGTCCAGGCGGGCTCCGCGGCCAGTGCCACGGTCGCCACCGCGACCAGCTCCGGCAGCGCGCAGAGCGTCTCGCTGACCGCGAGCGGCGCCCCGTCCGGCGCCACCGTCTCGTTCAGCCCGTCCTCCGTCACCAGCGGCGGCAGCGCGACCATGACGGTCTCCACCTCCTCCACCACCCCCGCCGGCACCTACACCATCACGGTCACCGGCACCGGTTCCTCCGCCACCCACACCACCGGCTACACCCTGGTCGTGAACGGCGGCGGCACCGGAGGCGGCACCTGGGCCGCCGGGGTGGCCTACAACGCGGGCGACGTGGTCACCTACAACGGCGTCAGCTACAAGTGCCTGCAGGCCCACACCTCGCAGAGCACCTGGACGCCGGACGTCGTCCCGGCCCTGTGGCAGCGCCTGTAGCCACCCGGAGCACGTGAGCGACGACAGCACCACCAGGTAGTACGGCGGGTGTGCCGCGACCGGTTGGGGGACGGGTCGCGGCACACCTGCGTTCCTGCGGCGGGCGGGCGGACGCCCTTACGCCGCACACACGCACGGTGCACGTACGATGACCGCCGTCCTGACCGACCGTCATCACCCGCCGCCCCCGCCGTCCCGGGCGCGGCCCGAGCGCCCCGGGCGGGAGCCACCGTGACCACCGCAGCCACCGCGTCCGACCCCGCGCCCGAACCCGAGGCCGAGAGCGCGACCGCGAGCGCGACCGCGGAACCGGGCGGGCCGGGCGCACCGGACGGGCCGGAGGCGCCGGGCGGACGGGCGCGGCTGCTGCGCCGGGCGTTCGGCCGCTCCCGCGCCCGCACCCTGCTGGGGTGCGTGGCCTCGGCGCTGCTGCTGTCCCTGCTGGTCAAGACCTTCCTGGTGCAGGTCTTCGTCATCCCCTCGGGCTCCATGATGGGCACCCTGCAGAAGGGTGACCGGGTGGCCGTCGACAAGTTCAGCCCCTGGCTGGGGGAGCAGCCCCGGCGCGGCGAGGTCGTCGTCTTCAAGGACCCGGGCGGCTGGCTGACCGAGCCGACCGGCTCCGCCAACCTGCTGCAGGGCGTGCTGAGCCACCTCGGGCTGATGCCCTCCGCCGACGAGAAGGACCTGATCAAGCGGGTGGTCGCGGTCGGCGGCGACACCGTCGAGTGCAACGCGGGCCGGCCGCTGAAGGTCAACGGCACCGCCCTGGACGAGCCCTACGTCTACCCGGGCGCCACCCCCTGCGACGACTACCCGGTCGGCACGGTGGTGGTCCCCGCGGGCTTCCTCTGGGTGATGGGCGACCACCGCAACGACTCCGCGGACTCCCGCTACCAGTACCTGCACAACCCTGCGGGCGGCTTCGTCCCGGTCGGCGACGTCATCGGCCGCGCCCGCGTCCTGGTCTGGCCCGCCGACCGCTGGACCACCCTGCCCGTCCCCCCGACCTTCGACCGACTCGGCTGACCCGGCTGGCCCGGTCGGCTCTTCCGGCCTGCCGGGCCTACGGGCCGTCAGGTGCCGTCAGGTGCCCTCGGGCGCCGTCGCCGGACGGCTGGACGCTGGACCAGCACTTCCTCGACCTGCCGGGCCACCGCGAGGCGCAGACCGCGCTGGCCCTGGACTACCACGCGAACGTCGAGCTGTACCCGGTCTGGCAGCACTGGCTGCGCGAGCACCGGCCGCCGCTGCTGGTGCTGTGGGGCCGCAACGACCCCTTCTTCCTGCCCGCCGGGGCCGAGGCCTACCGGCGGGACGTCCCGGATGCCGAGGTCCACCTGTTCGACACCGGCCACTTCGCCCTGGAGGAGTGCGCGCCCGAGATCGCCCCGCTGATCGCCGACTTCCTCGACCGGCTGGCCCGGCCCGTCCGCTGCGGATAGCCGTGCTCGGCGCGAGCGGGCAACTCGGCGGCGAGGTCGCCCGCGAGGCCGAGCGCCGCGGGCACACCGTCACCCCGCTCGGCCGGGCGGACGCGGACGCGGCGGACGAAGCCGCGCTGGCCGCCGCGCCGGCCGGGCACGACACGGTGGTCGCCGCCCTCGAGGGGCCGAGCGGCCGGTCCCCCACCCGGCCGGGGTCCCCGCTACCGTCCCGGCTGCTCCGGCCGCTCCGGCCGTTCCAGGCGCGGCAGCCACGCGTGCCCGGGGTGCGCGTCGCGCAGCCAGCGGGCCAGCGTCCGGCGGCGTTCGGCGTCCAGCCGGGGCAGGGCGCGCTCGAAGTCGGCCCGGTCCTTGTCCCGGAGGGCCTTGGCCTTGAACAGCAGCACCAGTTCGGGCCGCAGGTAGGGGATGCCCGCGGCGGTCCGCTCGAAGGTCTCGGGGTACGGCAGCCGCAGGCGCTCGTCGCGCCGGCAGATCCACGTCCCGCCCTCGTGCGGTTCGCGGAACACGTCGAAGCGGTACTGCCCGCTCACCGGGTCGCGCGCCCAGGTCTGCCGGGTCGCCGCCAGCTCCGCGGGTCCGGCGTCCGGCCAGGTCCGCCCCCAGCCGACGGCGTCGAACGCCAACTCGGGGAAGCACGACCGCAGTTCCTCGAACGCCCCGGCCGCACGGCGACCTCCAGGTCGCCGTGCGGCCGCGACTGCCCGCCGAGGAACAGGTCCAGCGCCCAGCCCGCCGCCACGCACCAGGGCGCGGCCAGTCCCGCCAGCCGCTCGGCGACCTGCTCGGGCCGCCAGGCCCCGGCCCAGCGCGCGTCCAGCTCGTCCTCGTCCATCCGCACTCCGCCGTCCGGCGGTCCTCCCGCGTCCATCCGCCGAACCTACCGCCCGCGCGCCCCGCGCCGTCCCCTGGAGCGCTGTCCCGACGCCCCCTCCCCCGGGGCCGCTCGCCGTGCGAGGATCGACCACCATGGAGATCATCGACAGCGGCCACTTCCGCCCCGCCCCGGACGGCTCGCCCGACTACGCGGAGCACCTGAGCGTGCCCGCGCTGAGCTTCGGCACCTACTCGCTCCCGGCGGGCTCCACCGACGGGCAGTCACCGCACCTGCAGGACGAGGTCTACGTGGTCACCCGCGGCCGGGCCCGCTTCACCTCCGGCGGCCGCACCGTCGAGGTCGGGCCCGGCACCTCGCTCTTCGTCCCGGCCCGGGAGGAGCACCGCTTCCACGACATCACCGAGGACCTGGTCGCCCTGGTCCTCTTCGCCCCGGCCTACAGCGGCGCCCCCGCCCCGGGCGACCCGACCTGACCCCCGCCGCCTCCCGCCGGAACCCGGTGGGGGCGGAGCAGGACCTCGCTGCCGACGGGGGTGAAGCCGGTGGCGAGGAAGGCGCGCAGGGAACGGGCGTTGCCGGGGGCGACGGCGGCGAAGAGGGGGGTTCCGGCGGGGAGGAGGGTGAGGGCGTCGCGCAGCAGGGCGCGGCCGTGGCCGTGGCCGTCGGGGTGGGCGGGGTCGAGTTCGATGCTGAGTTCGCGGCGTCCGGCCAGGCCCTCGGCGAGGGTGACCAGTCCGCGTTCGTCGCCGTGGACGGTGACGCGGGTGCGCAGGGAGCGGGCGAAGCGGACCCGCGGGTGGTCGTCGAGGTGGTGGAGGGTGTCGAGCCGGGGCGGGCCGCCGGTGGCGCGGGCGGTGAGGGTGGCGTCGGTGACGCCGATCCAGCCGTCGGGGCCGGCCAGGTGGAGCAGGAACCGCGGGTCGAGGGAGCCGCCGAAGCCGTCCGCCCCGGCGGCGACGACCTGTTCGGCGACCTGGGCGGTGGCGATGACGGCGTGTCCGGTGAAGGCGACCGAGCACTCGAGGCCGCCGGGCAGCGGCGGCAGGACCGTCACTCCTCCGTCGGCGGGCGGGAAGCGGCCCTCGGCGGCGGCCAGCAGGTGGGTCAGCAGGGGGTGGGAGGCGTCGGTCACGGTCGGGGCGTCCTTCGGGCGGGTCGGTGAGTCGGGAGGGGGTGCTGCGGTGTGCCTGGGGCCTTGGTGGATAAGGCCGTTCGGTTCGAGTACGTCTTCCGGTGGGCTTATAGTGCTGGCCGTCCTGTTCTCTCTCCGCCCTCCTGCGGAGCGTCCGAGCCCTGGAGCCGCACCCGATGGCTGCCGCCTGCCCCTCCTGCTCGACGGCCGACCACACGCTGCTGGTCACCGCCGCGCTGAACGACCCCCGCGAGGAGCTGGACCGTCCGACCCGCAGGCTGCTGGACGTGCCGCGCGAGCCGAAGAGCCTGAGCCCGGGCGGCACGGTGCTGTACGTGCTGGCGGGCCTGACGGGCGTGCCGCTGCTCGCCTCGGTCTTCGCGCTGGTGCAGGCGAAGGGCCAGGAGTTCACCGACGACGTGAACGCCCTGGTGGTGTACCTGCTGCTCACCACGGCCCTCGCCGTGGCCGGTCGGCTGGTGCGCGGGGCGGCCCGCAGACACCGCCTGGAGCAGGGCGGTTGGCCGGTCTCGTACGAGCAGTGGACGCTGGTGCACAAGGTGTGGCGGGTGGCCTGGCTGTGCCGCGCCTGCCAGGTGGTGTTCTTCCCGCTGGGGGCGCTGCGGCCGGACTTCCCGGCCTCTCCCCCGCTGCGGTACGAGCACTTCCAGGACTGGCTGAACGAGACGGCCCGGCAGACCGAACTGGCGGGCGGCTTCCTCCCCGCCGCCTGACCGCCCGCCGCCCGACCGCCGCCCGGCCGCCCAGCCGCCCGACCGCCGCCCGACCGCCGCCCGGCCGCCCAGCCGCTCGACCGACCGCCGGTCGGCCGACGCCCCGTCACCTCAGTACTCGTAGCGGCGCAGGAGCGTGTCGTGCACGGCGCGGACCGCCGGTCCGCGGACGGCGGGCAGCCGGGCCAGGGTGTCCCGCAGCAGCCGCTCGTCGACCCACAGCCAGTAGCCGCGGTACGGCGGTTGCGGGTCGTCGCGGGCGAGTTCGGCGCGGAGCCGGTGCCCGGCCCGGACGGCGGGGCGTTCGTCGTGGAAGGCGAGGTGGCGCCAGACCTCGACGTGCAGCGGGACGGCGCGGACGCCGGGCGGGGCGGGCCAGGCCTCGCCGGTCTGCGGGTGCAGCGGGACGAGGGCGAGGTCGGGGCGGGGGCCGGTGGGCGGCAGGTCCGGGCCGTACAGGGTGCAGCGCTTGGCGGGGCCGGTGGCGGTGCGCAGGTAGGGGCCGAGCGCCGGGCCGAGGAGCGCGGCGGCGTGGCCGTGCTCGATCCGGACGGGGCGGCCGTCGGCGGCCGCGATCAGGTGCGCGAGCGCCAGGGTGGTCTCCTGTTCGGAGCGTTCGTCCCAGCGGCCCCACTCGCTGACCGGCAGCGGCCCGGAGCGGTCGCGGACGAGGGCCGTCCAGTCGGCGGGCGGCCGGTCGGGCCCGGCGGGGACGGCGCGCACCGCGTCGGGTTCGAGCCAGGCGGCCTGCCAGATCGAGCAGTCGTCGTCGCGCCCGCCGACCGGGCGCAGGCAGGCGGCGCAGGACAGGTTGTCGCCGCCGATGCCGCAGCAGTACCCGTCGACGGCGCGTTCGCGGACCAGCACGGCGCCGGTGGCGTCGCCGGGGGCGAGCAGCACCCGGCCGACCGGGCCGTCCGGCACCCGCGGCACGGGCGCGTGGTAGCCGCGGGCCTCGGCCTCGCCCGCCGCGAGCTCCTCCCAGCGCCGCCAGGGCTTCCCGGAGGGCTCGGGGTCGACCGCGTACGTCCCGGCGTCCATCAGGACGGGCATCGGGTGGCCGTTGCCCACCGGGTGGTGGGCGTACGGCGGGAACCGGACCCTGGTGACGGGCCCGGTGAGGGCGGCCCCGCAGTGCGCGCAGGCGAGGATCTCCACACAGCGCTCCTTCCGGCGCTGGGAGTATCCGCCGGGGCGCGGTTCGGACGCAAAGGGTTTTCCGACGGCCCGTCAACGCCCCTGCCCGCCGGGCCCTCACACCCACCCGATCCTCGTACCCGTCCGCCCCCGCACTCGCCCCTCGTACCCGCCGGGCCCTCACAACCGGTCGGCGCCGAGCAGCCGGTCGGCGTCGAGCACCGCCCGGACGAACTCGCCGGGGGCCTCCTGCGGCAGGTTGTGGCCGACGCCGTCGACGGTGCGGTGCAGGTAGGGCCCGGCGAACCGGTCGCGGTAGGCGCGCCCGTTGCCGGGGGTGGTGAACGGGTCGAGGGCGGGGTCGAGCGCGACGGTGGGGACGGTGATCACCGGCCGGTCGGCGAGCCGCCGCTCGTCGGCGTCGAAGCGGCGTTCGCCGCCCGCCAGGCCGAGCCGCCAGCGGTAGTTGTGGAGCACGATCTCGGGGTAGTCGGGGTTGTCGAAGGCGGTGGCGGTGCGGTCGAAGACGCGCTCCTCGAAGCGCCAGGTGGGCGAGGCGGTCTGCCACACCAGTCGGCACAGGTCGCGGCGCAGCCGCCGGTCGAGCAGGGCGCGCCGGCCGCGTTCGGTGGTGAAGTAGTACTGGTACCACCAGGCGTGCTCGGCCTCCGCGTTGAGCGGGTCGGCCTGGGCGTGGACGTCGGTGATCAGGTAGCCGCCGACCGTGACCAGCGCCTTGACCCGCTCGGGGCGCAGCGCGGCGACGATGGCGGCCGTCCGGGCGCCCCAGTCGAATCCGGCGAGCAGGGCCCGGCTGATCCCGAGCGCGTCCAGCAGCGCGATCAGGTCCCGGGCGACGGCGGCCTGTTGGGCGTTGCGCGGGGTCTGCTCGGAGCGGAACCTGGTGCGGCCGTGGCCGCGCAGGTAGGGCACCAGGACGCGGTAGCCGCGGACCGCGAGCAGCGGGGCGACCTCGGCGTAGCTGTGGATGTCGTAGGGCCAGCCGTGCAGGCACACCACCACGGGGCCGTCGAGCGGGCCGCACTCCGCGTAGCAGACGTTCAGGTCCCCGGCGGCGACCTGCCGCAGCGTCCAGGGCACCGCGAGCCCGTCCGAGAGGACCGGCCCGTAGGGCGCCGGGCGCGGGGGCACCACGTAGCCGGCCCCGGGCATCAGGTAGGCGGGTTCGGCGTAGGCCGGTTCCGCGTACGCCGGCTCGGCGTAGGCCCGTTCCGCGTACGCCGGTTCGGGGTAGGCGGGCGGCGGGTACGCCTGGGCGCCGTACGGGGGTGCCGCGTAGGCCTGCGCCGCGTAGGCGGGTGCCGTGTACGCGGTGTGCGTCCGGGCGCCCGCGGCGGCCGCGAACAGCCCGGTGCCTGCCGCGACCCCCGCCCGGTGGAAGCTCCGCCTGTCCATCCGCCCGCCCTCCGCCCGCGTCCAGCCGACCGTTGCTCCTTGCTCAGTCAGCAAGCATGCCGGAAATGGGGGTTGACCAGGACGAAGACGCGCCGATCGGACATTTCGGTCGTTCGCGGGTGCAAATGCCCCAAACCCGTCCGCACGGGGCCCGTGCGGACGGTCCGGGTCGAACTGCGGTGCGGGCGGCAGCCGTTGGGGCCGTCGGTTCAGCAGCCGTTGAGGATGTTGGTGAGGGCGGTCTTCTCGGCGCTGTCCACGGACAGGTTGTAGTAGTACTTCACCTGCACCCAGGCGCGGACGTAGGTGCAGCGGTAGCCGGTGACGGAGGGCAGCCACTCGGCCGGGTCCTTGTCGCCCTTGGCCTGATTGACGCTGTCGGTGACGGCTATCAGCTGGGGGCGGGTCAGGTCGTTGGCGAAGGCCTGGCGCTGGGCGGTGGTCCAGGCGGAGGCGCCGGAGTCCCAGGCCTCGGCGAGCGGCACCACGTGGTCGATGTCCAGATCGGCGGCGGCGTGCCAGGTGGCGCCGTCGTACGGGGAGTACCAGGTGCCGGAGGTGGCGGCGCAGTTGGCGTCGGTGACCACGCCGGAGCCGTCGCGCTTGAGGACGGTCTCGCGGGTGTTGCAGGCACCGGAGATGGTGATCCAGTGCGGGAACAGGTCGCGGCTGTAGCCGGTGCGGTTCTCGACCTTGACGCTCAACTGGGTCAGGTAGCTGCGGGCGGTGGCGGCGGAGACCGGGGTGGGCAGGGCAGCCTGGGCGGTGCCGCCGCTCGCGGTGACGGCTCCGGCGGCGAGGACGGAGGTGGCGGCGACGGCTGCGAAGCGGCGGAGGAAACGATTCGGCACGGGGGCGCTCCTGGGCTCGGCGGAGGGGCAGTTGGCGGTGCCGGGCCAGACTGGCAGCCGGTTGTCTATGCGGGTAGATACCGAGCCGTGAAGATTGCATTACCGTCATATGGCGATTCCGGCACCCGATGTGAACGTCCGTCACCGGAGGTGTCCGGAGCAATGCGCCGGATGAACGCCAACTACTGCTGAAACAAGGCCAGTTGACGCATCGTCACGAGTTCCGGAGCGCGCCCCCGTCCGACCGGACCGACCACGACCGGGCGGACGAGGGTGCCCACGGCTCTGTACGGCCGCCGTCACATCGACCTGCCCGACGTCGCCGGGTGCCCGTTCCTGCTACGGAAGCTGGCCACCCGCGGCTGATCGGCGGTCCCCCTACGGCTGCTGCCAGTACGTCCCGGTCAGCACCGCGAACTCCCACTCCTCCAGGCGCTCCGCCAGCACCTCCCGCCCGGCGGCCTGCCGCACGACCAGTTCCACCAGCGCGGCCACCAGCGGGCGGCAGGCGCCGATGCCGTGACGCTCCACGAACTCGTCCAGCAGCGCCGCCTCCGACCCGCCGCCCCCGGCCCGCACCAGGGCGATCGCCGCCAGCACCACCGAGTCGGCGAAGGCCTGCGGCCCGTGTCCCGTCTCCATGCCCCCACCCTCCCCCGCCGCTTCCACCCCCGCCCCCTCCCCGGGTGAACCCCCCTCCCGACCCCCCGCCTCTCCGGGCCCGGCCTGCTAAGGTCCGCCCCGGCCCGGGGTCAGCGCTCCAGCAGGGCGGTCCACACCCCGGCCGGGTGCTCGGCGGGCGGCAACCACAGCTGCGGCTGCTGCGCGCGGTAGGGCTCGCCGCTCTCCGGCTGCCACGGGAAGGCCCCGTCCGCGTCGGGCCACAGCACCTGCAGGACGGGGACCGGGGGGTGCCGGTAGTGGGCGATCACCATGCCGAGGAACTCCCGGTACCAGCCGCGGTCGACGTCGCGCAGGACGACCGGGCGGCCCTCGACGACGTCCCCGTACGCCCGGCCCGCCACCAGCGGCTCCCCGGCGGCGGCCCGGGCGCCGAGCAGGTTCAGCATCGCCCTCATGGCCTGGACGTCCAGGCCGAACATGGCGAGTTCGGGTCGGCGGTGGGTGTGCCACAGGCCGACGGTGTAGGCGAACCCGGGTCCCTCCTCGTCGGCGGGCACCATGATCACGCTCCAGCCGTGCTCGCCGATGTGGACGTTGGTGGACCGATCGATCCGGTCGGCCCGGTCGCGGTCGCCGTAGTCGTGGCAGATCACGCAGCGGCAGGCGGGGGGTTCACTGTGCACGCCCGCGACAGTACCGGGTGCTCGGCGGGGCCCGGCGCGGGGATATCCGGTTGACCGGGGCGGCGGGCGCTGCGCATCATCCCGGCATGGAACCGGCCCTGTTGAACGTGGTGGACGTCGAGGCCACCTGCTGGGAGGGGCAGCCGCCGCCCGGGCAGGTCAGCGAGATCATCGAGATCGGGCTGACGGTGGTCGACCTGTCCTCCCTGCAGCGGGTCGGCCGGCACCGGATCCTGGTCCGCCCGCGGCGTTCGACGGTCAGCGCCTTCTGCACCGAACTGACCGGGCTGACCGCGTCCGAGGTGGCCACCGGCCTGTCCTTCGCCGAGGCCTGTCGCCTGCTGGCGGCCGAGCACCGGGCGGGCCGCCGCCCGTGGGCGAGCTGGGGCGACTACGACCGCCTGCAGTTCACCCGCCAGTGCCGGGCCACCGGCACCGCTTACCCGTTCGGCCGCCACCACACCAACGCCAAGGCCGCCTTCACCGAGGCCCACGCCCTGCGCAAGCGCCCCGGCATGGCCCGCGCCCTCGAACTCGCCGGGCTCCCCCTGGAGGGCCGCCACCACAGCGGCGCGGACGACGCCTGGAACATCGCCGCCCTCGTCCTGACCCTGGCCCGGTCGGGCAACTGGCCGCCGCCCCAGGAACGTTGAGCCCTGGCTCCGCGCAACTACCGGGCCCGGCCAGCTGTTCCGCCCGGCCCGAGCGGGTCGCGCGGGCACCGAACCCCAACACGCCCTGAACCGCCGGGACTTGCCGTCCCGCTCCACGCAGCAGACCCGTCCCCGCCCCGCCCGGGCCGCGCCCCGTACATCGGGCCATCGCCTCCGTCGCCACCGACCCCGCCCACCGCCACCGCGGCCGCGCCCGGCAGACGGTCGCCGCCGCCCGGCAGTGGCTCGTCGACGTCGGCTGCGGACAGGTCCACCTCACCGCCTCCCCCGGCGGCGAACGGCTCTACCGCGACCTCGGCTTCACCACCCCGGACCCGGCCGGCCCGACCCCCCTCCGCTGGAACGCCCCGTGACCACCGACGCCCACCCGCTGCCCGGCGACGGAACCGGACCGTACAGTGGGCCTCGCCCGGAGGGCCGCCCGCGAGTTCGGCCGCCCCGGCCGTCGGCGCTCCGCACCCGGTGCTCCGACCGGCCCTCAGGCACCGGGCGGGAGGACCTCGATGGTCTCGGCGATCCCGACGGGAGGCCGGCCCTCGTGCATCGCCACCACGTCGCCGGGCTTCAAGTGCCGCCACTGCTCGGGACGGAGGGGGGCCAGCCGGATGTCGGCCGTCTCCCCGGGGCCGAGGTGCGGGGCGGACTCCACCCAGATCCTCGCGACGCTCAGATCGCGCTGCCCGTCCGCGGTGCGGTTGCCGATGTCCCACAGCGGCCTGAGCCACCCGTCCCCCGCGAAGGCGCTCCGGCGTCCGCCCTCGTCGGTGCCCAGCAGGGTCAGGGTCGCGCGAACGGTGCCGTGCCTGACTTCCCAGGCCCTCCACTCGCACCAACGGCGGTGGTGGTCGAGCATCATCTGCCGGGCGGCCTCGGCGAGCATCTCCCAGAAGGCGGTGGACAGGGGACGGACGTCGGCGATCTCGATCAGCAGGTCGAGCGCCATCTCCCACTCCTGGTAGGCGAGTTCCTCGCGAACGTTCCCGACCGACCGGCCGTTCTCCGCCACGGCGTCCTCGGGCAGCAGCTC
Organism: Kitasatospora sp. NPDC001540; assembly: GCF_042894345.1. NCBI lineage: Bacteria > Bacillati > Actinomycetota > Actinomycetes > Kitasatosporales > Streptomycetaceae > Kitasatospora > Kitasatospora sp. NPDC001540. The sequence goes on from NZ_JBIAVO010000011.1 coordinate 174,074, forward strand.
GACAGCCCGCCGGAGAAGTGCGAACGCGTCATCCATGCGCTGGATTCTCGCCCGGCCCCGGGGCTTCGTCGTGGGCCCGGTCACCTGCTCCGCGACCAGCGGGGAGACCGCGGTGACCACCGTGCACGACCACCGCAGGACCGGCCGGCCGCGCACCGGGCCTGTTCGACGTGGAGAGCAGGTCCTCCTGCGGCCGGGCCTGTGTCCCCACCACGCGGTGGTCTACCGCTCCCGGTCCCGCAGCTACCGCGAACCACCGCGAACCACCCCTGCGGACGGCCGAGTCGGGCGGCACGCACCGCTCCGAACCCTCGGGCGCGCTCGGCGGCCTGACCCGGGTGCGGGCGATCCAGCTCGAGGACGCGCACGTCTTCCGCACCCTGGACCGGGTCGCCGAGGAGGCGGCTGACGAGCACGTCGCACTGCGGTCGCGTGACGGACGCCGACCCGGCCCGCAGCCGGTCGGCGGGGTGCTCGCCCGCACCGGCGCTCTCGCCGGGGCCCGCCGCACCGGCCGGTGGGCCGACGCCGCCTCCCAGGTGTCCCGTCCTGTGGGGCGGGGGCCGACGGGAACCCTTGACGGCCCCGTCGGCGGGCCGTACGTTCTGCGCTGCCGCAAATGTTTCCGGCAAGTTGCAGACAGTTTGCAGCAACTCTCCGCAAGTCGAAACGTTCCGGCACGCCCAGCCTCCCACCCCCACCCGGAGGAACACCGTGGACCACCCCTCCCCCACGCCCCGCCACCGGCGCCGGGCCGCGCTGACCGCCGCCGCGCTGGCCGTCGTCACCGCGGCGACCGGCCTGGCCGCCGCCCCCACCGAAGCCGTCGCCGCGACCCCGGGCGGCAAGACCGTGACGGCCACCCTGTTCGAGTGGTCCTACGCCTCCGTGGCGAAGGAGTGCACCAACGTGCTGGGCCCCAAGGGCTACGGCTACGTCGAGGTGTCGCCCCCGCAGGAGCACATCCAGGGCAGCCAGTGGTGGACGTCCTACCAGCCGGTCAGCTACAAGATCGCCGGACGGCTGGGCAGCGCGACCGCCTTCGGCGCCATGGTCAGCACCTGCCACGCCGCGGGCGTGAAGGTGGTCGTCGACGCCGTGGTCAACCACATGAGCGCGGGCAGCGGCACGGGCACCGGCGGGACGGTCTACAGCAAGTACGACTACCCCGGCTACTACCAGACCCAGGACTTCCACTCCTGCCGGACGAACATCTCCAACTACGCGGACCGCTCCAACGTGCAGAACTGCGAACTCTCCGGCCTGGCCGACCTGGACACCGGCAGCGACTACGTCCGCTCCACCATCGCCGCCTACCTCAACGGCCTGATCGCCAAGGGCGTCGACGGCTTCCGGATCGACGCCGCCAAGCACATCGCCGCCGCCGACCTCTCCGCCATCAAGGCCAAGCTGACCAACCCCGGCGTCTACTGGGCCCAGGAGGTCATCTACGGCGCGGGCGAGGCCGTCCAGCCCTCCGAGTACACCGGCACCGGCGACGTCGACGCCTTCATGGGCGCCTACGACCTCAAGCGGATCTTCGGCAGCGAGAAGCTGGCCTACCTCGGCAACTGGAACGACTCCTGGGGCGCGGGCTACCTGCCGAGCGCCAACTCCCGCACCTTCACCGACAACTGGGACACCGAACGCAACGGCTCCACCCTCAACTACAAGTACGGCAACACCTACACCCTGGCCAACGTGTACCTGCTGGCCTGGCCGTACGGCTCGCCGAACGTCTACTCGGGCTACGAGTTCAGCGACATCGACGCCGGGCCGCCGAACGGGGGCACCGTCAACGCCTGCTACCAGGACGGCTGGAAGTGCCAGCACGCCTGGCGGCAGATCGCCAACATGGTCGGCTTCCGCAACGCCGTGAACGGCACCGCGGTCACCAACTGGTGGTCCAACGGCAACAACGCGATCGCCTTCGGCCGCGGCTCCAAGGGCTACGTGGCGATCAACCACGAGACCACCGCGCTCACCCGGACCTTCCAGACCTCGCTGCCCGCCGGGAGCTACTGCGACGTCCAGCACGGCGACCCGAGCGCGGGCGGCGGCTGCAGCGGGCCCAAGTACACCGTCGCCGCCGACGGCACCTTCACCGCCACGGTCGGCGCGGGCGACGCCGTCGCGCTGTACGCGGGCGCGGGCGGCTGACCGCGCCCGCGGGCCCGGAGCGCCGCTCGCCACGGGGGCGGCGCCCGGGCGCGGCCGGGCCACGACTGAAGCAGACAGTACATCTGTTGGAGTTATAGAGTTTTCTGTATCTTCTGTTCCACCCCTGCAGGGTCCCTCAGGCATTCCCCCACAGCCGAGTTGGAGGCCCCGTGCCCATCCGAACCACCACCCGACGCCGCGCCGGCCGTTCGGTGGTCGCCACCGCCCTGGCGGCCACCGCGGTCCTGTCGCTGCCCGCGGTCGCCGAGGCCAAGGTCACCCGCTACCGCCAGGGCAGCGCGGGCGACGTGGCCCGGTCCGCCTGGAGCGGTCCCGCGTACACCATGAACGGGTCGGGCGCCGTCGTGCCGGACACCATGACCAAGGCCGTGAACGCGATCCGGGGCGGCAGCGGCAGCATCGACGTCACGGTGCTCGCGGCGTCCGCCGCCTCCGGCAGCCCCACGCCGGAGTGCGACGTGATCATCGGCCTGCCCGGCGTCAACTCCTGCACCACCGACGTCCTGACCTCGACCCAGGACGCGTCGAACAGCCAGGTCAACACCGACGTGCGCAACGCGGAGTTCGTCTACTTCGCCGGCGGGAACCAGTGCAACTACGTCCACTGGAAGGGCACCCCGCTCCAGGCCTCCGTGCAGTCGGTGGTCGCGAAGGGCGGCGGCGTCGGCGGCGGCAGCGCCGGGCACCACGTCAACAGCTCCGTCGTCTACGACGCGTGCACCTCGAGCACCGACTCCGCCACCGCCCTGGCCGACCCCTACGACCGGAGCGTCACCTTCACCACCGGCCTGTTCAGCTGGCCGAACTACGCCGACACCGTCAACGACTCGCACTTCGTCACCCGGGACCGGATGGGCCGCACCATGGCCTTCGTCGCCCGCGCGGTCAAGGACGGCCTCACCGGCTCCGGCAAGGCCTGGGGCGTCGGGGTCGAGGAGGGCGGCTCGCTGTTCCTCGACAGGAACGGCCTCGCCACGCTGTCCGGGCAGGACGCGTACGTCGTGCTCGGCGACCACCAGCCCGAGCAGGCCGTCTCCGGGCGCCCCCTCACCTACTCGAACTTCAAGATCTGGCACCTGACCACCGGACAGACCTTCGACTTCAAGAACCGCCCCACCTGCGGCTACTACACCCGCAGCGTGGTCAACGGCGTGCCCGACCCCGGCCTCTACGCCGGGACGCCCGTCTGCTGACGCCCCGTCACCGGGGCGGGCCTCAGGTGAGGCCCGCCCGGGTGGCGGTCTCCTCGTTGTGGCGCATGTGCTGGTGGGCCCGGTCGCCGAGTTCCGCGATCAGCCCGGCGACGAGGCTCTCGACCACGGCCAGCGTCGGCACCAGGCTGTCGTACGGCGAGGGGGCGCCGACCTGGCTGGAGAAGACGACCTCGGCGTGGGTGCTCACGGGCGAGAGCCAGGTGTCGGTGAACAGGACGACGCGCCCCCCGGCCTCGCGGACGAGTTCGGCGACGGTGACCTTGTCCTCCTCGTAGCGGCGGTAGTCGAAGACGACCAGGACGTCGCGGCGGGCGAGCGAGGAGAGCAGCGCGGTGCGCTCCACGGACCGGTCGGGGAGGAAACGGACGTCGTCGCGCACCTGCATCAGGTGGAGCCCGAGGTACTGGGCGAAGAGGTTGGTGAAGCGACCGCCGACGAGGGTGATGCGCCGCTTGGGGTCGGCGAGGAGCTGGACGGCCCGGTCGAGGTCGTGCGGGGTGACCTCGGCGAGGGTGCGGTCGACCGCCGCGGTGAACACCTCGCGGCCGTGGGCGAGCAGGTTCTCGGCCTTGGCCCCGACGGCCGCGGGGTCGGCGGCGGCCTTGCCGTAGTTGCCGCTGCCGTAGTTGCCGCTGCTGTAGAGCGTCACGGGCGAGGCGTGGCGTTCGTCGAGTTCGGCGCGCAGGGCCGCCTGGAAGTCCGGGAAGCCCCGGTAGCCGAGGCGGTTGACGAACCGGATGACGGTGGGGGCGCTGACGTCGGCGCGCTCGGCGAGGGTGGCGATGGTCTCGAACCCGGCGGCCGGCCACCCGGCGAGCAGGATCCTGCCCACCTTGCGCTCGGCGGGGCTGCAGTCGCCGAGCCGTTGGCGGATGTCCTCGGCGAGCGTGACGGTGGGCATGGGCGGGGCTCCCCTTCCCGGGCTGCGGGCGGTCGTCGGTGGTGCGGCGCGGCACGTGCCTCCGCAGCCTAGCGAAGTGCCGGGCTGCGGAGATCACGGAACGTTCGGGTGCCCCGGAGCGGGGCCGGAATCAGTCGGCGGCCGGGTGGACGCCGACCTCCAGGTCGGTGAAGGAGGCCGCGGTGGTGCCGTCGGCGGTCCACGCCCGGGTGTCGCCGCGCTTGCGGAGGAGGGCCGTGAACGCGGGGGCGGACTCGAAGGTGTCGGCGGTCGCGGTGCGCTGGGCGGTGGTCGCGGTCAGGGCGCGGGCGGTGCCGGAGAAGGAGTAGGGCCGGCCGTCCGGGTCGGCCGCGGAGTAGAACGCGTCGTGGTTGGGCGGCACGGGGGTGTCGGCGGTGGCGGTGAGGGGGCGCTTGCCCGCCCCGGCCTGCGCGTGCCAGGTGCGCGGGTCGTAGCGGTCGCCGTCGGTGAGGTAGCTGTAGCGGACCCCGTCGATCGTCCAGTGGCCGCCGGTGGTGCCGGTCCGGGCGGAGCGCAGGTCGAGGACCGAGACGCCGTGGGTGCCGAGGACCCGCAGGCTCTCGCCGCGGGTGCCGGCGTGCTCGACCTCGATCGCGGTGTTCTCGTCGAGGGCGAACACCCGGTCGTGGCCGGTGTCGGCGGCCAGCCGGATCGCGCGGCCCTCGCGGCCGTAGGTGCCGGTGTGGGTGTCGAGCAGGCCCGCGTCGAAGAGGCCGAAGCCGCCCTGCGGGAGGTAGCCGAGCCGGGTCGGGTCCTCGAAGTAGCCGGGGGCGCTGCCGTCGCGCAGGGCCTGGTAGCTGTCGCCGCCGGTGACCATGTCGGGTCCGGAGGCGATCTGCGCCCCGGCGCTGGAGCCCGCGACGACGGCTCCGGCGGCGAGCTTGCGGCGGATGGCCGCCATGACCTTGGAGTCGGTGTGGGCGTCGCCGTGCAGGAGGCTGGTGACGTAGCGGTACTGGTCGCCGCCGCCGAAGAAGAAGCCGGTCATGGACTCGACCTGGGCGACCACGGCGTCCGAGTCGGCGGCGTCGACGTGTTCGACGTCGATCGGCACCCACTGGGCGTCGGCCGCGCCGTAGTGCTCGAGGAGGGCCGCGTAGTAGAGGCCGTTGCAGCGGGAGTTGGAGCAGGTGTCGGGGTCGGCGGCGTCGGGGTCCTGGCTCTCGGGGACGGAGGCGGCGGTCAGCACGCCGATGCGGGCCTTCCCGGCGCCGCCGGCCTTCTGGACGATCTCGCCGTAGATCTCGGCGTTGCCGTCCTTCAGGCCGCCGCCGACGAGGATCAGGGTGCCCCCGGCCGCGGCCGGGCGGGCGGCGGCGGTCTGGGCGGTGGCGGCGAGGAGGGTCAGTGCGGCCGCGAGGGCGAGGGCGGTGCGCCCGCAGCGGGTGCGCAGGTGTCGGTTCATCCGGGAACTCCGTGGTCGTTGGATGCTGGAACCGTGCGGTGGCGGGGGGGGGGCGGGGGGGGGGCGCGCCCCGCGGGGGGGGGGGCCCCCCCGGGGGGGGGGGGCGGGGGCCGCCGGGCGGGGGGGGGGGCCCCCGGGGGGGGGGGGCGGCCGCCCCGGGGGGGGCGCCGGGGGGCGTCAACCCCGGCCACGGGGGGGGGGGGGGGGGGCGCGCCCGGGGGGGGGCGGGGGGGGGGGGGGGGGGGGCCCCCCCCCGGCGGTGGTGCGGCCCGCGCGGGCGGGGTGAGCCGGGCCGCGCGGGCCGGTCGTGGGGCACCGGTGGGGGTGTCAGCGCCGTCCGAGACGCTCGACGAGCATCGCCAGCAGGGCGATCCGGCCCGGTGCGCCGGCGGTGTCGAGCCACTCCTCGGGGGTGTGGTCGGCCCCGCCGACCGGGCCGAGGCCGTCGAGGGTGGGGATGCCCAGGCCCGAGGTGAGGTTGGCGTCGCCCACCCCGCCGGTGGAGGCGCCGCGGATCCGCAGGCCGAGGTCGGCGCCGGTGCGCAGGGCCGCGGCGAGCACGGCCGCCGCCTGCGGGGTGTGCTCCATGGGCGGGCACAGGTCCAGCTGGTCGACCCGGGCCGCGGTGCCCTCGACGACGGTCCGGGCGGCGACCGCGCGGATCTCGGCGATCGCGGTGTCCAGGCCGGCGGTGGTGGTGGCGCGGACCTCGGCGTACAGCTCGGCCTGGGGGCACACGATGTTGGTGCGGGTGCCCGCGCGGACGACGCCGACGTTCAGGGTGACGCCGGGCCAGGTGCCGTTGAGGGCCTGCAGGGCGACCACCAGGTGGGCGGCGGCGAGGGCGGCGTTGGCGCCGCGCTCGGGCTCGATCCCGGCGTGGGCGGCCCGCCCGGTGACGGTGACCAGCAGGTCGGCGACGCCCTTGCGCTCGATGACCAGGTCGCCGTTCTCCCGGGCGCACTCCAGGCCGAGCGCGTAGTGCGCCCCCCGGGCGGTGCGCTCGGTGACCGGCCGGCTGGCCGGGGAGCCGACCTCCTCGTCGGGGGTGGCGAGGACGACGAGCTCGGCGAAGGCCGTCCGGCCGTGGCGGACCAGGAGTTCGGCCGCGGTGACCCCGGCCAGCAGGCCGCCCTTGTCGTCGCTGACGCCGGGTCCGTGGGCCCGGCCGTCCAGGACGTGGAAGGGGCGGGCCGCGGCGGTGCCCTCCTCGAAGACGGTGTCCATGTGGCCGACGAGGACGATCCGCGCTCCGCCGTCCTCCTCCGGCACGGACCCGGTGAGCCTGGCGACGAGCACGTCCCCGAAGCGGTGTCCGTCCACCCGCCCGGGGGTGGTGCGCTCGGTGGTGAACCCGATCGAGCGCAGCCGGTGCTCGAACCAGTCGGCGACCCGGTTCACGCCGTCGGCGTCGTAGGAGCCGGAGTCGATGGCGACGAGTTCGGCCAGGTCGGCGAGGTAGCGGGGCAGGGCCTGCTCGGCGGCGGCCGCCAGTTCGGTGGCGGCCGCGCGGTTCGCCGGTTCGGCGGGGGCGCTCACAGGACCTTGGAGAGGAACGCCTTGGTGCGCTCCTGCTCCGGGTCGACCAGGACCCTGCGCGGGTCGCCGGCTTCGACGACCACGCCCTCGTCCATGAAGACGGCCGTGTCGCCGACCTCGCGGGCGAAGCCGATCTCGTGGGTGACCACGACCATCGTCATGCCGTCGGCGGCCAGGTCGCGCATCACGTCCAGGACGTCGCCGACGAGTTCGGGGTCGAGGGCGGAGGTCGGCTCGTCGAAGAGCATCAGCTTGGGCTTCATCGCCAGCGCGCGGGCGATGGCCACCCGCTGCTGCTGGCCGCCGGAGAGCTGGGCGGGGTAGTGGTCGGCGCGGTCGCCGAGGCCGACCCGCTCCAGCAGGCGCAGGGCCTCCTGCCGGGCGTCGGTGCGGTTGACCCCGACGACCCGGACCGGCGCCTCGGTGACGTTCTCCAGGGCGGTCATGTGCGGGAAGAGGTTGAAGCGCTGGAAGACCATGCCGATCTCGCGGCGGCGCTCGGCGACCTCGGCCTCGCGCAGCTCGTGCAGCCGGTTGCCCGACTGCCGGTAGCCGACCAGGTCGCCGTCGACGGTGAGGCGTCCGCCGTCCACCTTCTCCAGGTGGTTGATGCAGCGCAGGAAGGTCGACTTGCCGGAGCCGGAGGGGCCGAGCAGGCAGCAGACCTGTCCGCGCTCGACGGTCAGGTCGATCCCCTTGAGGACCTCCAGCCGGCCGAAGTGCTTGCGCACGCCCTCGGCGTGCACCATGGGGCGGGCCATCGGTTCAGCCCTTCCGTTCGCGGGTGGTGGGGAGCAGGCCGGGGAGGCCGGTGAGCATCCGCCGCAGCGGGGAGACCTGCCCGGCGCGGGCGGTGCCGCGGCCGTAGCGGCGCTCCAGCCAGGACTGCGGCACGGACAGCACGGTGACCAGCGCCAGGTACCAGAGGGCGGCGACCACCAGCAGCGGGATGATCTGGTAGTTCTGGTTGTAGACGTCCTGGATGTTGGACATCAGGTCGTGCGCGGCGATCACCGAGACGTACGCGGTGGTCTTGAGCATGTTGATGGTCTCGTTGCCCATCGGCGGGATGATGACCCGCATCGCCTGCGGTAGCACGATCCGGCGCATCGTCAGGGCGGGCTTCATGCCCAGCGAGTGGGCGGCCTCGGTCTGGCCCGGGTCGACGGACTGGATGCCCGCCCGGACGATCTCGGAGGCGTAGGCGGCCTCGTTCAGGCCCAGTGCGAGCAGCGCCGCGACGGAGGCGGGCAGCAGGTTGTTGGTGTCGAACTCGACGAAGGTGACCGTGGTGAACGGGATGCCGATCATCAGGTGCTTGTAGAGCGCGGCGGCGTAGCCCCAGAAGAGGATCTGGACCAGCAGCGGGGTGCCGCGGAACAGCCAGACGAAGCCGGTGGAGAGCCCGTACAGGACGGGGTTGGTCGACAGCCGCATGACGGCGACCAGGGTGCCCAGGCCCAGGCCGACCGCCATCGCGGCGACGGTCAGCCACAGGGTGGTGAACAGGCCGTCGAAGATCAGGTCGGCGAACAGGTAGTGGCCGACGACGTCCCACTTCAGGTTCGGGTTCTTGGCGAGCGAGCCGACCAGGCCGACCAGGCCGAGCACGGCGACGACGGCGGCGGTCCACTGCCCCCAGTGCCGGACCGGGACGGCCACCAGGTCGTCCGGCCGGGCGGGGGCCGCCTCGGCGGGGCGTTCGGTGACGGGCATGTCAGTCCACCGCGCCGTTCTTGGTGGCCTGCTTGACGGCGATCGAGGCGACGCCGTACTTGTCGTAGATCTTGGCGAGCGAGCCGTCGTCGATCAGGGCCTGCGCGGCCCTCTGCACCGCGTCGGTCAGCTGCGGCAGGTTCTTGGCGACGGCGATGCCGTTCGGGGAGGCGTGGTAGCCGCCGAGCGCGGCCGGGTCGTCGACGACCTCGAACGCGGCGCCGTCGTCGGCGCTCTTGGCGGTCCATCCGGCGGCGGGCTTGGTGAGCACGTCGGCGACCACCTTGCCGGAGCGCAGGGCGAGTTGGGCGTCGGAGTCCTTGGGGAAGGTCTGGACGTCGATGGCGCCCCGGCCGAGTTCGCGGCACTTGTCCTGGTGCTGGTCCAGGAGCTTCTGCTGGTTGGTGGCGCTCTGCACGGCGACGGGGTGGCCGCACAGGTCGTCGAGGGTGGTGATCTTCTGCGGGTTGCCCTTGGCGACCAGGACGCCGCTGCCGGAGACCGAGTAGTCGACGAAGTCGACGACCTGCTCGCGCTCCTTGTTGTCGGTGATGGCGCTGATCGCGGCGTCGTACTTGCCGGCCTGCAGGGCGGGGACGATGCCGTCGAACTTCTGCGCCTGGAACTCGAACCGGACGCCGAGCTTGGCGCCGACGGCCTGTCCGAGGTCGTGGTCGAGGCCGGTCATCTCCTTGCTGCCCTCGGAGACGTACATCTCGAACGGCGGGTAGGGGACGTCGGTGGCGACGCGGACCTTGCCCGCCTTCCGGACCGCCTCGGGCAGCGCGTCGTGGAGGGCGGGGTCGGAGCTGATGCTGACACCGGCGACCGTGACCGGGCCGGTCGCCGCGGGACCGCTGGTCCCGCTGCTCCCGCAGGCGGTCAGGGCGAGGGAGCCGCACAGGACGAGGGCGGCCGCGGCCGGCCGGGCCGGTCTGCGGGGGGCGGAGGAGTTCACGGAGCAACCTTTCGAGGACCTGAGCGGCGCCGAGGGGCCGCGCCGCACGCCAGGACGTTACAGGTAAACCATCTTGATGGCCATATGTAATGAAGGATACAAATCTGTAACGCTCGACGAGCCTCGGAAAAAGCACTGATGGGCCCTCAGATGCCTGAGGGTCCCTCCTGAAAGGTCGTTACATCTACCCGCGACCGTCACGGTTCTGTACGTTCCGCTTCGACCGCAGGGGAGAGGCGCCCTCGATGCGGGGGGTGCACCCGTCCCCCGGGGCCGGGCGGACGAGGTCCGCTCCCGCGAACAGCGCGTCGAGGACGGCAGCGGCCCACGGGCCGGGGTCGCTCCCGGCGGGCAGGTGCGGCGAAACCCCGGCGACGGCCCGCCCCGCGAAACCGTTCGCCAGGTGGGGAGGCCGGGCCTCCAGGACACCGACCGCCCTGGCCCGCTGTTCCAGCCGCGCGGTCTCCAGCCACCCGCTGAGCGCCGCCTTCGACGCGCGGTAGGCGCCCGCCGAGGCCGTCGGGCGCTCGACGACGATCCCGGTGACGGCCCCGACGGCGCCGCCCCGGCCGATGGTGCGGAGGGCCCCGCGCAGGACGGCGATCGGGGCCAGCGCGTTGACCGCCATCAGGTGCTCCTCGATCTCGGCCGACGCCTCCTCGGCCCGCCCGAACGCCACGGCGCCCATGCTGACCAGGACGGCGTCGAGTCCGCCCAGGTGCTCGGCGGCCCGGGCGGCGAGCACCGAGCAGCGGTCGAGGTCGTACGCGTCGAAGGTCGGCGCGAACGGGGAGCCGACGCTCCGGGCCACCGCCGCGAGCCGCCCGGCCTCACGCCCGGCGGGGACCACGCGCGCCCCGCGGTCGGCCGCGAGCCCGGCCACTAGCGTGCCGAACTCCCCCGTCGCGCCCACCACGAGCAGCCGGGCACCGTGCACGTCCACGAGGCACCTCCCTCTCGTCCGTCGAACCCTTCCGGCTCCCGCGGGCCCCGGCCGTCGGGGTTCGCGGGAGCCGCCCTGCGCCCGCTCGGGGCCGTGCGTCCGGCTACCGGGTCGGGCCGGTGATGCCCGGACGCGCCTCCGGGGCACCGAGCAACCGCGCCGCCACGGGCCGGGCCGCCTCGGGCCGGGCCCCCTCGGGGTGGCGGTGCCGCCAGTACGGGTTGTCGAGCGGCAGCTTGGAACTGACCCGGCCGTACATGCCGAACGTGGCGATGACCAGGCCCATGACGAAACTGAACAGGACGTTGGGGATCCGGAAGGCCAGGACGTTGGCCCCCGAGTCCAGCAGGGCGAGGTTGACGAACCCGCTCAGGACGAAGAGGGTGCCCACCACGATGTTGATCGTGGAGGCGGTGTTGCCGCCGATCACCGCTCCGGCGATCAGCACCGCCGCGGTGGCGATGGAGACCAGGCTGAGCAGGCCGTTGCTCGTCAGCCCGGCGACCCGCTCGCCGCTGGTGCTGAAGAACGCCAGGCCGTCCGCCAGGCCCAGGCAGCCGAAGACCAGCAGCACCACGCCGCACAGTCCGGCGCCGATCCGGTAGACGTTGGCGAGTCGGTGGTCGACGGGAAGCTCGTCGCGGAAGTCCATGACAGCGCTCCATTCGTGCCTCGGGGGTGGTTCCCCGTGATCCACTCTCGCCGGAGGCCCCGCCCGGCGGAAGTCGCATCGTCCGTGCAGCGTTCGGCGTGCCCGGGCCCGCCGGAGGGGGCCGCGCGCTACCCGCCGGCCAGGCGGCGGGGGTCGAGCAGTTCGTCGAGGACCTCGGGCGGCAGCACCCCCGCCTCCCCCGCGACCTCGCGCACCGGCCGCCGCTGCGCCACCGCGCGCCGCGCGAGTGCAGTGGACAGCTCGTAGCCGATGACCGGGTTGAGCGCGGTGGCGAGGGCGGCGGACCCGCTGGCGTGGCCGTACGCCCGCTCGGCGTCGGCGCGGATCCCTCGGACGCACGCGGTGGCGAGCAGCGTGCAGGCGGCGGCGAGGCGGCGCTGGGCGGTCAGCAGGCGGTGGGCGATCAGCGGCTCGAAGGCGTTGAGTTGCAACTGGCCCGCCTGCGCGGCCAGCGAGACCGCGGTGTCGGCGGCGACGACGTCGAAGCAGACCTGGGTGACGGCCTCGGGGACGACGGGGTTGACCTTGCCGGGCATGATGCTGGAGCCCGCCTGCAGTTCGGGCAGCCTGATCTCGGCGAGCCCGGCCCGGGGGCCGGAGGACAGCAGGCGCAGGTCGTTGCAGACCTTGACCAGGCGGAGCGCGAAGCGTTTGAGGGCGTGCGAGAGTTCGATGAACGCCCCGGTGCTCTGGGTGGCCTCGACGAGGTCGCGGGCCGGGTGCACGGGCACCCCGGTGATCTCGGCGAGGTGGTCGGCGCAGGCCCGCGCGAAGCCGGGGTGGGCGTTGAGGCCGGTGCCGATGGCGGTTCCGCCCATGGTGATCTCGCACAGGGCGCGGGTGGAGCGGAGCAGGACGGCGGTGTCGTCGCGGACGCCGAGCGCGAAGGCCCCGAACTCCTGGCCGAGCGTCATGGGCACGGCGTCCTGCAGTTGGGTGCGGCCCAGTTTGACCACGTCCGCGAAGGCGGCCCCGCGCTCGGCGAGCGCGTCGGCGAGGCGGTCCATGGCCGGCGCGAGGGCGTGGGCGGCTTCGTGGAGCGCGAGCTTCACCGCGGTGGGGTAGGCGTCGTTGGTGCTCTGGCCGAGGTTGACGTGGTCGTTGGGGCTGAGCAGCGCGTAGTCGCCGGGCCCGCTCCCCAGGATCTCCAGGGCCCGGTTCGCGATGACCTCGTTGGCGTTCATGTTGGTGGAGGTGCCGGCGCCGCCCTGGAGGACGTCGACCACGAAGTGCTCGTGCCAGAGTCCGGCGCGGATCTCCCGGCAGGCGGCGACGACGGCCTCGCAGCGGCGGTCGTCCAAGGCGCCGAGCTCCCGGTGGGCGAGCGCCGCGGCCTGCTTCACCGCGGCGAGGGCGGTGACGAGTTCGGGGTGGACGGAGACGGGCGTCCCGGTCAGCGGGAAGTTCTCGGTGGCCCGGAGGGTGTGGATGCCGATGTAGGCCCCGGCGGGCAGCTCGCGCTCGCCGAGGAGGTCGTGCTCGACGCGGCGGGGGCCGCCGGGCTCGGTGGGCGTGGGGTGAGGGTTCACGGTGTCCCGGATCTGTCGCGGAGACCGCACAGCTCGTACTGTACGTTTCAGAATGAGTAACTAGCAGAGCTTTCGTAACGAATCAATGGCGCGCGCCCCGTCGGCCGTCCTGGCCGGACGGCCCCAGCGCCCCAGCCCTCGACACCGTTGCGCGAATGTAACTCCCGATACATGTTCGCCAAACACGAGTCAGATGTAACTTCTGTTCGCACCGCACACACTCCTCCGAGGCGCACGATCGAAGGGCTCCCCCATGACCTCCTCCCGCACCGCAGGCACGATCAGACTGCTCACCTCCACGGCCCTGGCGACCGCCTGCGGCCTCGCCCTGACCGCCTGCGGATCGTCCGCCGCCGACCCGGCCCGCAGCGGCGCGTCCGCCTCGCCGGCCACCACCGTCGTCAAGGGCGTCACGATCGCGTCCGACCCGAAGCTCACCGACAAGCTGCCCGAGGCGGTCCGGAAGGCGGGCAAGGTCCGCGTCGCCACCGACGTCCCCTACCCGCCGTTCGAGATGTACGTCTCCGAGGGCAGCCAGGAGATCACCGGCATCGACCACGACCTGGGCCAGGCGATCGGCGCCCGGCTGGGCGTCCGGTTCGAGTTCACCGGCCAGAAGTTCGACGGCCTCCTCCCCGCGGTGCAGGCCGGCAAGTTCGACGCCGTCATGTCCGCCATGACGGACAAGAAGGCGCGCGAGGAGGCCGTCGACTTCGTCGACTACGTCAACGCCGGGCCGGGCTGGCTGGTCAAGGAGGGCAACCCCGACGGCATCAAGGTGGTCACCGACGTGTGCGGCAAGAGCGTCTCGGTGCAGGCCGGCACCAACCACCAGAAGATCCTCGACCAGCGCCAGGAGCTCTGCAAGCAGGAGGGCAAGCCGCCGATCACCGTCCTCGCCTTCCCGAAGGACTCCGAGGCGCAGCTCGCGCTGCGCTCGGGGAAGGTGTCCGCCGACTTCCTCGACGAGGTGACGGCCGCCTACGTGGCGGACACCGCGGACGGGGGCAGCACGTTCGACACCGTCCTCGGCAAGGCGGCCGTCGGACCGACCAGCGCCTCGCCGATCGGCATCGGCGTCTCCAAGTCCGTCCCCGGGCTGAAGGAGGCCGTCCGGGCCGCGCTCCAGTCCCTGATGGACGACGGCTCGTACGGCAAGATCCTCGACGCCTACCACGTGCCCAGCATCGCCATCCCGCAGGCCACCATCAACGGCGCCCTCGACTGACGACCCGTCGGCCGGCACCCCCGCCCGGCCCCGCCCCCGCGCGGCGGGGAACCCGGGCCCGGTGCACCGCGCACCGGACCCGGGTGTCGGGTTCTCCGCCTTCCGCCGTCCGCCGCCGGGGCCCGGCAGCGGCGGCGCTCAGCCCGCCTCGGCGGCCGCCGCCCGGCGGTCGAACCACGCGCTGCGGTGGTCACCCGCCTCGCCGCCCGCCCCGCCCTCGTAGCGCGCGAGGGCCAGGCCGAGGCCGAAGAAGGTCGGTGCCCACTCGCCGACGAAGATGCCCCACCGGTCGGCCCGTTCGATGCCCGCCCGCTCGGCCTTCATGGACACCGCCCAGCTCAACAGGGAGAGCCCCACCGAGCCGAGCGCGGCCGCGTAGGCGTGCTCGCTGGTGACACCGGCTTCGTGCAGCTTGCGAACGATCATCATGGCGATCACTCCTCGTTCCGTAGGCCCCCGCCGACCACCGTGCACACGGTCGCTCGCCGACCGGAAGTCGCATCGATTGCGCACGGCTCGGGCCGCCGGTCCTTGAGAGAAGCTTTGCCCCAGGAACGGGAATTACATCTACTGATCAGATCTAAGCAGATGTAACTTCCGATACGCACCCCTCCCCACGGTGGTGCCTCACCCTCCCCCACACCCAGGAGTGCTCCCATGCGCCCAGCCCTGTCCCGCCTCCGCTCCACCAGATCCGCCGCGCTGCTCGCGCTCGCCCTGACCGCCGCCGGGGCCGGGGCGGTGGCGGCCCCGCAGTCCGCGCACGCCTCGGTGACCCGCATCCGCCTCGGCAGTTCCTCCGACGCCAGCCGCACCTCCTGGAGCGGCCCCGCCTTCACCTTCAACGGCGACGGCGCCGTGGTGCCCGCCACCGCGGCCAAGGCGATCTCCGCCATCACCGGCGGGAGCGGCAGCATCGACGTCACGGTGCTCGCCGACTCCGCCTCCACCGGCACCAGCCAGACCCCCGAGTGCGACGTGTTCATGGGGCTGTCCGGCGTCAACTCCTGCACCACCGACGTGGTCACCTCCGCGGCCGACGGCAACAGCTCCCAGGTCAACACCGACGTGCGCAACGCCGAGTTCGTGTACTTCGCGGGCGGCAACCAGTGCGTCTACGCCTCCTGGAAGGGGACCTCGCTGCAGGCCTCCGTGCAGTCCGTCATCGCGAAGGGCGGCGGCTCGGGCGGCGGCAGCGCCGGCCACCACATCAACAGCGCCGTCGTCTACGACGCGTGCACCTCGAGCACCGACTCCGCCACCGCCCTGGCCAACCCCTACGACAGCAGCGTCACCTTCACCACCGGCATGTTCAACTGGCCGAACTACGCCGACACCGTCAACGACTCGCACTTCGTCACCCGGGACCGGATGGGCCGCACCATGGCCTTCGTCGCCCGCGCGGTCAAGGACGGCCTCACCGGCTCCGGCAAGGCCTGGGGCGTGGGCGTCGAGCAGGGCGGCGGCTCGCTGTTCCTCGACAAGAACGGGCTGGCCACCCTCTCCGGCTCGGACGCCTACGTCGTGCTCGGCGACCACCAGCCCGAGCAGGCCGTCTCCGGGCGCCCCCTCACCTACTCGAACTTCAAGATCTGGCACCTGACCGCCGGACAGACCTTCGACTTCAAGAACCGCCCCACCTGCGGCTACTACACCCGCAGCGTGACCAACGGCACCCCCGACGCCAACCTCTACAGCGGCACCCCGGTCACCGACTGCAGCGGCGGCGGCGGCACCGGCACGGGCACCTCGTACGCCGAGACCGAGCCGAACGACAGCACCGGCGCCGCGAACGACCTCACCGGCCTCGGCTACCCGGTGACCGTCACCGGCAGCATGAAGTCCACCTCGGACCGCGACTACTACAAGCTGTCCCTGACCTCGGGTCAGACCGCCACCGTCACCTGCACGATCCCCTCCGCCTACGACGCGGACCTGTACTTCATGAACGCGAACGGCAGCACCCTGACCCGCTCGGTCAACAACGGCAAGGGGGCGGGCGAGTCGCTGAGCTGGACGGCGACCAGCAGCGGCACCTACTACGCGGACCTGGAGGCCTACAGCGGATCGGGCAGCGCGACCTACTCCTGCGGCATCACCAAGAGCTGACCCCCGCGCTGCCCGGTCCGAACCGGACCGGCACCCCCGGCGAGAACAGGACGCTCGCCGGGGGCCCGAGCACCTCGACGCCCGCTGCCCGCAGCAGGGTCTCGTCGAGGTGCTCGACCTCCGCCTGGTGCAGCGGCCACGGCGGGTGCTCGACCGGCAGGTAGACCGTGCGGCCGACGGTGCGGGTGTGCAGCCCCCAGCGGGCGGTGAGGAAGTCGGCGAGCGGGCCCGGCCGCTCCAGGCGCGGTCCGACCCGGGCGCGCAGCACGCACCGGGCGCCGCGGCCCCCGACCCGACGCACCCGGGTGGCGAGGTGCAACGCCTCGCCGTCCGCCGTCCAGCGGGTCCGCGACCAGCGGTAGGGCAGCCCGAGCGCCGCGCGCGCCACCAGCACGGCGGACAGCCGGGGGCAGTCGAGCGAGCGGAACACCACCCCGCGGCGGCCGCGCCCGTCGACGGAGTAGAGCCGGACGTTGACCTCGGGGAACGTCCCGACGTACGGGAGGGGCGTGCGGCCGGGCCCCAGCCGCCGCATGGAGAACGCCACCAGTCCCACCCAGGTGGTGCCGTTGCGGACGTCCGGGAAGGTGCCGGGCGGCAGCAGCGGCGCGACCGCGGCGGGGTGGACGGGCCAGTGCAGGAAGAGCACGTCGCTCCACTCCTGGGACAGCAGCGTCGGCCGCACCGCCCGCGGGGCGCGGGCGGTCACCGGTTCGGGCAGCACGGGGTCTCCTTCCGGCCGGACGGGTCGGCGGCTCCCGCCCGTCACCGCCTCCGGCCGGGCCCGTCGCCCGGGCTGCGGTCGGCCGGACCGGGGCGGGTGCCGCCGGACGGGGCCCGGTCCTCGGCCGCCCGGTCGTCGACGGCCCGGCGGAGCAGGTCGAGGGCGGTTTCGAGCGTGCGCGGGCAGGCGAGTCCGGCCGGGTGCCCGTGGCGGTTCCACCCCGGTCCGGCCGTGACGACCAGGGCGTCGACCCGCGAACCGGCGGCGCCCCACGAGGCCCGGCCCACCTCGCGCGCGAGGTGCGGATCGGCGGTGGTGCGGCTCTGGGCCCACAGCAGCACCGCCGAGGGGCCGAGCCGGGTGACCGCGTCGAGCAGCGCCCGCGGGGGCACCGCGGCGCCCAGCATCCGGTAGGGCAGGCCGTGCACCGCCATCCCGGCCGCCACGGCCTCCAGCGGGAGGGTGTGCTGCTCGCCCGGCATGGCGGCGAGCAGCACCGGCGGGGCCTCCCGGAACCGCACCGGCGCGACGGCCGCGGTGCGCAGCGCGGCGGAGACGTGCCAGGAGAGCAGGTGCTCGACCTCGACGTACTGCTCGCCGTCGGCGGCCCACTTGCGGCCCGCCGCGCGCAGGGCGGGCATGATCACCTCGGTCCAGGCCCGGACGGGTCCGAGTCCGTCCACCGCGCCGCGCAGGATCCCGGCCACCTCGGGCCCGTCGAGCCTGACGGCCGCGCGGGCGAGGCCCCGGCACTCGGGGCGGACGGTGCCGAGCGGCATCGCGCGGCTGCCGCCCGGGCGGTGCGCGAGCGGCCCGGTGCCGTCGGCGTCCTGGGCCGGGGGCGGGGCGTCCCCGGGCGTCGGGTGCGCGCCCGGCACGGCGGAGCGCGCCGCCCGGGCCGCCTCGGCGGGCGGGATGCCGCGGGCGGTCAGTCGGCACATCTCGTCCAGCAGGGAGACGTCCTCGGGGTACCACCTGCGGTGCCGGCCCGGGCCGCGGTGGGAGGGGCCGATGCCGTAGCGGCGCTCCCAGGAGCGGATCGTGGTGGGCGACACGCCCAGTCGGCGGGCGACCGCCCCGGTGGGCACGCCGACGCCCGGGTCGGGGGCGGGGTCCGGGTCGGGTACGGCCGCCGGGTCGGGGGCGGGCGGTCCGGCGCGGAGCGCCTCCTGGTCGCTTCCGTTCCTCATGGCGGGTCGTCCTCCGGGCTCGGGGCGGGTCGCGGTCATCCGTCGCGCAGGGCGTCGCGCAGGCGCAGCAGGCCGTCCCTCGTCCGGGACTTGACCGTGCCCAGCGGCAGGTCGAGGACGTCGGCGATCCGGCGCTGCGAGTAGCCGCAGTAGTAGGCCAGGACCAGTGCCTCGCGCTGGCCCGCGCTCAGGGCGGACAGGGCGCGCCGGATCCGGGCCGCCTCCATGCTCCGCTCGACCTCCTCGGCGACCTGCTCCGGCCGCGTCGTCTCCTCCCGGACGACGCGCTGCTCGCGCTCGCAGGACGCCCGGACCGAGCGGACCCGGTCCACGGCGCGCCGGTGGGCGATCGTGCACGCCCAGGTGGTGACGGAGCCCCGCCCGGGCCGGTAGGACGGCGCCGAGCGCCACACCTCCAGCAGCGCCTCCTGCGCGACCTCCTCGGCCTGCGCGGAGTCCCTCAGCACGCGCAGCGCGATGCCGTAGACGCTCGGTGCGAGCTCCTCGTACAGGCCGGTGTACGCCTCGCGGTCCCCCCGGGCCGTCCGGTCCACCAGGCCGCGCAGCCGTTCGGCGCGCAGCGGGCGGACGTCACCGGGCAGGGACGGCGCGGGGGCGGTGAGGGAGGTGGATCTCATGTACCGAACGTGCCGCCAAGCGCTGCGCCCTGCCACTTGCAGTGTTGCTGCATCGTTTTCCCCGCACCGGGGCGGGGCCCTCCCGCCCTTCGCGGTCAGGGCGCGGCGCTCCCGCGGACGGCCTCGGCCGGCGGCGCAGTGTCCGGAGCGGACGGGGCCGCCCCTCCTCCGGCCGCGTGTCACGACGCGTCCGGGGGAAGGTCAGGGAGCGGTCCTCCCGTGGTGATCGCCGTGACGGAGCGGGCCGCGAGCGACTGCCAGGTCCGGGCGCCGCCGATCATGGCGTGTCCGCCGCGGGGCATCGCGACGAACCGCACGTCGGCCCCGGCGCGCCGGGCCCGGGCCGCGAGGGCCCGGGAGGCGCCCGCGCCGGTGACGCGGTCGGACGGGTCGTGCAGGAGGACGAGGCGCCTGCCGCGCAGGTGCTCCACCGGGTCGCCCGGCTCGCACCAGGGCGCCAGCAGGACCGCTCCGAGGACCTGCGGGTGGCCGGCGACGGCGAGTGCCGCCCGTCCGCCCATGGAGTGCCCGAGCAGCACGACCCCGACGCCGGGCGCGTGCGCCGCGAGTTCCCGCAGGGTCCGGTCCGCGTCGGCGACGGGGTGCGCGTGCGCGCCGTTCCATCCGCGGTAGCGGTACTTCACCTCGACCTCCGCCAGCGACGGATCGGCCACCCGCCGCCGGACGGCCGCGCCGAAGGCCCGCATGCGCAACCTGGCCAGGCCCAGGCGGGATTGGGGTGCCAGGCTCCGGGCCCTGCCCCCGTGCAGGACGAGCAGGACGGACCTGGTGCCGGACGGGAGTCGATCGGTGCGGGCGGGCATGGGGGTCTCCTCCGTGGTCGGCCGCGCGCCGGTCGGCGGCCGGTGCTGCTCCCCGGCGGGCGGCGGCCTGCGCCGGAACGGCCGGGGCGTGGACGGGCCGACGTCCCGTCAGTTCCCCCACCAC
Source organism: Kitasatospora sp. NPDC001540 (assembly GCF_042894345.1). Taxonomy (NCBI): domain Bacteria; kingdom Bacillati; phylum Actinomycetota; class Actinomycetes; order Kitasatosporales; family Streptomycetaceae; genus Kitasatospora; species Kitasatospora sp. NPDC001540. Next base: position 193,991 of record NZ_JBIAVO010000011.1, read on the forward strand.
CGGGCGGGCCGGACGGTCCCGTCCGCGCCGCCGGGGCGGCGGGCGAGGATCTGGTCGACGCCCATCCGCCCCTCGGCGAAGGCCAGCGAGCTCCCGGCCAGGTAGAGCTCCCACAGCCGCACCGTCGGCCGTCCGACCAGCGCGGTGAAGCGGTCCCGGTGTTCGGTGAGGGTGGCCCGCCAGGCGTCGATGGTGCGGGCGTAGTGCGGGCGCATCGCCTCGGTGTGCAGGACTTCCAGGCCCGCCGCCTCGATCAGGTCGACGGTCTGCCCGAGCGGGCGCATGTGCATGTCGGGGGTGATGTACGCCTCGATGAACGCGCCGCCGCCGGGCGCGGCGGCCCCGCGCGACATCTGCTGGACCAGCAGCCGCCCGCCGGGGCGCAGCAGGGCGTGCAGGCGGGCCGCGAAGCCGGGGTACTGGTCCCGGCCGACGTGTTCGCCCATCTCCACGCAGCTGACGGCGTCGTAGGCGTCCGGGGTGATCTCCCGGTAGTCGCACAGCCGGACGTCGACCAGGTCGGCGACGCCCGCCTCGGCCACCAGGGCGCGGGCGTGGGCGTGCTGGCGGGCGGAGAGGGTGACGGCGGTGACGCGGGCCCCGTGGTGGAGGGCGGCGTGCCGGGCGAGCGCGCCCCAGCCGCAGCCGACGTCGAGCAGGCGCGCGCCGGGGCGCAGGTCGAGCTTGCGGCAGATCAGGTCGAACTTGGCTTCCTGGGCGGCCTGCAGGGGCTGGTCGTCACGGGTGTAGTAGGCGCAGGAGTAGGCCATGGCCGGTCCGAGCAGCAGGGCGTAGAACTCGTTCGACAGGTCGTAGTGGTGGCTGATCACCGCCCGGTCGCGGCCCCGGCTGTGCAGGGGCCCGCGGACCCTGGCCCGGCCGCCGGGCCGGGGCGGCGGCGGCCCGACGACGCCGAGCCGGGCGGCCGCCGCGGCCAGGGCGGGCCAACTGCGCGGCGCCGGGCGCCCGACGGTCCGTCCGGCGAGGCTGCGCCGGACGGCGGAGAGGGCCTCGGCGAGGTCGCCCTCGACGTCGAGCTCCCCGCTGATCCAGGCGTCGGCCAGGCCGAGTTCGCCCGGCTGCCACAGCAGCCGCCGCAGCGCCCGGCGGTGGCGCACCAGCACCGTCGGGCCGTCCGCCGGGCCGGTGGCCGAACCGTCCCACAGCCGCAGGGCGAACGGCGGTGGCCCCGCGAACAGCTCGTGCAGGACCGGTTCGAGCACGTCGGCGGCGCTCGTCCCCCGTCCGGGGGCCGGTGTGGTGCGGGTCGTGGGTGCGGTCATGGGTTCCCCTCCGCCGGACGGGGCCGCGGCGCGGCCCCGTGGTTGTCTGCTCCCCTTGGTTCGGAGCGACGCCCGGCGCGGCTTGGTCCGGCGGGACACCGGCCGCTCCGGCAGGTCAGTTCCGGGAGACCCGCAGCGCCCAGGCGATCAGCGGCGCCTGGAGGGGCAGCCGGGCCAGGGCGGCCGCGCGCTGCGGGGCCGGGCGGTGGCGCCAGTCGTACGCCATCTTCACGTTGGCGGGGAAGACCGCCGCGAACAGGCCCGCGGCGGCCAGTGCCCCGGTGCGGCGGCTGCGCGGGTGGAGGACGGCGGCGCCGACGGCCAGCTCCGCGACGCCGCTGACCCGGGTCCAGGTCCGGGGCGAGCCGGGCAGCGCGCGCGGGACGATCGCGTCGAACGGCTTCGGGGCCGCGAAGTGCGCGATCCCGGCGGTCAGCAGCAGGCCGCCCAGCAGGCGGGCGGAACGGTCGGATGCCATCGGCGCTCCCGGAACGTGTCGGCGGAGAAGGTGCTACCGAACAGTAGCTTCGGCGGCTCGGGAGCGGAACACCCTCGGCCCGCAGGCGGCGCCGACGGAGGAGGGGCGCCCCGGGACGCACCGCCGGCGTCACCCGATCGGAGGAGTCGGAAGGTGCGACCAATCCGGGCCCACCGGTGCGCCGAACCGCAGATGTGACCGATGAACCGACTCCCCCCGCCGCACCGCCCGGCCGCCGCCACCGCCTGCTGCGCGCCGCCGGTGCGGCCGCGATCGGCCTGGCCTCCGCGGTGGCCGCGCTGGGCGCGGGCGAGTTGGCCGCGTACGCGACGGGAGCGGGCAGCGCGCCGGTGGTCGCGGTCGGGTCGGCGGCGATCGACCTGACGCCGACGCCGCTCAAGGAGTACGCGGTGCGCACCTTCGGCACCCACGACAAGGCGGTGCTGCTGGGCGGCATCCACCTGACGACTGCTCTGTTCGCCGCGCTGGCCGGGCTGCTGGCGGTGCGTCGCCCGTTCGCCGGGGCGGTGGTGTTCGGGGCGTTCGGCGCACTCGGTGCCTGGGCCGCGCTGTCCCGTCCCGGCGCGGCGGTCGTGGACTGCGCCCCGTCGATCGTCGCCGGGCTGGTCGGCGCCGCGACCGTCCTGCTGCTGGCCCGGCGCTGGCGCACACCGCACCCGCAGCAGGAACCGGAGCCGGGCGGCACAGCCGTGACGAGTCGGCGGACGGTGCTGGCCGCCACCGCCGGGACCTTCGCCGCGGGCGCGCTGGCCGGGATCGGCGGACGCGTCCTGACGGACCGGCGCTTCGACGTCACCGCCGCCCGCGACGCCGTCCGCCTCCCCTCCCCCGCCGCGCCGCTGCCCCCGCTGCCCGCCGCCGCGCACCCGAACGTCCCCGGCCTGTCGCCGTTCACCACCCCGAACGCCGACTTCTACCGGGTCGACACCGCGCTGACGCTCCCCCGGATCGACCCGCGCGAGTGGACGCTGCGCATCCACGGCCTGGTCGACCGGCCCCGACTGCTCACCTTCGACGAGCTGCTGCGCGAGCCGCTCGAAGAACTCGACCACACCCTGTCCTGCGTCTCCAACGAGGTCGGCGGCCCCTACGTCGGCACCACCCGCTGGCTCGGCGCCGCGCTGCCCGCGCTGCTGCGCCGCGCCGGTATCCGCGCCGGGGCCGACCAGCTGGTGGGCCGCTCCAAGGACGGCATGACCATCGGCACCCCGCTGGAGTCCGTCCTGGACGGGCGCCGCGCCCTGCTCGCCGTCGCGATGAACGGCGAGGCGCTGCCGCTCGCGCACGGCTTCCCGTGCCGCACCGTCGTCCCCGGCTTCTACGGCTACACCTCCGCCACCAAGTGGCTGGTCGACCTGGAGGTCACCACCTTCGCCGCCTTCGACCCGTACTGGGTGCGCCGCGGCTGGGACCGCACCGGCACCGTCCGCACCGCCTCCCGGATCGAGGTGCCCGCGCCGTTCGCGAAGGTCCCGGCCGGGGAGGTGGCCGTCGCGGGCACCGCCTGGGCCACCCACCGCGGGATCGCCGTCGTCGAGGTCCGCGTCGACCAAGGCCCTTGGCAGCAGGCCGAGTTGGCCGCTGACGCCGGGCCCGACCTGTGGCGCCAGTGGTCGTACCGCTGGCCCGCCGCGACCCCCGGCACGCACCGCATCGAGGTGCGCGCCACCGACGCCACCGGCGCCGTGCAGCCCGAGAGCCGCGCCGCGCCCTTCCCCGCCGGGGCGACGGGCTGGCACAGCACCGTCGTCACCGTCACCTGACCGTCCGACCACCGTCCACGCAGTAGCACCACTTCACCCGAACCGAGGAGTACTTCGCCATGTCCGTCACCACCCGTCGCTCCCTGTCCGCCCTGCTCGCCGCCGGGGCCCTCGCCCTATCCCTGGGCGCGTGCAGCAGCAGCAGCGGCTCCAGCTCCTCGTCCGCCTCGGCCTCGGCCACGGCCCCCAGCTCCGCCGCCAAGTCGAGCCCCACCGCCTCCGCCGCGATGGCCGACGCTCCGTTCGGCGCGGCCTGCGCCGCCGTGCCGAAGGACGGCGCCGGGTCGTTCACCGGCATGGCCAAGGACCCGGTCGCCACCGCCGCCTCGAACAACCCGCTGCTGTC